>CACZPU010000025.1 GCA_902783165.1 uncultured Prevotellaceae bacterium
GGTACATGAAGCCGTTCTTCATGGGAATGTAGCTGATGTCCGTGCTCCACACCTGGTTGGGTCTTGTGATGGCCATCCCGCGTAGCAAATAGGGATGGAAGTATTGTGGCTTCCCTCCCTTGGAGAGGCATTTCTTCGGGTATATGGCCAGTAGGCCCATCTTCCTCAGCAGACGTCTCACATGCTTGGGATTGGCGGAGATGCCAAGCAGGGCATGCATGTTCACCATCGTTAGCACACCAGACGTGGGATGCTCGGTGTAGTACCAGTCCATCAGCTCCATGATGTGCAGGTTCTCGGCACTTTCGCCTTGAAGGCTGCTGTGAATTTGCTCATTCTTCCCATTTCTTTTTTGTGGTCTGCCGCAAAGATAGCATTTTTCATCAAACATGCAAAGCATATTGTCTGAAAAATGGGGAGTCTTTGCGGTTGTCTGAAAAATGGGGACTATTATATACAAACAACTCATTCGCCTTGTAGAACAAAGAAAAATCCAATTTTCCTTTGTTCTGTTCCTGCTTTTTCGTATCTTTGCACTCAGAACAGAAAAAGCAGAAAGAAGTGAGCCGTACGAATCCTTTTTATTCATTCCTCAGCCATAACAAGTACTGGATAGTGCTGATTATCGGTGGTCTTATCGTTGGTGTTCTCGACGAGAACAGTTTCTATCAGCGTGTCAAGTACGAGTTGCAGATTAGCGAACTGAAAGAGCAGATATCTCTTTACAACTCTCAGTATGAGGAGGATGAGGCTCAACTTAAGGAGTTGCGCCGTAATCCCAAGGCCATCACGAAGATAGCCCGCGAACGCTATTTCATGAAAGCCGACGATGAGGATATTTTCGTGCTTAGCGACGAGATGGAACCAGTAACCGAAACGAAAGATGAAGCAGCTCAGTAAAGTACAGTCCATTGTTTTTCTCCTTGGCGGATTGCTGATGGTTATTGGTTCGGGCATGTTCGTGTTCGGGCTTCATCGCCCAGCTTGTTGGATTTATATGGTTGGTGCCATTTGTTTCACAGCCATGCAGCTTCTTCAGCGCTACGAGGGCACCGATTTTGTGATACGTCGTTTGAGGCGTACTGTCATTTTTGCTGACATCTGTTTCCTCTTGGCAGGTCTGCTGATGATAGAGAACACCTACAATTTTTTGTTGCCTTTTTTCATGAACAACATGCAAAACGGATTGAACAATTATGTTGTTTTCGTGATGAACAAGTGGGTTGTTGTTCTCCTCGTTGCAGCTATTATTGAGGTTTATACCACCCACAGAATAAGTCACGAACTGGATAAAGAGGCAAAAAAACGCTAAAAGTAGGTGCTTTTGTTTTAAATAGCATAAAAAATTTTCCATACTTCAATAATACGTTGTACATTTGCAATGTCCAACTTTCTCATAAGATTGGGAAATTGAAAATAAACGTTATGAGCAAATTTATATATGTGTTCTTGAGTTTGGCCGCATTGACTTCATGCGCTAACAGTTATAATATACAAGGATCGTCGGACGTTTCCATGCTCGATGGTCACATGCTATATCTGAAAGTCCTCCAAGACAACAGCATGAAGAATGTAGATTCATGCGATGTGGTGCATGGCCAATTCCATTTCACGGGCTCTGTCGATTCCACCAAGGTGGCCACATTGTTCATGGACGATGAGAGCATCATCCCTATCGTCATTGAGCATGGCGATATCTCCGTGAAACTGGACAACACCCAGCAGAAGGTGAGCGGCACCCCTCTGAACGACAAGCTTGCCACGTTTATTGAGGCTTACAACAAGCTGGAGAACCAGATGGCCGACCTCGGCCGCAAGCAGAGTCAGGCCATCATGAATGGTGAGGATGAGAACGTCACCAACGCCAAGTTGTCACAGGAAGCACAAACCATTGCTCAAGACCAAGACAAACTCATCACATCGTTCATCACTGAGAATTTCGACAATGTGCTCGGTCCTTGGGTGTTCTTCATGATTACTGCCAACTACCGCTACCCGGAGCTCCAGCCATGGATTGAAGACATCATGAGCAAAGCCACCGACCATTTCAAGAACGACAGCTATGTGAAGGACTATTACGAGAAGGCCAAGCAGAATGAGGCTATCATGAATGGTACTGCCGAACCGCAGTCTGTTCCTCAGATGCCTGCCAACACCCCTCTTCCTCAGGTTCCCACACCCAACCAGATGGCAGCGCCGGTCGACTCGGTGAGATAACCATTAATCAAGAGCAAGTTGAAGACACTTATATCGAACGCTACGATCGTCAACGAAGGATGCACGTCGCAAGGTTCCGTTATCATTTGCGACGACCGCATCACCGATATCATAGCAGACTCCCATACACCCCATGAGCATTTCGACCATGAAATAAATGCCTCGGGGTGTTTTGTTTTGCCTGGCATCATCGATTCCCATGTCCATTTCCGTGAGCCGGGCCTTACCCACAAGGCCGATATCGAGAGCGAGAGCCGTGCTGCCGCCTACGGTGGTGTCACCTCTTTCTTTGATATGCCGAACACTGTTCCGCAAACCACATCGCTGGAGGCGTTGGAACAGAAGTTCGCATTGGGCAAGGCTGGCAGCCATGTCAACTACAGTTTCTTCTTCGGAGCCACCAACGACAATGTCCATCTGTTCCGACAGTTGGATGTTCACCGCATTCCGGGCATCAAACTGTTTATGGGCAGCAGCACAGGCAACATGTTGGTCGACCGTCAGGAATCGTTGGAGGCAGTCTTCTCCACTGCAGCACCTCTGCCCGTCATGGCGCATTGTGAAGACACCGCCATCATCAACGCCAACATGAAGGAGGCGAAACGGTTGTATGGTGACGACCCCGATGTGTGCCATCATCCCGAAATACGTAGCGAGGAAGCCTGTTTTCTGTCAACAAAGAGTGCCGTTGCCATGGCCACGAAGCACGGTGCGCGGTTGCATGTGGCTCATCTCACCACTCAGCGCGAGTTGCAGCTCTTTGGCAGCGACCCTCATATCACAGCCGAGGCAACGGTGAGCCATCTCTTCTTCTGCGATGAAGACTATCGTCGTCTGGGCACACTTATCAAGTGCAATCCCGCCATCAAGACCCGTGCCGACCGCGATGCCCTTCGCAAAGCCCTTCTCGATGGGCGCATCACCACCATTGGCACCGACCATGCCCCCCATCTTCTCTCCGAGAAGGAGGGTGGTGCATCCAAGGCTGTTTCGGGCATGCCGATGGTTCAGTTCTCGCTGGTGGCCATGCTCGAGCTTGTCGATGCAGGCGTTCTTCCCATCGAGCGTGTGGTAGAATTGATGTGCCACCATCCGGCCCTTCTGTTCGAAGTTCGCGATCGAGGTTTTATACGTCCCGGCTATAAGGCCGACCTCGTGATTGTCAAGCCCCATTCCCCTTGGACGGTTGACGAGCAATGCATCCAGAGCAAGTGCAAATGGAGTCCCATGATGGGACATACGTTCCATTGGCAGGTACAGCATACCTTCTGCAACGGCCTCCATCTCTACAATCAAGGCAAGTTCTTCGACGACTATCGTGGCGAGGAACTCCGTTTCAGATAGAGCATATCCACACATATATTGATTATAGAAACCCCTTTAGCAAGCAAAAATAACCAAATCAATGATAGCGAGAATCTTCCTCATCCTGATACTTTTAATAGTCTTGCCCGACCTGTTCATCCACAAGCACTATTTGTTGCGGCGCAAAGGCTATACCACCCTCAAGCGGGTGCTTTATTGGATTCCCGCCGTCGTCATGCTTGTTTCCACTTGTCTGCTTGCCGCAGAAAAGAATTTTGCACCCGAGCGCACTGAGTGGCTGTTCGTCTACCTCCTCCTTTTGGGCATCATTGTCATACCGAAAGCCATCTTCGCCATCTGCTCCTTTGTAGGTTTGGTCATTTGCCGAATCCTTCACAAGAGGCACAATTGGGGCATTCTCTTAGGACTTGTCCTTGCCTTTTTCACGGTATATATCGTGCTTTATGGAAGTTTCATAGGCAATCGGCGCCTTACCGTCAAACAGGTCGACCTGTCATTTCAGTCGCTTCCCCGTTCGTTCGACGGTTACAGCATAGCATTGTTCAGCGATGTCCATGTGGGCTCCTTTCTCGACGACACCAGCTTCTTGGAACGAGTGGTGTCCACCATCAACGACCTGCAAGCCGATGCCATTGTCTTCGCTGGCGATTTGCAGAATATGTTTCCCACCGAACTCGATGGCATGCAGAGCGTCCTTTCTGAATTGAAGGCCAAAGATGGTGTGTTCTCCATCCTCGGCAATCACGATTATTCCACCTATATCAAGGCCGACTCCACTACCATGGCGCTCAACGAGAGTCTGCTTCGCAGCAAAGAGCGGTCCATGGGTTGGAAATTGTTGGTCAACGAGCACCAAGTGCTCCGTCGCGGTGCCGACTCCATTGTCATAGCCGGAATGGAAAATGCCGGTACGAATCCCTCTACACGATGGGGCGATGTGGAGAAGACTCTTGCTGGAACAGATAAGGATTGCTTCGCCATCATGCTCCAACACGACCCCATTGTTTGGCACGACATGATTCTTGCGCAGTGCCAAGCACAGCTCACCATGAGTGGCCACACCCATGGCGGGCAATTCAAGTTGTTCGGTTGGTCTCCCGTTTCGTGGAAATATCCCGAACCGGCAGGTTTGTATTGGGAGGGCGATCGTGCCCTTTATGTTACCACGGGCATTTCCGGTTTCGTGCCATTCCGCTTTGGTGTGACACCCGAGATTGTTGTCATCACCTTGCACTCGGGTAAGTGATTCGTATTCCCCTTTTTATTCCAAGGCACCAATCAACTCTTCTATCGAGCAGCACACGCTGGTGAACAGCTTGTACATCAGTTCCGGTTCCTGCTTCTCCGGTATGTAGGCTATTGTGGCGCGCCCTTTGCCGGCAAACCATCCGGCCTCCGTGTGTGCGCTCCGTCCGCATGGCAGCACAAGCACACACGTGTCGCAGGCCTCCATCGCCTCGATGTCGTTGTGGAACTGTCGCACAGCCTTTTCGTGCTGTAGCATGTCGCGATACTGTTGTGGCGACCACTCCATATAGTCCTCGCTCACACAGCTCCATTTGAACCCTGGGTCTCCAGAGGGAGGATTTCGGAAGTCGTATACCTCGTGTCCAGCCTCTCTCAGTTTCTCCACCACCTCTGTGTAATAGCCGTTTCTCCAGCTGCTTGCCACGTATATTTTGCGTTTCATCTCAGTGGTACGTATTGTTGCAGCCCTTATTCGTAATGCCTTATTCTCACGTCGATGCCATCGTTCTTCAGCAGTTGCGGAATGGTGCTTACGTCCGTTTTCCCGTAGTGATAGGGGAACAGCACCTTGGGTTTCACCATCTTCGCAGCATTGACGAGTTGGTCGGGTGTCATTGTATATGGTTGGTTGCAAGGCATGAAGGCGATGTCGATATCCTTGATGTCCGCCATTTCAGGAATGTCTTCTGTGTCGCCTGCAATATAGATGCGCAGTCCGTCGAGGGTCAGAATATATCCGTTGTCGCGACCTTTGGGATGGAACTGCAAGTGTCCTTCCGTCGTGTTGTATGCCGGCACGGCCTCCAATGTCATGTTCCCGGCCAATGTCAGCATGTCGCCGTTGCCCATCACCTCGCCAGAGCCAAACATTTCTGCACATCTCGCATTCGTGATGAAACGTGTTGTCGCAGCAGAGAGTGTGTTGATAGCCGCTTTGTCGAAGTGGTCGCCGTGCTCATGTGTCACTAAAAGGAAGTCGGCCTTAGGCATGGTGCCATAGTTGATGACGCGGTTTCCGAGCTTTGTCACAGGGTCTATCTCTATCTCCTTCCCGTCGAACTCTATGCGGATGCTGGCATGAACCAGCGCGTGCAACTTCACCGTCTTGCCACTCTTGGTCTTGAACACGTCTACCTCGTAGGTGTCGTTGGTCACAGGTTGCCCAGCCTCTTTCCAAGCCATGATGCCCCCTTTCAGGTTCACGCACTTGAAGCCCTCAGCCGACAGTCGTCCTGCTGCGTTGGCCGAGCGTCGCCCGCTTCTGCAATATACAGCTATTGTCTTTCCTTTGTCCAGTGTAGCCTTTGCTTTCTCCACGAAATCGCCCTTTCCCTGGTCTATATGCATGGCCCCGTCGATGTGTCCTTCCGCAAATTCCTCTGCGGTACGAACATCCAGCACCACAACGTCAGGTTCTTCCGTCATGGCAGCGAAAGCCTTCACGTCCACATTCTCATAATCCCCTTGGCCGCAGGCAGTTGTCAGTCCCAGCGAAGCCAACAAACAAGTGATAATCTTTTTCATGTCATTCTATTTTAGTTAATGTTATTTCCTTTTGCCATCCGTTCATCTTTCCGTGTCCGTAGGCAGCGGAACACCTTTGCAGTAGCCCATGCCGGTGATGTGGCATATTAGCCTTCCTTCCTGGTTGGTCACGCGCACCTCCACTGCCGGAATCTTATGGTGGTCGGCCACATTGACGGCCTCAGCCCTGAGTACGTCACCCTCTTTGGCGCTCGAAACGAACATGATGCTGTTGTTAATGCCGAAGGTCAGTTGTCCTCGATAGTTCATCAAGGCAGCGATGGCCAGGTCGGCCAATGTAAACAGTGCCCCTCCCTGACACACGTTCCCTCCGTTCAGGTGTGCATTAGTCACCGTCATCTCCGCCACGGCATGTTGGGTGTTCACCTCCGTCAGCCTGCATCCCGCATTGGCTGCGAACCTGTCCGTCTTGTTTAGTATTTCTTTTATATCCATCTACCTCTATTATTATATGTTGTCAGTTTCATTCTGTCTCCTCCTTCTTAGTGTCTCCACATGTTCTGCACTTTTTCAAACATCTTTTCCATACAAAGATATACTTTTCCCAAGGAACAACCAACTTTTCACTGCACTTTTTTTAAGGAGTCTGCTTGCTATACATGCATGTGTTCATTTTTCAATCCAACAACTCTTTGACTTTTTTCAGAAAATCATTATCTTCTAACATGAAATAATGGTCATCTAAATAGGCGTATATCTGCTCATCAATTTCTTCTGCAATATGGCATTTATACCCCTTCTCGTCATCATAAAGTGCAATGTTTAGAGTATAAGAGCCAATAAAAAGTCTAGACTCGCTACCAAAAATAACGTCTGGAATATCTGCTACTAGATACTCCTTCCCGTCATAAGCAAATGTATTCACCCTTACCAATATTAATTATGCTTTTATGAGATAACTAGTTGCAAAGGTAGATTATTTCGGTCAAATGCCCAAGTGTTTTACCAAGCAATGTTCTCGACACTAATTATATGAGGAGAGTGTTTCAACTCTTTTGTTTCTTTTATTATAAGTGAAATAATAGAATCATCTTTTATGACGCGTTTAATCCTGAAGAACCAGTATTCTTCTCCATTGGGATGGAATCCAAGATTCATCAGGAATTGCTTGTGGCATATTTCTGCCTTACCCGTAACAAGTTCATATAATTCTTTATGCTCACCTCTATGCAATAATAACCATTTTATCGGTATTGTCAATTGTCCGTATTGCATTGCTCCAGGTCTGTTGCCACCTCTTATATAATAGATATTCTCTTTCCTTATTATATTAAAGTCAGATTCGCTCTTTACATATCCGATTAATGCAATTTCAATATTGGATTTAGTCGATGCAGATGATGAAAAGCATTTGTTAATCGATAGTGCTATGTGATATGCCAAACGAGGCGGAACAGCATTCCCTACCATTTTGTAACCATCCTGTACTTTGTCATAAATGAATTTAAAACCATCAGGGAATGTTTGTATTCTCGCGCACTCTCTTACACTTAGTCTTCTATATAAGTGCTCTTTCCCTTTCACGAATTTTCTTTCTTGTGCAGACACGTAGACCATTTTTGGCGCTTGAGGATGGAGAGGTTCATTCTTTGCTTGGGCTTGAATAGTAAACGACAGTTCGTCCCATCCTCTCACTCTGTTCCTTGCCATAAACTTACTATCATACGGACCAGTATAGTAGTCATGATTAGGAATAATATTGCTCTCAATGCAGATTCTTTCGTTGTTGTATGGTGTAGGAGAAATTTTCAAATCACCTATAGCTCTAAACAATGTAACAGGTGTTGAGTTCAATTTTGTAGGAAACAAATACTCAACATTTAAGCCGTTTAATATGCCAACGATTATAACCCTCTTGCGTTCCTGTGGTATTTGGAAATCAGCCGCGTTCATCAATTCATATTTGACGACATACCCCGCACTACGGAAGAGATTAAGGAACTCGTTAAATACGTCAATGTGTCTTGGCGTAACCATTCCTGGCACATTCTCCATAATAAAGAACTTTGGCTTCTTGTCCTTCACAATGCGAATGTAGTCATAAACCAGTTTTCCCCTATCATCTTCAATTCCAAGACTCTTCCCTCCAAGACTCCATGATTGGCAAGGAGGACCACCAATAATGCCATCGCAATCAGGTATGTTCTCGGCTCTAATCTTTCTTATGTCAAATGTACATAGTTGTGTTTTTGGATGATTTAGCCTATAAGTAGCATGTATGGAAGAATCATATTCATTCGCCCATACCACATCAAAACCAGCCTTTTCAAAGCCAAGATCAAGACCTCCGCAACCTGCGAACAGAGACACAACTCTCATAGAATAATCAGTCTGCTACGGGGACATGATACCTATGAAGTGTTTCTCGTATTTGCATAGCAAGATGATATGCAAGATTGACGGGAACCGCATTTCCAATCATCTTATAACCATAGTTCACATCGTCATATATGAAATGGAAATTGTCTGGGAACGTTTGCACTCTTGCCACTTCCCTGACAGTCATTCTACGGTATAGATGTTCACTACCTGGTACGAATCTTCTTGTATTTGGTGCAATTAGTTCCATGGTTGGCGCCTGAGGATGCAATTGACATTGTCGACCACTAGCTTGAACAGTAAAACCTTGTTCATCCCATCCTCGTACCCTATTCCTTGACATAAAAATGGAAGAATAGCCACTCACATAATACTCATGATTATCTACTATACAAGCATTTCCATTGGTGTGATTATGTTCTAAAGCAGGTATGGCAGAGTCTCTCAAATCCCATATTGCATCTCTAAGTGTACGTCTTGGTAATATTGGAGCAGGATATTCAAAGTCGTCGATTTCTAAATCCCTTCTAAATCCAACAAAGAAAATGCGGTCTCTGTCTTCTGGCACTTCATAATCCTTGGCGTTAAGCATTTGCAATTGTACATCATAACCGTGTTCTCCTGCATTCCTAAAAGACTGGAGGAAAGATGTAACTGCTTGAGCATGTCTTGGTGCCAGCATGCCAGATACATTCTCTGCCACGAAAAATAAAGGCTGAGTTGTTTCCAAAATCCTAATGTATTCTAAGAACAGTTGCCCCCTTGGATCTTCAAATCCACGTCTCGTACCGCCTTCACTCCACGACTGACAAGGTGGTCCTCCAATAATACCATCAACATGAAGGGGAAATATGCCAGCATTGATGTCTCGAATATCTCCTTCTATGAGATTTACACCAGGAAAATTATATCTAAAAGTAGGACATATTTTGGTGTCAAACTCATTTGCTACTGCTGTTACGAAACCTGCCCGATGAAAGCCAAGGTCAAGTCCACCAGCTCCACTAAATAGACTGATTACTGCCATAATGTTTATCTGAATAAATGTTGTGTGAATAATATGGGAGGATTACCTAACAGTCTGATGTCAAATTTTAAGGACTGTTCTATTCTGGAACTAGCATTATGAATTCTAAATGAGATTTCCCAACCTTCGTCCAAAATCATATCTAATGTGTTGTCTTCTGCTCCAATTTTAAAATCGAACTCAACAATTCTTGTGGGAAGGTTAATGGTAGGGGTCTTGTACTGAGCTTTAACTCCATTGACAGTTCTGTTTAATTCGTTATTAATATTGAATGCCTTTACAATTACCATATTATGGCTATCATCCTTAATTATTTTGTAAAAGGCATAGTTGCCGATGAGATAGCGGATCAGTTTTTCTGGAATGGCGTCGTTGTTATTGTAAATTCGCATAAGTTCATCCCTAAAAGCTGTTAACAATGGCACATAAACTTTAGTAATCTTTTCATCCCCTAAAGAATTAAAAGTATGGCCTTCGTGCTTCCTCAAATAGGCAAATATAGGACGTATATCGTCCCAATACTGAGATGAACATGGGCAGTCCAACCATTCTTGTCCGAAGTCCAGAACACGACTTAGTCTGGAATGCTTTACAGCATCGTTGTTATTTTTTGCAGAGAAGCCTATTTCCCAAGCAGGTTTCACCCTACTGAATATCACATCTCTTACGTCCCCTGCAGCACCTTCGGAATCGCTCTGTAAAGCAATCATTAGCTCGTCTTCATTGTTTTTGGGGGTTGTTAAACCAGGCTCGATCTTCAACATTGTTTCAATAGTCTGCTTAGCTGCCACGTCAAATTCCCTTTTCTTATCTGAACTGAAGGAATTATAGAAGTTTCTTGCAACCTCTATAGCGGGATTTTCCACTAATGCTACTTTCTTCCCTAAAGATTGGAGTGCTATACAATACTGAAACGCTAATGAAAACTCAAAAGCCTTTCCGTTTTTCACTTGTTCTCCTTGTGGCATAATACAAACAGAGTTAATTGAATGGTATGAAAAAATGTGTTATATCTAATTGGTTCTGATAACGCTGAGAACTATTAACAAAGAAATACTTGCCATCCTTTTTTGTAACATCAATACGATAACGTTTCTCTCCACGTCTCAATCCTTCTTTCCATGAACAACCGAGTTTGTAGGATTGAATCACATCCATTGGTACAAGAACAACTCCGCTTAGACCTAAAGTAAATAGCATGTATTTAACACCCAAATCATAATACCTGTCAGCGTAAACATAATACCAAGACAAATATCCCTTGTCGTATATTTTGGAATTAGAAATACTGATAAGGCAACCGTTAGCAGCACAATAGACACCACGAGAATGTCTTTCGCTATTAAGATGTAATTCTTTTGGTAAGATTTTGTTAATATCATCAAAATCTAAAAATGTTTTACCAGTGTCCGGTCTCTTCATATTAAACTTTGTGGCACAAAAAAACTGCGTTTTTTGAAAACGCAGGGGTGTTATGCCTTGACATAAGCGACTGGAAACGCTGCAGAATGAAGCATAACGAATCCCCCACGCTGTTCGTGCGAGGTCATTATCCCTTTCTGCTTCTGCGTTATTTAGTTTTCCAGTTCTATGTCACCAGAAGTGAAATGAATCTCGAATTATGGTTTTATCAGTTACTCTTTATTGCCTTATCCTTATACTTTTGTTCTGACAAGCACCTAAAGTCAGATGGATTAATTCTTATTTCAAACCACATACAAAAAAACGTGGTGCTTAACATCTGCCTGTTCGA
>CACZPU010000026.1 GCA_902783165.1 uncultured Prevotellaceae bacterium
CCTGCATCCTTGGCACCTTCCTTCTCCTTGAAATAGGCTTTGCTTACAGCTATCGTCTCACTCTCCAGGTCAACAGGCAGGTAGGTGGCCTCCTGGAACGGGGTATACATCTCAAAGACATGATAGGTGGGCGTGAGCACCATGTGGCCTGTTCCTTCCTGATCGGTGAGAATCATCGACTGGAGCACATTAACGACCTGTGCAATGTTGGCCATCTTCACACGGTCGGTGTACTTATGGAATACGTTGAGAGAAAGGGCGGCGACAAAGGCGTCGCGCAGCGCATTCTGCTGATAGAGATGACCGGGAATGGTGCCTGGCTCTTCGTCCCACCACGTGCCCCATTCATCAACGAGCAGACCTATCTTTCCTTCGGGGTCTTTTGCGTCCATGATGGCTTTATGCTTCTTGATCACCTCTTCAATCTCAAGACATTTGCCGAGTGCCCAGTAGTATTGGTCGGTGTCGAAACTAGTGGCAGAACCCTTAGAACCCGTCCAGCCCGTGCAGGTGTAATAGTGAAGCGAAATGCCATTCATTTGCTTCCCGATATTCTCCATCAGCACCTCGGTCCAGTTGTAGTCATAGTCACTGGCTCCGGAGGCAATGCGATAAAGCTTGTTGGCACCCTGATCGCGAAGATGGGTATTGAACTTGCGGTATTCGTTGGAGTAATACTCGGGACGCATGTTACCACCACATCCCCAAGCTTCATTGCCGATGCCGAAGTATTTCACCTTCCAGGCCTTGTCGCGACCATTGGCGCGGCGCAGGCGTGCCATCGGGGTGTCGCCGTCGCTGGTCATATACTCCACCCACTGAGCCATTTCCTTCACAGTGCCGGAACCCACATTGCCGCTGATATACGGCTCGCAGTCAAGCATCTCGCAGAGGTTGAGGAATTCGTGAGTGCCAAAGGAATTGTCCTCAATGGTACCACCCCAGTTGTTGTTGCGCAAAGAGGGACGCTGAGACTTTGGGCCAATACCATCCATCCAGTGATAATCATCGGCAAAGCATCCGCCCGGCCAGCGAAGCACTGGTATCTTGAGTGCTTTCAAGGCCTCGAACACGTCCTTGCGATATCCGTTGATGTTGGGTATCTGTGAGTTTTCACCCACCCAAAGACCACCATATATACATGAGCCGAGGTGTTCAGAGAATTGTCCGTAAATCTCACGGTTAATCTTGGCTCCGCCCTGATCAGCGTGAACCGTAGCCTTCACATTATCTGCCGCTATTACAGGCATGGAGAATGCTGCTATAATCAATAATAGGAACTGTTTCTTCATACTTTGTATACCATATTTATATTATAATACGGATAGGTGGGGAATTTTCCCCCACTTATCCTTACTTCTTATTGTCTACAGCGCATTGCTCGATGGCAAGACCACGCTTGTAATTCTCTATATATTTTTCGAATCCGCTGACGTCTTCGGGAGTTGGAGCGATGGATGTTCCTGTATTTCCCGCAAAGACCACCTCTTCCAGATAATCGGCGAGAGAAAGCTTGTCGGGATTGCTTACCATATAACCAGCTAGTAGGGCAATACCCCATGCACCACCTTCGCCGGCAGTCTCCATGACGGATATCGGACTGTTAATGGCGGCAGCGAGAACACGCTGACCAACACCTTTGGTCTTGAAGAGACCACCATGTCCGGTAATACGGTCAACCTTGATCTTCTCTTCCTTGAACAGTATGTCGTTGCCAATCTTCAGTACGCCGACAGAGGCATATAGATGAGCACGCATAAAATTGGCAAGGTTAAACTTGTCGTTGGCAGAACGTACGAACAGGGGGCGTCCCTCAGCAAGTCCTGTAACAGGCTCACCACTGATGTAGTTATAGGATACGAGTCCGCCACAGTCGGTGTCACCGTTCAGCGCGTTGTTGTAGAGTTTTCCGAATACCTCATTCATATCTACAGGAACACCAAGTAGTTGCTGATATTCCTTAAAGAGGTTTACCCATGCATTGAGGTCGCTGGTACAGTTGTTACAGTGAACCATAGCCACAAGTGATCCATCGGGAGTGGTTACCATGTCAATCATCTCGTAAGGTTTTGAGAGTTCCTTCTCGAGCACGATCATCGAAAACGATGAAGTTCCTGCAGAGACGTTTCCTGTGCGCTGTTTCACGGCGTTGGTAGCCACCATTCCTGTACCTGCGTCACCCTCAGGAGGACATACGGGGATGCCTGCTTTCAGGTGGCCAGAAGCATCGAGTTTCTTAGCACCCTCTGGAGTGAGAAAGCCTGCACTCTCGCCTGCGTTAAGTGACTTAGGAAGAATGTCGAGCAGTTTCCAAGAGAAACCCTTCGGAGCGATGAGTTTATCAAACTTCTCTACCATTGTGGCATCGTATGTCTTGGTTTTTGGGTCAACAGGAATCATACCTGATGCGTCGCCGACACCAAGGACAAACTGTCCTGTCACCTGCCAGTGTACATAACCTGCCAGTGTGGTTAGGTATTTGATGTCGGAAACATGCTCCTCGTTGTCGAGGATACACTGATAGAGGTGACTAATGCTCCAACGGAGGGGGATGTTGTAGTTGAAAAGCTTGGAGAGTTCTGCTGCAGCCTTGCCTGTGTTGGTATTACGCCAGGTACGGAAGGGTACGAGGATCTCTTGTTTTTCGTTGAAGGCCATATAACCATGCATCATTGCAGAGAATCCGATAGCAGCGAGCGTCTCGATCTCACAGTCATATTGCTTCTGTACATCTTTGCGTAACTCGGCATAGCAATCCTGCAGTCCGTACCATACGGCTTCGGTAGAATAGGTCCAGAGTCCGTTTACGAGTTGATTTTCCCACTCGTGTGAACCTTGTGCGATGGGGTTGTTATCCTCATCGATGAGAACAGCCTTGATTCTCGTGGAACCGAATTCGATTCCCAGTATGGCTTTTCCAGCCTGAATAGTTTCTTTTGCTGTCATAGTCGTTTATTTATCAACACAGAGATACAGAGTTGTTTCTATGGAAGTCTCTGTACCTCTGTGCTAAGATGATTATTTCAGCGCCTTATTCAGCATATAATATACCTCGTTATTGCGGAGTGTCTGCTTGAAGTCGGCGATGCTGGTCTGCTTGTTGATGCAGACATACTCGATGCCAGTCATCTCGGCAAAGTCTTCCCAGTATTCCTCATTAATATCGTAAGAGAATGCGCTGTGATGCGTACCGCCTGCCAAGATCCATGCTGCAGCACCAATCTCGAAGGTAGGCTGAGGAATCCATAGGGCAGAAGCAACAGGCAGATGAGGCATGGGTTTCGGTTCGATGCACTCAACCTCCTGAGAGATCAGACGGAAGCGATTGCCAAGGTCAACAACGGTTGCCTTGATACCACGACCAGTCTTGGAGGTGAATACCAAACGGGCTGTCTGCTGCTTTCGAATGCCGATGCCGAGGAAATGAACCTCGAGTTTGGGCTTATCAGTTGCAATCAGCGGACAGATTTCGAGCATGTGGCTCTGCAGACAAGATGAACGGTCGCCGGCAAAGTTTAATGTGTAGTCCTCGAGGAATGAGCAACCAGTAGGCATGCCCTGCTGGATAACCCAAAGGGTACGATAGAGACAAGCTGTCTTCCAGTCACCCTCGGCACCGAAGCCGTAGCCCTCTTCCATCAGACGCTGTGAAGCCAGACCGGGAATCTGGTCGAAACCACAGAAGTCAGGTGCATCGATATCGGCATCGCCCAAATCGTCGAAGTTGGTGGTGAAAGCTGTCGCACCTTCATCCTTCAGTACACGGCGCAGAGCAATCTCTGCCTTGGCACTGTTCTTAACCTTCTCCCAGTAAACCTGTTCGCCGCTCTCGTCGATCTTGATCGTGTAGAGCTTTTTGTATTCCTCAACGAGCGCATCGGCCTCTGCATCAGTCACCTTCTTGAAATATTCCATGAGAGAGCTGACAGGGTAGTAGTCTACGTGATAACCCAGACGCTGTTCGAACTCTACGCGGTCGCCATCAGTTACGGCAACGTTGTTCATGTTCATACCGAACATCAAGCAGCGAACATTCTTGGCATCAGCCACACCTGCTGCCACACGTGCCCAAACGGCAATCTGTTTCTGAGCCTTCTCATCCTTCCAGTAGCCGCACACTACTTTGCGGGCAATACGCATACGGGTGCAGATGTGTCCGAACTCGATATCACCGTGAGCACTCTGGTTCAAGTTCATGAAGTCCATGTCCATTGTGTCCCAAGGAATCTCAGCATTATACTGTGTGTGGAAGTGGAGTAGGGGCTTCTGCAGAGCCTGCAAGCCTTTTATCCACATTTTGGCAGGCGAGAAGGTGTGCATCCAGGTGATGATACCCACACAACGGTCCTCGTTGTTGGCAGCCTTCATCACATCCTCCACCTCTTTCGAACTGTTGGCTGTTCCTTTATATACCACCTTGATAGGGATGATGCCGCTGGCGTTCAGTCCGTCAACCATCTCCTTCGAGTGTCCGTCCACAGCAACCACGGCGTCGCCTCCATAAAGAAGTTGTGCACCAGTTACCCACCAAATCTCTAATTTGTCAAATGCTTTTTCCATTGTTTCTATTTGTTTTTGTTGATTATTCAGTTATTAAATATAGTTGTCATGTAGTTGATTCGGCAAGGAATCGTTATTTCTTCTTCTGTCCGTAGTAGGCATTCGGTCCATGCTTGCGACTGAAATGCTTTTCTACAAGCAGTTGGTTCATTGTGGTTTCTGGATTCACCATAAACGACACGAACGCCATCTTCGCCACCTGCTCGGTGACTACAGCATGATAGACAGCCTGGTCGGCATCCTTTCCCCAGGCAAACGGACCGTGGTTCTTCACCAGTACGGCCGGAGTGTGAACGGGGTTGATGCCATCTTTCTTGAATCTCTCTACGATGACCACACCCGTGTTCTTCTCGTATTCACCCATCTGGTCTTCCGTCATGGCTTCCGTGCAGGGGATACAGTCGTGGAAATAGTCGGCGTGAGTGGTTCCGATGTTGGGGATGTCCTTGCCTGCCTGTGCCCATGCGGTGGCATAGGTGGAGTGGGTGTGCACAATGCCGCCCAACTCTGGGAATGCTTTGTAGAGCACCAAGTGTGTGGGTGTGTCCGACGAAGGATTCAGGTCTCCTTCCACCACTTTGCCGCTTTCGAGGTCAACCACCACCATGTCGCTTGCTTTCATCACATCGTAATCGACTCCCGATGGTTTGATGACCACCAGTCCTTTCTCGCGGTCGATGCCAGAGACATTGCCCCAAGTAAAGATGACAAGATTATGTTTCACCAAGTCAATATTGGCGCGGAATACTTTTTCTTTCAGTTCTTCTAACATATCCAAAAAACTATTTGTTGATTATTTCTTTTTCAAGATGTAGGTGTCATGGCAGTAATCACATCCATCGCACCATCTCTTTTCTCTGCTTATTACTCTCACGTTGGCAGGATGCCAAGAAACTAAAGTTTGAAGGAGGACTCCTCCTGATACATCTTCTTATTGAAACGGTAAAGGGCTGCACCACGTTTCGAACTATACTTGTCTATCAGCTCCGTCTTCTCTATCATGTCATTGGCTTTGATGCGCTTGCGGAAGTTGCGCTTGTCAATCACTTCGCCCAAGATGGCCTCATACACCGACTGCAGTTGCGTGAGTGTGAAGAGTTTGGGCAGCAGGTTGAAGATAAGTGGTTCTGAGTTGATTCGTTTGCGCAGGAGTGTGAGTGCTTTCTTCACCATCATGTTGTGGTCGGAGTAGAGAGTCGGTATCTTGTCCACCTCCACCCATTCCACCTCATGCTCTTTGAGCAGTCGTTCGTTGTAGTCTTTCACGTTGATGAGCGCGCAATAGGCGATGGAGATGACACGCTCTCCCGGGTCGCGGTCGATGGCTCCGAACGCTGCCACCTGTTTCATATAGAGATGTTTCAGTCCAGTCAGTTCGTTGAGCACCCTGTTGGCGGCTTCATCCAAACTCTCGTTTTCGTCGACGAATCCGCCGTAGAGAGACCACTCTCCACGGCCAGGATCCATTCGACGTTTGCCGAGCAGCACCTTCAGTTTCTTTTCGTCAAAGCCGAAAACGATGCAGTCCACTGCAACAAAAGCCTTGTTATGTTCAGCATAAAAAGCCGTCATCTGTCAAGTTTCTTTTGTTCTTTTGGTTTGTTATTTCTTATTCGAGTGTCACCTTTGCCACCCCTCTTTTACCAGAAGTAAATGTAGAATGCAACGGTGATTGTCAGGATGATAATCGTGTGTATGACATCCCAGTGGTTCCAACTTGCACGTGTGGCGGCGCGTTGTTCCGGTGTGGATGTTCCGAACACCAGTCCCTGTATCTTCTTCTCGTCGGGAGCCTCTGTCACCAGCGATACAACAATCACCACCAGACAGCATACAACCAGCATGGCACCGCAGAAGAACAGCCAGTTGAAGTCGTAGAACACGGCCTTGAACCAGTTGTCGCTTGCATCAACGGCATTGCTGTAGTACACCTTGGCACCCAGACGTGTCAGACCGATGATGATACCTGAGAGCAGACCCCACATACCACCTTTGGCAGAGGCGCGTTTCCAGCAGATACCCAGCAGGAAGGCTGCGGCGATACCTGGTGCAAGCACACTTTGTACGTCCTGCAAATAGTTATAGAGCACATTTCCCACAGAGCGCATGATAGGAATCCACAAGATACCGAGAATCACAATCACCACTGTTGCAGTCTGGCCAATACGCACCAAGCTCTTCTCCGATGTCTGTGGCTTCAGTCGTTTCCAGAAGTCGATGGTGAAGAGCATGGCAGATGAGTTGAACAGAGAGGCCAGCGACGACATCAGGGCTGCGAGGATACCGCACACCACAAGACCTTTCACACCAGCAGGCAGAATCTTTGCCACGAGGGTGGGGAAGGCAGCGTCGGCATTGGGTGTTCCGTCGGCGAGCAGAGGCAAGAATCCGCCGTCACCAGCATACTTCTGATGGAGGGCGAAGGCAATCATGCCAGGGATGAGGAAAAGGAACACGGGCAGCAGCTTCAGGTAGGCACCGAAGATGGTACCGCGGCGGCTCTCTTTCTCATTCTTTCCCGACAGCACACGCTGAACGATATACTGGTCGGTACACCAGTACCAGAAACCAATCACGGCCGAACCGATGAGGGCACCCAGCCAAGGATATTGCGGGTCGGTGTTCGAGCGCATCAGGTGAATCATGGTGCCTGTGGCACCTTCGTAGTTGGGCTTCACGTCACAGAGCTGCAACATCTGGTCCCAGCTGCCCAGCGCCTTCATACCCAACACGAGGATAATCAGAGAACCGAGAAGCAGGATAGGAGTCTGCAGCACCGATGTGTAAAGCACACTCTTCATACCGCCGAAGATGGTGTAGATGGCAGTGATGACCACCAGACCGATAGCGGCAATCCAGAAGAAGTCGATACCCCAAAGTTCCTTGATGCCAAACACCTGCTGGAACACGAGTCCGCCAGCATATACCGTCACGGCCACTTTTGTCAGCACGTAGCTGATGAGCGAGATGACCGAGAGGATGGTGCGGCTCTGGGTGTTGTATCGGCGCTCCAGAAACTCTGGCATCGTGTATACCATGCTTCGTGTGTAGAACGGCACGAATACCCATCCTAATATTAATATCATCCATCCTTGAATCTCCCAGTGGGCCATAGCCATACCCGAAGAGGCGCCGGCGCCAGCCAGTCCAATCAAGTGTTCCGAACCGATGTTCGAAGCGAAGATAGAGGCACCGATGGCAATCCATGTTGCGTCCTTGCCTCCCAAGAAATAGTCTGCTGAATTATCGTTCTTTTGGCTGATAACCCAAACCACAATACCTATCAGTGCACAGCAGAATACACCAATAACAATCCAATCTAAAAATGCCATAAATGTATTTGATTAATGAATAAGCTTACTTCACTACACCGAACTTATAGATGCAATGAGAATAATACTTCTCGCCCGGATTCAGGAATGGTGACGGCCACTTGGGTTTGTTGGGAGAGTCGGGATACTTCTGAGTCTCCAGACAAACGCCGGCATGCTTCTGATACTTGATGCCTTTCTTTCCAGCCACTTTTCCCTCGAGGAAGTTACCTGTGTAGACTTGGATGCCCGGCTCGTTGGTGAACACCTCCAGGGCAATACCTGTTTCGGGAGAATAGAGGCTTGCAGCCATCTGCTTGATGTTACCCTTACCGTCGTGATAAGAAGCCAGACACCAGTTGTGGTCGAATCCGTTGGCATTCTTTATTGGCTTGTAGTCGAAGTTGTTCACATCCTTGCCAATTTCCTTTGGCTCCATGAAATCCATCGGGGTTCCCTTCACCCATGCGGTGTCGCCAGTGGTCATATAAGTCTCGTCAGTCGGTGTGTAGATATATGCGTTCACGTAAAGCACGTGATTCTCAATGGTCTTGTTCGGGTCGCCGTTCAGGTTGAAGTACGAGTGGTTGGTCATGTTGATAATCGTCTTCTTGTCGGTCTCGGCAGAATAGCTGATGTCGAGGCTGTTGTTGTTGCGCACCACGTAGGTGACATCGGCTTTCACATTGCCGGGGAAATTGTTGTCACCGTCGGGAGAGAGCATGGTGAGAATCAGCGTAGAGTCGTTGGGCTGAGTAGCGTCGTACACCTGATACTGCCATCCGGTAGGACCGCCGTGCAGACAGTGTCCGAAATTGTTCTGTGGCAGTTGGATGGTTTTTCCGTCGATGGTAATCAGTCCATTCTTGATACGGTTGGCATAACGGCCGATGGCAGCGCCGAAATCGCTTGGTGAGTTCACGGCGTCGGCATATTGGCCTATGTTGTCGTAGCCTAGCACCACGTCTTTCAGTTCGTTGTTCTTGTCGGGCACCATCAGCGAAACCACGCGTCCGCCGAAGTTGGTGATACATACCTCCATACCATTGTTGTTGGTCAGCGTGTAGAGCTTCACAGGCTTTTCATTGATTGTTGTGTCGAAAGCCGAGGGTTTCAGTCCGGATACTGTCAGTTTGGAACCATTCCCATTGCATGCAGAGAAGAGAATGGCTGCCATTCCCGCCCCCATCAAAATAGACTTAATGTGTTTCATGTGTTTGATAGTGTTTTGTAACGATTGTAAATTTGCCGTAAAATTACAATAAATATTGTAATGACGAAAATAAATAAAGAAAAAATATGTGTTTAGGTGTTACTTTTACACTTTTTAAGACGCTTTCGCGCATTCCTTGCATGGAAGACACGAAAAAGGCAGGGATGGACACTTGGTCCGTCCCCGCCTTGGGAGCGTGATAACATGCAATAAGAATGAGTTAGAAACAGCTCACAGCAGCCTGGCCGCCCAGCACTCCGATTATGGCTGTGGCGATGGCAACGACAATCTTAAGAATCAATTTCCACTTCTTCATAGTTTTTCAGATAAGGTGTTCCATTTCCTGTTGTCGTGTGTCCATTATGGATTCTCGGTGCCCTCACCGCCTTCGGTATTGTCGTCGGGCAATGTAGTGCTCTTCGGAATCTCCTGGATGCGGCATCCGGTGAGGAACGTCTTCATGTGTTTCTTGTTGCCGGCGTCGATGGTCACCTCAGGAGAGAAGTTCACGTGGAGCGATTTCACGTTCTCGGTCACGGAGTATTTCTTGGGGTCCTCCACGCAGTCCCCCGAGATACCAATCTTGAACGAGCCGAAGCCGTCGAGTTTCACACGGTGCGATGCCTGGAGCTCGTCCTGCATCACTTCCACCAGTTCGGTGAGCACAGCCAGCACGTCCGAACGTTTTGCCGTGCAGTTGCGCTGAATGCGGTCGGCAAGTGTTTTCAGGTTTGTTGTCTCGGTCATCACTGCCTTGGCAAAATACTTGCCGTAGGCTGTACTCTTGTCATTGTTGTTTTTCATCAAACGATACATTAAAGACATGATTTTTTCCTTTCTTTTTTTAGTTCTACATTTGTTTTTCGTTCACGGTGTCTACTCCAAATTTTGATGCATCTTGTTTCTTTCGACGATGCAAAGGTACAACATCGTTGAACCGAAAACAAAAAAGCGGAAAAAGCCCTCCGACACAATGGTGTGTTGTCTGGGGGTGTTTGCTCATGCCTTTCCCGTCGCCGTCGTCTTCCGGCCTGTCGTTGTTGGGGCAGAGGCGTTGCTTCTCCATCCTCCTCCTTATCCTATATGATAAGCGCCAGACAACCTGGGGGAGCCTTCTTGTTGGCCCGCAGGTTGTCTGGCGCTTCGTCCTGCCACCGCTTCCCTTCACGTGTCCTGTTGCGCGGTGGCTGCTGATGTGCGCGCGTGCGTCACTTATTCAATGGTTGTTTCCGAGAAATAGTATTCTCTCAGGGGCTTGCTCACCTGTTTCCCTTTCAGCGTCACGTCTTGCTGCAGACGGATGTCTGCCGACGAGGCGCCCACTTTCACCACAAACTTGCCCGGACTGACAGTCCATTTCCGCTGGTCGTAGTAGCCGAACTGTTCCGTGAAGATTTTCATTCTCACCGTCTTCGTCTCTTCCGGCTTCAGTCTTACACGTGCAAAGCCCTGTAACTGGATGGGGCGGATGTTCTGGCTGTCGGCAGTGGGCGAGAGGTACACCTGTGCTATCTCGTCGGCTTCCATCACACCGGTGTTCTTCACCTCAAACGCTACGTTCACAAACGGTGCGCTTGTATCGGCCGTCTTGTCCATCTTCAGGTTGCTGTACTCGAATGTGGTGTAGGTCTTGCCATAACCGAAAGGCCATGCCACACGCTGATCTTGCTCCGCTGTATAGTTATAGCACAGTGGCTCGTACACCTCCCTGTTAGGGTAGCTCACCGACAACTTCGCCGACGGAGCCACATATCCGTAGAGGATGTCCGCCACGGCGTGGCCGCCCTCTTCGCCCGGATACCATGCCTGGACCACGGCCGAGCATCGCTCTGCAAGACCGGCAACCACCTGTGCCCTGCCGCCGAACAACACCAGCACAACGGGCTTGCCCGTCTGCAGCAGTTCCTCCACATATTGCTCCTGCCGTCCGGGCAGGCGCAGTCCTTGGCGGTCGCGGTTCTCTCCGCAGAGCATCACATTCTCGCCCATGGCGGCAATAATCACGTCGGCCTGCTTGGCCATCTGCAGCGCCTCCTGCCTGTCGGCCTTCTCGCCCGAGTCCACCTTTCGGTGCAGCAGTTCATATTCCCAAGCCCGTTCGTCGCCCAGTTCGGCGAATTTCGTTTCTATGTCTTCTGTCCAGTCGCATCCGCGCGAATAACTGATGCTCATGTGACTGGGTTTGCGGTCCTTCATGCCTTCGAGCAGCCCCACCACGTGCGGATGGTCGAGGTCTTCCGTCACCTTCTTCCAGAAGTAGCTCATGGCAGGGAACGAATAGTCGCCGCACATCGCCCACATGGTGTTGGCATTGGGCCCTGTGATGAATATTCTCTCAGGCGACTTTCCCTCGTCCAGAGGCAGTATGCCGTCGTTCTTCAGCAGCACGATACTCTGAGTGGCTATGTTGTAGGCCGTCTGCCGTTCCTCTGGCGTATCCAGTTTTATCTCGCCTTTGGCGTAGAGGTAAGGATTCTTGTCCAGCAGTCCTGCGCGGAACTTATAGCGCAGCACATCTTTCACGGCGCGTTCCAGCACCTCGGGTTTCACCAGTCCCTGGTCGATGGCCTCCTGCAGATACTGGTAGTTTGCCCCGTGGGGGAAGTCCACATCGTTACCGCCGTTGATGGCTGCTGCGGCCTTCAGCGTTTCGCTTCTCGTCTTGCTGTCGCCGTTCCCCACGGGCAGCTGGTCAATGGCGGTATAGTCGCTCACCACCATGCCGTCGAAACCGATGTAGTTGCGCAGGATGTCCTTCAGAATCCTTCCATTGGCCACGCAGTTCACCGTGTCGCCCTTTTCATCGGCCATGGCATGGTAGCCCGGCATCACAGCCTTGCTGCCTGCCAATCGTATCATCGCCTCGTGTGGGAACAGAATCTCCTCCATCAGTTCCTTCTCCTCAGCGTTGCCACCGCCACCGTAGCCCAAGTAGTGTTTTGAGCAGGCACCCACACCCTTCCTCAAATCACCCTGTTGCAGACCGCGAACAAAGGCCACGCCCATCACAGCCGAGAGGTAGCCGTCCTCACCGTACGACTCTTCCAGACGGTTGAAACTGGGTGTGCGGCACACGTCTACCATTGGCGAAAGCGACAGCACACCGCCCATTCGTCGCATGGCTTCGGCCGTCTGCTTGGTTTTCAGTTCGGCCAGTTCGGGATTGAACGAGCATGCCTGACCTATCTGCTGCGGGTAGATGGTGGCCCCACGTGTGTTGATGCCCGACAGCACCTCCTCGTGGAACAAAGCCGGAATGCCGTTGGGTGTGTTCTCCATCAGCCATTGCTGTACGGCAGCCACGCGGTCGCGCAGCACCTCCGGTTCACGTGGTTTCTGACTGGCATACTGCGAGAAATGACCGATGCCATTGGGAATCAGTTGTCGGCATTTTGCTGTGTCCAACTTCCCGTTCTCGTCGAAGAGGTCGTCCATGTACATGCTTTTCAGCTGACAGATACGCTCTTCCTGCGACATCCTACTGTACAGTTCGTCTATTTGCTGTTCCATGTCGGTGGCAGTGCTGCATCCTGCCATCAGTGCGGTCATGCACATCATTGCGATTCCTTTCATTAATTATTTTTGTTTACGGTTGTTTTAGAATCTGTTTTGAGTGCAAATATAGACAATTTTCCATAATAAGCTGAATCTGCAATCAAAATTTTCTCCGCTGCTTATTTTCCTCATCGGCATTTCTTCCTCTCGCGCGCACGCTAAGCGGAAAAACCACTGCCAACCCGCACTGCTGCATATCTCGTTGACAATCATAGGTTTATATGAGAACCAACCTACACTAGAACCCACACTGAACCCCGCACTGAAACCTCCATTGCTGTGAGGCATCAGACATCTTGATTATCCGCCCACTGTTCGCACTGCTTCAGCACTACGTTCATAGCACCTTCGGCTTCCTCTGGTGGGTATTTGTATTTTCTCAGCAATCGCTTCACCAACCGGCGCATGTTGGCGCGTTCTGCCTCTCTGCGATTCCAGTCGATGGTACGGTTCTTTCTGAGCATATCGGTCAAATCCTTTGTGAGTTCCACCAACTGGTCATTGGAATAGAAGTCCTTCACAGCCTGTGGACGAGTCAGGGCATCATAGAAAGCCTTTTCTTCATTTGATAAGCCCAGTTCATTGCCCTGCTGCTCGGCATCCTTCATCTCCTGAGCCAGTTTCAGCAATTCCTGGATAACCTCTTCATTGGTGATTAAGCCATTGATATAGCGATTAAGTGTTTCGCTAAACTTGTCGCTGAACAATTCGCCAGTCACAATATTTGAGCGAATCATGGTGCGGACACGACCGCGCAACAAGTCTTCAAGCAGCTTGGCTGCAAGGTTCTTCTCCTTCATCTTCCTGACCTCTTCCATGAATTTCTCATCAAAGAGTGAGAATTCCGTTTGCTCGTCGAAGAGGTTCACCACACCATCACTCTGCACACTCTGTTCAATCAGGGCAGCAATACGCTTGTTGATTTCCTTCTTGGTAATCTTGCCAGGGTTCTGCAGTCTTATAATCAGGATTCGCACAGACTCCATCAAGCTCACCTCAAAGCGTTCAGCTTCAATCAGCAGAGAACGACAAAGAGTAACAGCCTGCTTCAGCAATGAAGCATTTTTGATGAATGCCTTGCAACTTTCTTCTTTCTCAGGTGCAATCATGAAGTTGACTGCCCCCTTGATGATCTGAGCTCGCTCTGTAGGTGTACCATGATGGAAACATTGTGCCAACGAGAACAAAGAGAGCTTGCTTTCTTTGCCGAGTGCAGCCAATGTTCGCTCGGAGAGCAAATTACTGTAGTCATATCCATGCAGCAGGTCGCGGCAAATCTCCAGCTTCTCCTTGAACTCTGAATATGCTTTCTGCTTGATGTCATTATTTCCATAATTGTCTTGGTCGCGCTTGGTATAGCGCTTCATGGCATCTTTCAGAGCAGCAGCAATACCTACATAATCAACAATCAAGCCTCCTGCCTTCTCTGGGAACATACGGTTTACTCTTGCAATTGCTTGCATGAGGTTGTGGTCTTTCATGGGCTTATACACATACATGGTTGCAAGCGACGGCACATCAAAG
>CACZPU010000027.1 GCA_902783165.1 uncultured Prevotellaceae bacterium
AGTGTGTCGATGGAATTTTTGTACTCGGTGTTCATTTCCTTGGCATAACGATTGGCGATAACCATGCAACAGGTCATGGCTCGGTGCCCAAGCAATGAGGCGAGTCCAGCCACGGCAGATGACTCCATCTCGAAGTTGCACACTTTCATGCCCTCATACTCGAAGGCTTCAATTTTCTCGTTCTGTTGTGGGTCGGCAATGTCGGCTCGAAGCACGCGGCCTTGTGGGCCATAGAATCCACCACATGAGATGGTGTAGCCACGCACCATATCATCGCCTGCAATCTGCTCGATGAGTTCTTCATCGGCTACCGATACATAGGGAGCGCCCTTGATGGGATTCCATTGCATATGTTCACAGAAGGCTTTCTCCATGGGGATGTCGCAAACCACGTTTCGTCCGGCATAATAATTAAGAAGTCCATCGAAGCCGATGCTCTTTACGGAGGCAATGAAACATCCCGTGGGTGTGAATGGCTGTAATCCGCCGCAAGTTCCGATTCGCACCATGGTTAATGTGCGGTGCTCGCCTTTCTCCTGACGAGTGTTATAGTCAATGTTGGCAAGTGTGTCGAGTTCATTGACCACGATATCGATATTGTCGCAACCAATGCCATGGCTTTGAACTGTGATGCGTTTGCCTTTGTAGGTGCCTGTGATAGTGTGAAACTCACGACTGCTCACTTCGCACTCTCGTGTGTCAAAGTGAGCGGCAACAGTGTCAACACGTGCAGGGTCGCCAACAAGGATAACGCGGTCGGCCAAATGTTCGGGGCGTAGATGCAGGTGGAAGCACGAGCCGTCGGCATTGATGATGAGCTCGGATTCCGGAAAATGTTTCTTGCTCATAGTAAAATGTATTTAGTTAGTCGATTTGATTTCCTCATTACGGATGGCTTTCTCCATGTTTCGGATGGAAACTCTCAATGCTTCCAAATCTTTCTCTGCATCAAGGATGGTCTGCTGAAGCTCCTTTCTTCCTTGTTCGTCAGCTTGGTGATAGCGCTCTCTGAGAGTTTCCAACTGACTGGCATCAGCCTCACTTCGCTCTTTAGCTTGAAGCAATTCCATGAATAAATCGCGAGCCACTGTAGAGCGAAAATCGTTTGGAGAATGGTATGTTAATTGGTCGTTGACATCAAACGTGAAGGATGAAGTATCGGTATGAGTCCTTAGTCTTTTTTTCATTCCGAGGAGTCGTTTCATTGCCACC
Organism: uncultured Prevotellaceae bacterium; assembly: GCA_902783165.1. GTDB lineage: Bacteria > Bacteroidota > Bacteroidia > Bacteroidales > Bacteroidaceae > Prevotella. Next base: position 1,213 of record CACZPU010000027.1, read on the forward strand.
TCACGAGCTTGTTTGTTTGGCCATGTAGCCTTGATGCTCTGAATCTCCGCAAAGGGCTTTACTTCATCTTCTGTCATTTCCTCCAGATTTAGGTTCTCTCTGGTTTTTGATGGTACAAACGTATAAATGCAGACTTTTCCATCTGGTTGGTTTCTATCGGTGACAAGCCATCCCAATGAGTCCAATTCATCAATGACATACATATAGTCATTTGCCTTGGAGTTGAAGGGCAATCCTATATTGTTGGGACGCAGGAACTCTCCGGTCTCGCTATTGTATCGGGTAACAAATATATCGTAGCCTCCAAGAGAACTCTCACCTTTTTGTGCGAAATAGAAAGTGATGCCATCTGCCATCATAAAAGGATAGTTGGGCGATTCCGAATTATCGATACCGGTAAGTTCCGTTGGCTTCGACCATTTGCCTCCAAGCATGTCTTTAGTGAAGAGCGTGGAGTTGCCAAGTGTGTCTTCCATAGAATAATACATCTTGTTTCCAAATTCATTGGTAAACGAAAAGCCGGGAGATGATTCTGAATTGATTCTCTTTAGAATACCGCATTCTTGTGGTAGAGGAATATGTCGGATGAAATTATCCTTGTCAACCACTATGCTATCGATGAAGAACACACGTTGAGTATTCTCGAGCATATTGGAATACAGGAGGTCGGCGGGAGAAGGTTGAACAGCTTCTGCTTTTTTCTTCACCACAACTTTGGTGTTCTTTTTCTTTTGGGCATATACCCCTTGGCATGTTATGAGAAAAACCAACATGGCCATTATCTTCATCATCTTCATTATCTGTCTTTACATTATTATATTATATTGAGAAAACAAAGATATGAATTTAAATCATTATTTCAAAGCGATTAACGAATTTTTGCTAAGAAATGAAAGCTGTTATTTCATAAATACGAGATAAACGGCACAAATAATCAAGAAAAAGGCAAGGATGTGATTCCAGTGTAAGTTTTGTCCTTGAAAGAGTATGTTGGCTATGACCGAGAAGACGGCTAAGGATACACACTCTTGGATTACTTTCAACTGAACGAGGCTAAAAGGTCCTCCGTTGCCTTCAAATCCCATGCGGTTGGCAGGCACCTGACAACAATATTCTAGGAATGCAATGCCCCATGAGAACACAATTACGCCGATGAGCGGCCAATTACTTGAGGTTCCAGTTTCTTGTAATTTCAAATGCCCATACCAAGCAAGCGTCATAAAGACGTTGCTTAGTATGAGCAAGATGATGGTATATAATCCGTTCATTCTTTTTTGATTTTGTCGCGAAAATCGCAACATACATTGATTAGAGTGACCGTAACTGCTTGTCCATGTTGAGTGCGGCACGACGACCGTCACCCATGGCGAGAATCACAGTTGCACCTCCACGAACGATATCACCCCCGGCGAACACGGTGGAACGACTTGAGCGCATCTCCTCGTTGACGGCAATAGTATTCTTCCTACCCAGTTCAAGACCCTTAATGCTCTTTGGTACGAGTGGGTTCGGACTAACGCCAACAGCTACAACCACTTGATCAACATCGAGCGTTACCGTCTTACCTTCAACGGGTACAGGTGAACGTCGACCTGAAGCATCGGGTTCCCCAAGTTCCATTACCTGAAGAACCGCTTGTTTCACCGCACCATTCTCATCGGCGATATACTCAATTGGATTATGTAGGGTAAGGAAGGTGATTCCTTCTTCTTTAGCATGTTTCACTTCCTCAAGGCGTGCGGGCATCTCCACCTCTGAGCGGCGATAGACAAGTGTGACGTTTGCACCGAGGCGTTTAGCCGTACGGCAAGAGTCCATGGCTGTATTTCCACCACCCACGACAAGGACGTTAGTAGCCGGGTTCAAAGGAGTGTCTGTTGTAGGATTTGCAGCATCCATAAGGTTCACACGAGTGAGATACTCGTTAGAAGACATGATGTTGATGGCGTTCTCGCCTGGAATACCCATGAAGTTGGGGAGACCTGCTCCTGAAGCAACGAAGATACCCTTGAATCCCTGTTCTTCAAGTTCCTCAACAGAGATGGTCTTACCTACGATGACGTCGGTCTGGAAGTGAACACCCATCTTGGCGAGGTTCTGAATCTCCACATCGACGATGGCATTGGGCAGACGGAATTCAGGAATACCATATTTCAAAACGCCTCCAATCTCGTGGAGAGCTTCGAAGACATATACGTCGTATCCCTTCTTTACCATGTCTCCTGCAAATGACAAGCCAGCTGGTCCTGAGCCTACAACTGCAATCTTTATGCCGTTTGATGGTTCAATGTCAGGAAGTGACATGTTACCGCTCTCGCGCTCATAGTCGGCGGCAAAACGCTCTAGGTATCCTATGGCTACGGCTGGCTCGTTCATCTTCAGGTGAATACACTTGCTTTCACATTGTTTCTCTTGTGGACAGACACGTCCGCATACAGCAGGAAGAGCAGAGGTGTTCTTCAATACCTTAGCAGCAGCCAAAAACTGTCCACGCTCGATATTCTTGATGAATGAAGGAATGTTGATGTTCACCGGACAACCTTCTACACAAGTTGGCTTGGCACAATCTAAGCAACGTTTTGCTTCTGTCATTGCCATCTCCTTTGTAAGACCGATGTTCACCTCTTCCGTTCGAGTCGTAGCTCGATATATGGGGTCAAGCTCCGGCATAATAACGCGCTCAATTTGAGTGCGCTCTTTGGGCTTCATACTCTTACGAAGAGCATCGCGCCATGGTGCATTGCGGTCGGTTAGCACATCGATGGTGTCGTTTGTTGGATCATCATCCATAACAATGTCGTTCGTATGAGTGCTTTCTTCGGCTTTGACACCTTCTTGGTCAAGATGTTCTTCAAAATGAGCCAGTTCTTCTTGTTCTTCGCGTTTGAACGTTCCCATTCGCTTAAACATCTCGTCCCAATCTACCAATGCTCCATCAAATTCTGGTCCGTCGATGCAGACGAACTTTGTTTTTCCACCTATGGTTAGTCTGCATGCTCCACACATTCCTGTTCCGTCCACCATGATGGTATTGAGTGATACTTCACATGGAATATTGTGTTTCTGGGCTGTTAGATTAGAGAATTTCATCATGATTGGAGGGCCAATAGCAAATACTTTGTCAACATGTTCCTGCTCAATGAACTTCTCGATGCCAACTGTCACCACACCTTTCTCACCGTAGCTGCCGTCATCGGTCATGATAATCACCTCGTCGGAACTCTCACGAACTTTGTCTTCTAGAATGATTAAGTCTTTGGAGCGGCCAGCCATTACACTAAGGACGCGGTTTCCTGCAGCCTTAAGTGCCTGAATGATGGGCAACATCGGAGCAACGCCCAAACCACCTCCAGCACAAATCACTGTACCGAAGTTCTCGATATGAGTGGGATTGCCAAGGGGGCCTACCACGTCAGTAACATAATCGCCCTCATTCAACATACATAACTTCTTGGAAGAGAGGCCCACCTGTTGTACAACAATAGTGATGGTACCCTTTTCAATGTCGGCACCGGCAATAGTCAATGGCATGCGCTCACCTTTCTTACCTACACGAACAATCACGAAATTACCAGCTTTGCGACTTTTGGCAATTAGCGGTGCTTCAATCTCGAAAAGGAATACCTTTTCTGAGAACTGTTCTTTTCTGACAATTTTATTCATAATGCTTGTTTTTTGATGAGTGAACGATAATGACCGTTTTCATCAGTTTTCTATCTTAATTAATGATGTCGAAACCTGTATATGGAATCAAAGCGGCTGGTATCTTGATACCGTTTTCCGTTTGGTTGTTCTCAAGGATAGCAGCAACAATACGGGGTAGTGCAAGGGCACTTCCGTTGAGTGTATGACAGAGTTCTGTCTTTTTAGTCTCGCTATTGCGGTAGCGGCATTTCAGACGGTTTGCCTGATAGTTGTCGAAGTTGGAAACAGAAGAAACTTCCAACCAACGACCTTGTGCTTCAGAATATACCTCAAAATCGTAGCAAATTGATGATGTGAAGCTTTGGTCACCTCCGCAAAGCAATAGTATACGATAGGGGAGTTCCAATTTCTTCAGCAGACCTTCCACATGTTCAAGCATCTCTTTGTGGCTCTCTTTAGAATGACTGGGCTTGTCGATACGTACAATTTCAATCTTTGAAAATTCGTGCAGACGGTTTAAACCGCGTACATCTTTTCCATAACTACCAGCTTCACGACGGAAACACTCCGTGTATGCACAGTTCTTGATAGGCAGGTCCTTTTCATCGAGAATCACATCGCGGTAGATATTCGTGACAGGAACTTCAGCGGTTGGTATGAGGTAAAAGTCATCAACTTCGCAATGATACATTTGTCCCTCTTTGTCTGGTAATTGACCTGTTCCATATCCTGATGAGGCATTCACTACTGTTGGCGGCATAATTTCGGTGTATCCGCTTTTGCGAGCCTCATCGAGGAAGAAGTTGATGAGAGCTCGTTGGAGGCGTGCTCCCTTTCCGATATATACTGGGAAACCGGCACCTGTAATCTTTACGCCGAGATCAAAGTCAATCAGATTGTATTTCTTGGCAAGTTCCCAATGGGGCAGGGGGTTGGCGATTCCTAATGAGGGGTTGACGTCCCAATTGCCTACGGTATCTGTTTCAGCGCATTCCTTCAGATTTGACTTTACCACATGGTTGTCCTCGGCTGATTTTCCTTCAGGAACCTCGTCATAAGGAATGTTGGGAATTTGGCAAAGCAATGTGGTGACTTCTTCTTGAGCCTTGCTCATCTCTTCCTCCAATTGCTTGTTGGTTTCTTTCAAATGAGACACTTGCTCCTTAACGGCATTGGCCTCGTCTTTTTTCCCTTCTTTCATCAAACCGCCAATTTGTGCAGCCATCTTCTTGGCTGTATTCAAGTTGGCATCAAGTTGTTGTTGGGCCTCCCGGCGTTTCTTGTCGATGGCCAGCACTTGGTTGATGGCTTCCTCAGCATTGTCGAAATGTTTTTTCTGAAGTCCTTTGATCACACGTTCAGTTTCCTCACTGATGAGTTTCAATGTAAGCATAATATCTTAATTTTAAATATTTAACAGCATATTGGTTGCAAAGTTACGAAAAATCGGGAGCCGAACAAAAAGAATTCATTCTTTTTTTAATAGAGTTAGATATTCAAAGTCGTAAATAATCTGATTAAGTAGAAGAGAATAGAATAGTTTTAAAATGTGTGTGGCTTTTCAAATTCTTTCAATTGTGAGAAATCATAGCGCTTAGAAAGCAGAAATCCCAGCTTTTAATGAAAGCTGGGATCCTGTTGTTTGTTTGGAATAAGAAGTTTTTTATTAGTTAGGCCTCTGCCTCCTCTGTTGCAGGGATAACAGAAACCGTGCTCTTGTTGTTGCGGCCTTTCTTGAAATTCACAATGCCATCACAAAGAGCAAAAAGGGTGTCATCCTTACCAATGCCAACATTGTTACCAGGATTGTGGTGAGTACCACGCTGGCGAACGATAATATTGCCGGCAACACATTTCTGACCGCCCCAAATCTTCACGCCGAGTCGCTGAGCAGCACTCTCGCGTCCGTTCTTAGAACTACCTACACCTTTTTTATGTGCCATTTCTTGTTCCTCCTTTGTTAAGCGATTACTG
>CACZPU010000028.1 GCA_902783165.1 uncultured Prevotellaceae bacterium
CATCTGACATTGACCCATAAAAAAGAAAATCTTGTAAGGGACATTGATGTTGAAGATGTATTCTACGTTGTCGAATATGAATATACAGATACCAAGGAATCATCTTCGACAGAATTGTTGCAAGAAGATTATAAGAAATATTCTGGAATGTTTCCAGTCATCGAAAGAATAAGGGAACAGTTGGTTCGGGAAGAATAATCAAAAACGAAAAATGCGATTAAGAGTGCAAATTTTGTATTTAAATTGAGCATCAAATAAAAGAAAATGTGCATTTTTGCACAAAAAGTCGGTAGGAAAACGTGTGTAAAACACTAAAAAGTCGGTAGGAAAACGTGTAAGATCTGTATAAACGTAAAATAGAAAGCATATTTCAATCGTGGTTGGATGATACCTCTCACAAACCGCTCGTTGTGAAGGGTGTCCGACAATGTGGCAAGACCAGTAGTGTGATGGATTTTGCCCTTCGGCATTTTAAGAACGTGATTTATCTGGATTTCCGTGAACATCCTGACTACAAGAAATTCTTTACACCCAATCTGGAAGTGGATGCAATCATCATGCGAATCACCGCGGCGATGCCAAGCATTGAGGTTGAAGAAGGAGAAACCTGTTTCGTCTTCGATGAGATACAAGATTGCCCACGGGCGAGAGGTTCGCTGAAGTATTTTCATTTGGATGGCCGTTATGAAGTGATGTGTACAGGCTCCCTGCTTGGTGTCAACGGTTACATGACGCCTGAAGAAAAGAAAGAGGATGAAGAGGCTTCCATCCCAGTAGGCTTTGAAGAAATAGTTGATATGTATCCAATGGACTTCGAGGAATGGCTATGGGCTAATGGCATCAATAAATTGCACTTTGACTACTTGAAGAAATGCCTTGAAAGCGAAAGTCCCGTTGAAGAAGCTCTGCACGACCGCTTCCGCGAACTGCTCAATCAGTATGTTGTGGTAGGTGGCATGCCAGAGGTCGTGACCACATTCCTTGAAACGAAACAAATTGGGAAAGTGCTCTCAGTGCAGCGCCGCATCGTGGATGAGTACAAATCGGATATGATGAAATATGCCGCCAAAACAGACAAATCCCGTATTAGGGAATGTTTTGAGTCTATCCCGGCACAGTTGGCACGTGAATACAAAAAGTTCAGTTATACCGTGGTCCGTTCTAACGGCAGGGGGGTGACTATGCAGGAAGTCTGCAGTGGATAGAGGACGCGGGCATCATACGACGGTGCTATAATACGGAGATCACAGAACTGCCTCTTGACGGGCACCGTATTCAAAGTGAGTTCAAAGTATACATGGCAGACGTAGGCTTGCTGGTAGCGATGCTGGAAGAAGGAACTCAGTCGAGTATTCTACAAGGTGATCTGCTTAGTTATAATGGTGCCATCAAAGAGAATCTCCTGGCTGACGTCTTTGGCAAGATGGGACGCAAACTATATTACTATCATAAGGATGGTGGCGTGGAACTCGACTTCCTGATGCGCTATAAGGGGAAATGTATTCCTGTAGAATGTAAGGCCACCACAGGCAACTCTAAGTCTATGCGGACCGTTCTAAAGCATCCTGAGAAATATCATATAGAAAGTGCGATGAAACTGGGTGACTACAACGTTGGGAGAAGTGAGCAATTGCTCACTTTGCCTATGTATATGGCATTTTTGCTGATTGAAGTATAGACATTAATACATTTTTTACCTTGCACTTACATTCATAATGTATAGCTCTTCGTTTGCAAAAAAATGATTTTATCCGAAAATAATAATTTGACATATTTTATGATTAAGCAAACCATCATCACCATCTTGCTTTTGCTCACCACTGTCAACGGGTGGGCGCAAAAGATTTGGACCAATCCAAGCTATCGTAACGAACCACAGGGATTCCAGTTTGATGTCAAGGAGGTGGAGTTTCTTAAGGACGAAACCGTGCTCCACATCACCGTCAGGAATCATCCCAATGCCAAATTCTCTTTTGGCAGTTGCACCGTGCTTAAGACGGAAGACGGCCAGCCGTACCCCATCATCAGTGCAAAGAAGACACGCGAGGGCGAGACCGACCTTGC
>CACZPU010000029.1 GCA_902783165.1 uncultured Prevotellaceae bacterium
AATCTGACATGGCAAAATCCTGAGCAACTTTTTGTTGCTCAGGTACTTATAAAGAAAGTTAAACTAAAGTGCTTCGGAATTTAGGTTTATTCTCTTCTTTTTCCCGTTTTTTATCGCCTACCTGTAGCATATCTGTCAAATGATGGAATACTAATTGCAGAATGAGTAATGGCCCGTTTCAATGTCCACTATCATCTTGTTCAACTTGTTTTCTATGTATATACTCCAGCCTGTTTTGAACTGAACAGCGACTGTTGGAATGTAGAAGAACAGACTTTGGTGATGGCAAACACGTTATTCTGTGTAGAATTTGATGAGTTTTTCCAATGCCTGTCGGCAGATTGGGCAGAACTCCGGATACTCGTTTGTGCGCATTCTGCAATCTTGCATTCCACGGTAAACACCATTGAGACTATAGCCGGCGCCTTCGTAGACGCCCACTTTGTTGGCATATTCTTTTGTCGCAGGTGTAGGTATTGGAGTGTTCTTGTCAATCATGTTTTCCCATTTCCCTTTGAAGTTCTTTAATGTTGTCAGATTGGGTTCCCATGGCTCGACATCGCTCGGATACATGGGAATGGCTTCGTTCTCATAGGCATATTCATCGCCTAATCCGGCAAAGCTATGTCCAAATTCATGAACCACGACAGGACGGAACTTCGGATGATGTGCCATAGATAAGTTGTATGAGTTCAGAATGCCACCACCGCCGTACTTCTCGGTGTTTACAAGAACGATGATATGCTCGTAGGGGGTTCCGGCCAACCAATTGTGCAAGTCTTTCAAATTGAGTGTGGTGAGATAGCGATCGCTATAGAATGTGTCGAAATGGGAACTCAAAGCAGTGTTTTTCCAAATTCCTTTCGATGGTTCGCTGGTTCCACTTTCTGCCGATGGCGACATGACGGCAATCAGGTTGAACCTGTCTTTCATCTGCTTGTATGGTTCATGGCTGAACAGAGCTTCCATGGCCAATTTGGCATCGTTAATAAAAGTGCCCATTTCTTCTTGCCGGTATCCTTCGGCAACATAGGCGATATGTATGCATCGGTTGGTGTCGGCTGCTTCCTGAAGTGTGATGAAGGGTGCACGCAGCTTGTCTCCTAAGCGGCGAATGAGAATGTCATCAGGGTTCACTTGATGGGTGAGTGTTGTCATCACCTGTCTTCTGTTGTTGTATAAATTGACAGTGATATCAACGGTTTGTTTGGGAAAAGGGACAAGAAACACGTTCTCAAACGATTTTTTCTCCTTTTTTGCTTCATCGTAGGATAGCCACTCCTGAAACAAGGTGGAGAAAGAGTTTCGGTATATCACCAATTGTGTGGAATGGTCTTTCACAATGATTTGTCCGTTGCCTTCCACAGGCACATCTGCCAGATGCTTTTTCTTGCCATACCATCCAGGCATCTTGTTCAGCTTGTCAACATAGATGTCTTGGCGCTGAACATTTCCTGAGAAAGTGTAGTCAATGCGGAGTGTCTGATTGTTGAAATATTTTTCAAAGTCTTGTGCCTGCGCTGCCACAGTTAGCATGGCAGCAACTGCGAGAATTAGTAGTTTTTTCATGAGATTTTATGGTTGTTGATTGATTTCATTGTATAAGATCTTAATATATCGTCGGTTCCAATCGTTGGCATGATGTTTCGTTCCGTTGTACTCCAAGATGTCGATGTCCATTTCAATGATACCATTCCGACGTTTTTCCGCTTGGTCGTTGCATGCTGATTCAATGGTGTTGCATGCTTCTTTCAATTGACCGTAGTCAAGGTCGGTGTGCCCGATGGCCATGCAGTTGTGGAAGTCTGCAGCCTTAATGCCAATAGCCCTAGTCCTCATGATACGGCTGAACTGGATGTCTTCAAATAATGATTGAAGTGCCAGTTTGGCGTTTTCTATATTTGGGCGCCTGTTGGCATTGCTTCCTATGGCTAAGACGACTCTGATTTTGTTAATATTCTTCATTGGACAGATATGCATTGATGGTAAAGTCGGAATAGGTTCCGTTGCCCCGAATAGATTATTTGCAAAGGTAAGTATAAAAAAACAAACTACCAAAAAAACTGATATATTGTGTGCAAAAACATAAGTGACATACAATAATTTTTTGATGCCATCGTTATTGAATAGACAATGAGAAACGAAGAAGAAAGCAGCTATAAACATATCCTGAAATATGTAGGTTTGTTTGGGAGCGTACAGTTCCTGAGCGTATTAATCCAACTTGTGAGAAACAAGTTGGTGGCATTGATTCTCGGACCTATGGGAATGGGACTCAACTCATTGTTTAATAGCACAGTGCAGCTCATTTCTTGTTCAACAAACATGGGTCTTGACACTAGTGCAGTGCGCAGATTATCAGAACTATACGACCAGGGATTACAGCAAACATTAAACCATCGAATCATGGTTATCCGTTCATGGACAATGATTACGGCATTGGGGGGAATGATGGTCTGTTTGTTGTTAAGTGGTGTGCTGAGTCATCTCACTTTTTCATCAGCCGACCATCTTCTTCATTTTATGGCGTTGTCACCAGCCATTGCCATGTTGGCCATCACTGGAAGCGAAACGGCCATATTGAAATCACTCCGTCAGTTAACCAAATTGGCACGATTGTCTTTGCTGAATGTTTTTCTTGCCGTTGCCATAACAACACCAATTTTCTATTTCTTCCGACTGAAAGGTATCATACCCTCTATTCTGATAGCTGCGTTCATACAAATGATTCTTACATTACGTGCATCATATCGTTTGGCTCCGTTGCGTATCTCGTTCAGAAAAGATATTCTTCTGCAGGGCTCAGACATGTTGAAGTTGGGCATTTCGTTTGTTTTGGCAGGTGTATGTGCCTCTGGCGCAGATTTTGCCATTCGTTCCATCTTGAATAATATGGGTGCACTTGATGCAGTGGGGTTGTATAATGCCGGATTTGTGATGACTGTTACTTATGCAGGTCTTGTGTTCTCATCTTTGTCGTCCGACTTTTTCCCCCGTCTTTCAGCCGTCAATACCGATGTTAAAGAAAGCAATCTTTTAATTAATAAGCAGATAGAGGTGTCTGTGATGATTCTGGCACCCATGCTTATTGCTCTTGTGTTGGGTGTCCCATTGTTAGTCCCTATGCTTTTCAGTAGTGAGTTCCTGCCCATTGTTTCCATGGTTCAGATAGCCTCATTGGCTATGTTTCTTCGTGCCATGAAATTGCCCGTTGCATTCCTTACGCTGGCCAAAGGAGCTTCTCGCGATTATTTCTTGTTAGAGGCCTATAGTGCTTTGGTTTTGGTAGTTTGTGTGATAGTTGGTTTCCGCTTATGGGGTATTACTGGAACGGGTGTCGGCTTGCTTGTCACAGGTTTTATTGATTATATAGTTGTCAATGTCTACGCCCGACTCAGGTTTGGCTACCGGATGTCTTTTAAGATGTTGGTGCTGTCGTTTGCCCAACTCATTTTGCTGCTTGGCACATTTGCCATTTGTATGGGAGCCGATTTGACATTCACATATTGGTTGTTTGGAGGTGCTATTGTCGTTGTCAGTTTGTTGACATCATTTCTTTTCTACATTATGTCTAATTGACTCTTTGCCTTATTATCTTTTCTCGCATTTATTTTCAAGACTCGTGCATTGGCATTGGTTTTATGCCAAATTGTTTTTTTTGTTTTCGTATAAAAAAATAACATTGATTGTAATGAAAAAATTTGGCGATAAAAATTATTTCCTTTATCTTTGCGCATTATAAACAGTTAGACGACGAAGCTTTTATGGCATTAATAATTGTTGCTATATGGATTGCAGGACTTGTGATGATAGCCACAAGTTCGATGACCAAGATAAACAGAGCTGCCTGTGCCATTTTTACTGGTACGGTGGGGTGGGTGTTGTACATTTGCTACGGTACCGACTTTGTGATGAGCCAACACCCGAGCGAGTATATTGATTTCCTTGGAGGTGCCAATCCTACAAGTGTTGCAGTAAAAGAGTATATTGCCCAAAATATTTATCTGAAATATGTTGGACGAGGCGCTGAACTTGTTATATTTCTTCTTGCCACCATGACTATCGTTGAGATTCTCAACAATAATGGTTGCTTTGACTTCTTCCGTGAATTGCTCAAGACTCGTAATAGCAAGAAACTTCTATGGATGATGACGCTTATCACGTTTGTTGTGTCTGCAAACATGGACAATCTCACAGTAACAACCATGATGCTTGTCTTGATGCACGAACTGATTCCAAATCGAAGGCATCGTATGGTGTATGGCTCTGCCATTGTGATTGCTGCCAATTGTGGAGGAGCCTTAACGGTGATTGGTGACCCTGTTGGGTTGTTTTTGTGGAACAAGGGTGCTGTGACGGCTACCAGCTATTCGCTTTCACTCGCACTTCCGTGCGTTGTGGCTTGCTTGTTGCCAACATGGTGGCTTTCCCGCCAACTCCCCGAACATGTGGATTTGCAATGGACGTCCATGCCATATCGAGGTGATGACACAAACCTGAAAGTATGGCAGCGGCTTGTGATGCTCATTGTTGGCATTGGAGGCCTGTGGTTTATTCCTTCGTTCCGCTCCATAACCAAGCTCAGTCCGTTTCTTGGTGCTCTTTGCGTGCTATCTGTTTTGTGGATTGTAAACGAAATTATGAACCGCAAATTGATGAATACAGACCAAATGATTCAGCGCCGCACCCCACGAGTGTTGCAATATGGGGTGTTGCAGCTGATGCTCTATGTTATGGGCATTGTGCTGGCTATTGGCGTTGTCCATGAAACTGGTTTCTTCTCTTGGCTGTCTGCTCAACTTGACCATTATGTGCATCATATTTGGGTGGTAGGTGGAATGGCTGCAGCGGTTAGCACTGTGCTTGAAACATTTTCTACAAGTGTGTCATTCTTCACATTAGAAAATAATGCTCCGGAGAATGCATTATGTTACCGCCTTATTTCCTATAGTTGTGCTATGGGAGGAAATGTTCTGATGCTTGGAAGCATGAGCGGACTTGCTTTGATGAAGATGGAACACATCCATGTGGGATGGTATTTCAAGAATGTTGGTTGGATGGCAATCGTAGCATGGATGTTGGGCATGATGCTGCTTTGGTTGTTCTGACGAATCTATTGATTATACTTAAAAAATAAAACTGATTATTAATTTTTTAAACAAAGAAACATTATGAAGAAAAAGTTTATTTGCGCCGTTTGTGGATATATCTACGAAGGCGATGCAGCTCCCGAGAAATGCCCTATTTGCAAGGCTCCCGCATCAAAATTCTCTGAATTGAAAGAAGAGGGCGAAACAACCTATGCTACAGTTCATCGTATCGGTGACGGTAAACCCGAGGGTGTGAGCGAAGAGATGATTCAAGATCTTCGCAACCATTTCAATGGTGAGTGTGGTGAAGTGGGTATGTATCTGGCTATGGCTCGTCAGGCCGACCGTGAAGGCTATCCCGAGATTGCCGAGGCTTTCAAGCGTTATGCTTTTGAAGAGGCCGATCATGCAAGCCGTTTTGCAGAACTGCTTGGTGAGTGTGTCTGGGATACAAAGACCAATCTCGAGAAGCGTGCTGCTGCTGAGGCTGGTGCATGCGAGGATAAGTTCCGCATTGCTAAGAACGCCAAGGCTGCCGGCTTCGATGCTATCCACGACACTGTACATGAGATGGCTAAGGACGAGGCACGTCATGGAGCAGGTTTTGCTGGTCTTCTGAAGCGCTACTTCGGTAAATAAAACAGAATGGTGTTTTTCTGAGAAACTCTTGCCTTATTTCAGAATAGTATTCGGATGTTTGACAATAAAAAGACAACTTCGTTTCATTTCTGTAATTAAACCGACAGGTTGTTTCAGAGAAACCATTCATTTATAATTCACCCGCGAATTGAATGACTCGATTCGCGGGTGATATTCTTTTATTCAGACCGAAGGAGTGTAGCTTGGCCAGATTTCTATATGATTTTTTATGTCATTTCTTGATGACGACAGGGCTTTCCAATTCCCTTTTCCATATTTTTAAGTGTTCAAACCATTCCTTGTCAGAGTGGAAACCAAAATCTTCGTTGTCGCTACAGAAAGAGATGGCATAGTGCAATTCGTCGTCGTTGGTTACTATCACAAAACCGTAGTTGTCTTTGTTGGCTGGTAGTTCCTTGTTGATGTATTGTTCTGGAATGCAGATGCCCAAGCCTACAGTCTCGCGCTTATGACCTGCACTGTCTTTCTCAGACACGGGCCAATCGGTGCCCCAACATCCACGTAAGCCTTTGCCATCGGAATAGGCCGTTGAGTTTTTCACGTTGATGATACCTGTTGCAAACTGGTGTTCTGGAACAGCCCTGTTGAAACGTACATCTACCATGCAGTCACGATGACCAGCATAAAGTGTGTATCTTGTTGTCATCTTGATCCTTGGCAGGTCATTCTGTTTCCATCCATCATCAATCACTTCAACGATTGTGCGTAACGGTCCACGGGCTACAATCCTTTGTGTGCGGTGGTTCACGTCTTCAAGCATGGTTGGTTCTTTACCGTTCCATCCACGTAAGGCACCAACACCAAATGTAGAGCCTACCCAGAGCACATCGTCGCCATATCCGGCATCCTTTTGCTGTTGATCAGGATAGAACTGGGTGTCTTTCAATTCCAACCCCTGATGATACTTTCCGTATATGTCCACCGTCTGCCTGTGATCGAAATAGATTCTGTAGGCCACTTTCTTGCTTTCGAAAGCAGCTCCGTGATGATGAATCATCCAATAAGCATTTGTGCCGTTCTCTACTGTCAACTGCGATATATACAAGTCTTGCTTGTTGCTCTCTTTCACTTTCTTGTTGCTGAGCATCATTTCGACATAGACCTGCGGTTCGTATTGCTTAGGCTCACCTTCGTTGGAGAATTCTATTTGAAATGTTTTTGTCTCTTTCTTCCCAAGGTCGGTAAGAAAAATGAGTTCATCAAAAATATCATCGCCGTCGAGGTCATCCAGCTGACACGCAACTTCTTTGCCTTTATACGAGACCATGGCTGACTTAACGTTGTTGCCATACTCATGGAGGTTCAATACAACCGGGACGGCCTCCCTGAAATCTTTCAATGTGTTGATTACACTTATTTGAACTGTCCTTTGAGCATTTCCTGTGAGGGTAAGTGCACAAAGCAAAACAATGCTTAGTATTTTTTTCATATTCCTTTGGTTGTTTTCTTTTTTTGATTGTTTATTTCTTACAAATGTACTTTATTTTATATTTCTATTTATTTTTTTTAGCAAATTATTTGCATAATAAAATATTTTTTAGTATTTTTGCAACGAAAATTTAACTTTTTTGGCATAACTTGGATAGAATTTACGCTTTTCTTTTCTTTCTTGTATTGTTGTTGTCGGGATGTGAATTCAACTTCCGCAACAGCGATAACGCTGAAAAAATCATTGAAATTCAGCGCTACGACCGTATGGAAAGCGTTTATCTCACCACAGGCGATTTCTCTGCTCTACAGCAGATGGAAACAGGTTATCCCATGGAAACACGCACGCTGATAGAAAACATCTTGAAAATAGGTGCTATCAACGACCCTGAAATTAACAACAAATTTCTGGCTTTCTTCCAAGACACTACGCTACAAGTGCTCATTAGCGACGTGAGTGCCCAATATGCTGATATGGACGATATCAATCTTCAGCTGAATATGGCTTTCAACAAGCTGGTTCGTTTTGTTCCCGGCTTGCCGGTTCCCAAATTCTATTCCCAAATTGGTTCCCTCGACCAGAGCATTGTCGTGGGCGACGATCGTGTGGGTATTTCTCTCGACAAGTATATGGGTGAAGACTATCCTTTATATAAACGTTTCTATACAGACTTTCAGCGTAAGAGTATGACACGCGCACATATTGTTCCCGACTGTCTATGCTTCTATCTCATCAGCCTTTATCCTTTGCAGGGCTTTGACACCAGGAGTCAATATGAACGTGATATGCATGTGGGCAAGATGATGTGGGTATGCAACCAGGCGCTAGGTTATAAATTTTTCAAGACCAAGTATGTGGAAAAGATTGCTGCTTACATGAGGCAGAATCCTCATTTCTCCATCGAGAATCTACTTAAATCGAGCGACTACAGCATGTTCAATTAGTTTTTTCTTCGCATAATCTTGTACAACCTGTTTAGTTTTTTTGTCTATCCTCTTATTTCTATGTGTCGAATAAGGATATAGAATAATATTAGGATTTGTGGTTGCATGTATTCTCGCGTGAAGATGGTCACATATTAATTCAATAGAGCAAATTATGGGTAGATATTTGTTATAGAAGATTTCTGGATATCAAGATAATGAAGTCATGATGAAGCCCCACGTGAAATAGAAGCAGATAAAGAATCTAATGAATATGAACCTTCCATGGATTTAGACTCTATTTATTCCCGATATAACCATGCGGCTATTTTATTTAGCCATGGGAAAGTGTAACGGAACCATCGGTATGTGCTCACTTCTTTTCCTCCAAAACTGAGGATGAAATCACGGTAGTGGTTTTTCTTAAATGGCAAACCTACGTCAAGAAAGTTAATATGCCAACAATGTTGGTTGTAAGCGTCTGTAATAGCCCCCCAAACAGTTGCTGTTCCTGGGTGAAGAGTGGGATAACTTTTACGTTTAGCTGCCATGTACCAGAGATAGGCGTTCCTGTTTGAATACAGGCAGGTCGCTGCTCCAATGGCCCGGTTGCGGTATTTGGTGATGAAGAGTTTGCAATGGCTTGTTTCTTGGAGTTTAGCAAACATCTTTGGGGATGGCAGATATCGTCTTACTTTTGTTGAATAGTAATTCTTGAACATCCGGTAGAAATCGTTGAATTCCTTTTCTGTCTCCACCTCTTTCACTTCAACGCCCATGTTTACCGCATGCTCTATTCGCGCTAAAACCCTCTCGCCGATGCGGTCTTCAGGGGGAGCCGAGTGGAGAGAATTGTGAACAGCCATCCACCTGATTGGGATATATCCTTCTTTTCGGAATACCTTATAGCCGAACATCTTGGTAGAAAGGTCGCTGAACTCAATGTATAGACACATCTTGCGGCGTAGTTTTTGAGTGATAATTTTCAGAAATTGCTCAAAAATTATTGCTTTGTCGGCACTTTCTGTATATTCGCCTTCACCATAAACACGTCCTTGTGAGAATAAATAAGGCGGTATCCACGAACCTCTTCGTCTCAGCGTGGCGAGCATATGCCCCACAACCAAACCATTTTGCTTGGCAACCAGCATGTAAGGTGTCTGTCCAGGCGTTTTCTCAATGATATGGAAAAGCTCGGCGCTATGGAAGAAGTTGCTGCATTCCATTTCTGGCAGTTCTTCGCTGGTGGTAATGATGCTGATGGTGAGTTGTTGCTCTCCTTGCGGTTGTTCGCCTTTCATGCAACAAAAGTAATAATTATTTTAAAAAAATGCAAGTAGAGGCAAACTTTTTTGATTATTATATGTATATTTGCATCATAATTGAGTACAGGATTACAGAAGTATAGGTAAATAATTAAGATTAGTAATTATGAAAGATTTTAAGGATTTGGCACAGTTGCGTCGTAGTCATCGCAAGTTCACTGACGAGGAGATAAGTGGCGACGATGTGAAGCTTATTCTCAGGGCTGGCTTGATGTCGCCCACGTCGAAAGGCCAGCGTGGATGGGAGTTCGTGGTTGTTGACGACAAACTTGACTTAGAAAAGCTCTCCGATGCCAAGGACCTTGGAGGTCAGTTTATAAAGGATGCTCCTCTTGCAATTGTAGTGTTGGGCGACCCTGCCAAAAACGATTGCTGGGTAGAGGATGGAAGCATTGCTGCCATTTCTATGCAATATCAAGCAGAAGATCTCGGCTTAGGCTCTTGTTGGGCTCAAATGCGTGGTCGTGGGTTGAGCGATGGCACTAGTGCAGATGATGTGATCCGTGGTGTGCTGGATATTCCCGACAATCTTAGTTGTCTTTGCATTTTGGCTTTTGGTCATAAGGCTGACGAGCGGAAACCACAAAATGAGGACAAATTAAAGTGGGAAAATGTGCATATCAATAAATATTAAATAAGTTGATATCTTAACATAGTAATCAATGGGTTGGTTATGAAGATTGTAATGGTTGGTGCAGGACGGCTTGCAACGAGTTTGGGAATATCCATGCATCGTGTAGGACATGATATCCTACAAGTTTATAGCCGTACTATCGAGTCGTCCGAGGTACTTGCTTCCATGGTGGATAGTGTTCCCATTTGTACTATAGATGCAATGAGAAACGATGCCGATGTGTACATTATTGCCCTGAAGGACAGTGTTCTTCCAGAGTTGATTCCCCTTATTTGCGATCATGCTTGTTTGAAAGATGACATTCGTTCTTCTCAGCGAGTAATTCTTCATACAAGTGGAAGTACACCTATGAACTTGTTTGAGTCCTTTGCAACCCATTACGGTGTTCTTTATCCAATGCAGACATTCTCCAAAGAAAGAGTATTGGATTTCAAAGACATACCATGTTTTATTGAAGCAAACGATCATGTTGCATTCGACGTTATTCATCACTTAGCAGGAAGTGTTAGTAATCGTGTTAAGCAACTTTCATCGGAAGAGCGGAAATACCTGCATATGGCAGCTGTCTTCGCCTGCAATTTCAGCAACCACTGTTATGATTTGTGCGCGGAGATATTAGATCAGCATGGTCTGTCGTTCGATTTGATGCTTCCATTGATAGACGAGACCGCCAGAAAAGTTCATCTGCTTCATCCGCATCAGGCACAGACAGGTCCCGCTGTACGATATGATGACAACATCATCAACAAGCATCTCGAAATGCTTCACAACGATTCTTTGTCGCGTGAAATATATGAGTTGATGAGCAAGTCTATCAACTTAAAAATGAAACAGAAGAATTCTCATTAATCCATATATGATAAACTATGATTTAAGCAAAATACGTGCCATTGTCTTCGATGTGGATGGTGTGTTGAGTGCAGAAACAATTGTGCTTCATCCTAATGGTGAACCTATGCGTACAGTGAACATCAAAGATGGTTATGCTATACAGCTTGCACAGAAGATGGGATTGCGAATAGCCATTCTGACCGGAGGGAACACCATGAGCGTTCGGAAAAGGTATGAGCATCTGGGCGTTGAAGACATTTATATGGAGTGTGCTGTCAAGTTGAAAACATACCAGGAGTTTCTTGAGAAATATGGCCTTACCGATGAAGAAGTAATTTATATGGGCGATGACATACCCGATTATGAGGTGATGAAGCGTTGTGGTTGTCCATGTTGCCCCGCCGATGCTTCACCGGATATTAAATCTATCAGCCTCTATGTAAGCATGAAGAATGGAGGACAAGGATGCGGCAGGGATGTTATAGAACAGGTGTTGAGGGTTCAAGGCAAATGGCTCAGTAACGAAAAAGCTTTTGGATGGTGATTCGCCAGAACTTATTCTAGTGGTTTTTATAGTGTATGAAAAAGGACTATCATATTGTATTGGCAAGTAACAGCCCTCGGCGCAGAGAATTGCTTGCAGGGCTAGGGTTGCATTTTACGGTGAAGGTGCTTGAAGGAATAGATGAATCTTATCCTAAGGAAACTCCCATTAATGAAGTGGCAATTGTTATTTCCAAGAAAAAGGCATCTGCCTACAAGGATTCGTTGACTGACGATGAGTTGTTGATTACTGCCGATACTATTGTCGTGGTTGACAATGACATTCTTGGAAAGCCCAAGGATTCTGATGATGCACGTAGAATGCTGAAGTTGATAAGCGGAAGAACCCATCAGGTGATTACCGGCGTGTGCCTGTTGACCAACAAATCAATGAAGAGTTTTTCTGTGACGACCGATGTCACCTTTAGACGATTGGCCGATGACGAAATAGACTATTACATAGAAAACTACAAACCGTTCGATAAAGCTGGCGCCTATGGCATTCAAGAATGGATAGGCTATGTGGGTGTCACCTCAATAACAGGTAGTTATTTTAATGTGATGGGCTTGCCTGTTCAGAGAATATATACAGAACTGTGCGAAATGTAGAAAACCACTTACGAACGCTCTTTTCTATAGCTTTCTCATGATAATTATCATTTGAGTAATGACCAAACATGGGCTTCCTTTTCTATTTTCTTATAACAATGGCGGATATCAGTTTTTCATTGAAAGTCGCCGCCTTCTGAATTCGGCACATGTAATAGCAGTTGCTATGGCTACGTTTAGGCTCTCTGCGGTGTGACGATTCTCGGGGTAATAGGGTATGAACAGTCTGCGGTTGATTTGCTTGGCTATTTCATTTGAAATGCCATTGCCCTCGTTGCCCATGACAATGATTCCATTTGCCGATAATTCGTTTGAATAGATGTTTTTCCCGTCGAGAAAAGTACCATATACGGGAACCTTGTCTGCATGACTTGCAATGAACTGAGGTAAATCTACATAATGAAGCTCGACTCTGGCAATGCTTCCCATAGTAGCTTGTACTACTTTCGGATTGTAAGCGTCGGCAGTTTTCTCACTACACAGAATGTTTGAAATGCCAAACCAGTCAGCTATGCGGATGATAGTGCCTAGATTGCCAGGGTCTTGCACGTCATCTAATGCGAGAACCAGATTGTTGGATGTGTCTATATGTTCTATGCTATTTGTGGGTATAGGAAATACGCCGATCACTTGTTGCGGATGTTGTAGGAAACTGACTTTTCTCAGTTCTTCTTCAGTGACAACGAAATCAGCATTTATTGCTATTCCTTTGTAATTGTATGACCAACCTTCGACAGCTACCAATGTATGAGGTTTGAAGCCCTCTGCAAGCAGGTCGCCAACAACCTTGGGGCCTTCGGCAATAAATAGGCCTTCACGATAGCGGACTTTTTTGTTTTCAAGGCTCTTAATGAATTTTATTTGGTTCTTGCTTATCATTTCTTCTGTATTTTATGACAAAAGTACAAAAAAAATCTTAATTTTGCACCATAATTAAAAAAATTGTGCGAAGTATCGTTAGAAGGCATTTCCCGACATTGTTCTCCACGTTATTGATTTCGTGGTTATTATTGTCTTGTTCGGTAACAAAGTTTGTTCCCGAAGAACAATATCTTTTGCAAAAAGTGAAGATTACTACCGATGACAAGACAATTGATGCTTCAGCGCTTCAACCATATATCCGTCAGCAAGCCAATTCAAAATGGTTCTCTTTGTTTAAAGTCCCTCTTGCTACATATTCGATGGCTGGGGTTGACACAACGAAATGGATAAACCGAACCCTGAAGAATATTGGAGAAGAACCTGTGCTCTATGATTCGTTGCAAGCCAAACTAACCCGTGATGACCTGATAATGGCTATGCAGAACATGGGATACATGAATGCTGATGTGAAGGTGACCTCAAAGAGGAAAGGAAAGAAAGTGTCGCTTGTTTATGAATTGTTACCAGGAATACCTTTTTTTATACGTTCAGTGAAATACGACATCCAAGATAAGTCTATTGCCAAATGCATTGAGAACGATAAAGCAATTCATTCTTATTTGAATGAGGGCAGCCGTTTCTCAATTAATGATCTTGATGTTGAACGTAAGCGTATCACCCAATATCTTAATGATAATGGGTATTATAAATTTCACAAGGACCATATTGTGTTCACGGCCGATACGATGAAAGGTTCGAAAATGGTTGACCTTACAATGCACATTCTTCCCTACAGATTGACTTCAGACGATCCAGAAACAGACCATCCACAATATTTCGTGAGGAATGTGGAGTTCGTTGGGGGAGATGATGGAAATCTCCATTTAAGGAAAAGTGTTCTTGAAGAAAATACTTGGATAGAAGGAAGCAAACCTTTCAGTGCGTCGCTTTTACAGAAAACATACAATAGTTTTGGTAAACTGCCGGCTGTGAGATTTACAAGCATAAAATTTAACGAAGTCCCTGACACCACTTTGCTCGACTGTCGGGTTCAGGTAAGTATGAACAAACCGAACAGCATTAGCTTTCAACCTGAAGGAACAAATACCGCAGGTGATTTGGGAGCTGCAGCATCACTTACTTATGAGAACCGAAATCTTTTTCGTGGCTCAGAAACATTTAGCGTTCAGCTTAGAGGTGCGTTTGAGGCAATTACGGGCCTCGAAGGATATCAGAACCAAGATTATGTGGAATATAGTATAGAAACCAAGTTAACGTTTCCTCGTTTGTTGGTTCCATTCGTCTCGAAGAACTATCGTAGGAAGAGCTCTGCAAGTTCAGAGTTGTCGATTAGTTACAATATTCAGAATCGTCCAGAGTTTCACCGTCAATTGTTTAACACTGCATGGAGATATCGTTGGAGCGATGTTGTCCGCCATCTTTCTTACAGGATTGATGTGCTTGATTTGAACTATATTTACATGCCGTGGATTTCTAAAACCTTCAAGGACGACTATTTGGAAAATGCGAGTAGCCGAAATGCCATCCTTCGCTATAACTACGAAGATTTGTTCATCATGAAGATAGGCTTCTCCATGGCGTACAACAAGGGTAACCACGCTTTTCGATTTAACATGGAAACAGCAGGTAATATTCTTCAAGCATCGAGCCGTTTGTTCGGTTCTAAAGATAATAGTCGAGGGCAATACACCTTATTTAATATAGCATATGCACAATATGTGAAAGGGGATGTGGATTATACGCATTTACTGCAAATAGACCGCCACAATCAGATAGCGCTTCACGCTGGATTTGGAATAGCATATCCATACGGAAACAGTACAGTACTTCCTTTTGAGAAAAGATATTTTTCTGGAGGTGCCAATTCTGTAAGAGGGTGGAGCGTACGTGGACTGGGACCTGGCTCATTCAAAGGGAGCAATGGAGCCATTGATTTTATCAACCAGACTGGTGATGTTAAGATTGATTTGAATGCCGAATGGCGCACATTCCTTTTCTGGAAAATCAATGGAGCATTGTTTGTGGATGCTGGTAACATCTGGACCTTACGGAACTATAAAGACCAACCTGGCGGGCAATTTAAGTTGGACGAGTTCTACAAACAATTTGCGGTGGCTTATGGTGCTGGATTTCGACTAAACTTCGGCTATTTCATTCTGAGGTTCGACATGGGTATGAAAGCCATTAATCCAGCCTATTCGAGCAAGAAAGAGCATTATGCTATACTGCACCCAAAGTTCAGTCGTGACTTTTCTTTTCACTTCGCGGTAGGGCTTCCATTCTGACAAGCCATTTGCCATCTTTTATTATAGCACGAATAATAAAATTGTCTGATTTGACAATTCTACCGGGCTTGCCAATAGAGTCCATGAGCAGATAATTGTTCACGGTTATTCTTACAGTGGAAAGTGAATCGTTGATACTTTCGGCGCTTTCAACTTGTACTGATGCAGCCTTATCAGTTTTGTGAAGGACGTCTATGTCTTCTTGTGTGACATTCGACGCTGCCCATTTTAGCCAACGATGTGAATCGTCTGTACAGAACCTCATGGCATTGCTGTATCGAAGATTGAAATAATTATTGGCAAAACTATCCACAACTTCATATAATTGCTCTTCGCTTCCATTTCTATTGGACATGCAAGAACTTATTAATACAGCAAAAAAGCAATTGTACAGAAGAAATTTCATATTAAAAAGTTTAAAATCATACAAAGGTAAATAAAATCTTTGGCATTCCACGCTATTTTTCATACTTTTGCACTAAAATAACAACAATAATGCTAAAATTCATATCTTTTGGTAGCGGGAGTAGTGGCAATTGCTACTTCCTGTTTACCGAAACAGATGGGCTTTTGATTGACTCTGGCATCAGTTTGCGAATGCTGAAGAGATATTTTCAGGAATATGGATTGAAAACGAATTTAATTCATCAGATTCTTGTCACACACGATCACGCCGACCATGTGAAGTCGGTCGGTGCAATAAGTACTGAACTTAATATTCCTGTCTATGCCACTCAAGCAGTGCATAAAGGAATAGAGAACAACTATTGTGTCAGACGTAAGGTGATGCCTATTAACGCTCATTTCATTAATAAGGGTGAATGTCTTGTGCTTGGTGAGTTCCACGTGACCCCTTTCTTTATTCCTCATGATAGCTGTGACAATGTGGGGTATTTTATTGAGTATCAGGGCGTGAGTTTTTGTTTGATGACCGATGTGGGTCATGTTACAGATGAAATGAAAAAATACATAGCCGATACCAATTATTTGGTTCTTGAGGCTAATCACGATGAAGAGATGCTCAGCAATGGTCCGTATCCCCAATATTTGAAGGAAAGAGTTCTTAGCGAAAATGGTCATTTAAGCAATAAAGATTGCGCAATTGCTTTGGCTGAGAATGCCACTCAAAAACTTGTACATGTATGGCTTTGCCATCTAAGTGAGGAAAACAACCATCCAGAATTGGCAAGGAAGACTGTTGAGTTTGTGCTGAATAGCTATGGTATTTCAACAGGAAGGGATTTTATGCTTGATGTCTTAAAGCGCAAGACACCATCAGACATTTTTGAGTTAAAGTGATTTCGAGTTCATGTTCAATAATACAATTTTCGAACTACATCTCTTCATTTAGAAGAAAATGAACAAGAAAATGGCGTTCGTGTGAATAAAAAACTCAGAATAATTTGTCCAATCGAGAAAAAAGATATACCTTTGCAGCCGCTATCACGAGATGGTAGCATATAATTCAAACCTAATTTAAAAAATTTTACAACAATGGCAACAAAAATCAGACTGCAGCGCGGTGGCCGTAAAAGCTACGCTTTTTACAGAATAGTTATCGCAGATGCAAGAGCACCACGAGATGGTAGATTTACTGAGAAAATTGGTACTTACAATCCTAACACCAATCCAGCCACAGTAGATTTGAATTTTGACCGTGCACTTTATTGGGTAGAAACAGGTGCTCAACCAACAGACACAGTTCGTAACATCCTGAGCAATGAAGGTGTGTATTTGATGAAACATCTTCGTACAGGTATCAAGAAAGGTGCTTTTGATGAGGCTACAGCCCAAAAGAAGTTCGATGCATGGAAAGAAGCTAAAGTTAAGGGATTCAATGCAGTGCGAGAGATGGAATTGAAGTCTAAGAAAGACGCAGCTGCAAAGGAACTTGAGGCTGAGAAGAAAATCAATGAGACAATTGCCAAGAAGGTAGCCGAAAAGAAGGCTGCTGCTGTTGCTGCTCAACAAGAGGCAGAAACTGCACCTGCAGAGGAGGCTCCAGCTGAGGCATAATTCTCTTCGATTCTGATTGAAGTTACAATGGATGGGTTATCTCATCCATTTTTTTGTTTATATTAATTTATCTGCTCATAGTTTTCAAACTTTAAATAAAAGAACAGTTAGTGCAAGACAAATGGTTTTCTAATTACATTTGGAAGATGAATAACAGACTGAATTTTTTTATGTTTGCTCTGCAATTACCAAGAAAAATACCCAAGAACATTGTTGCATGAAAAATACTCATGACAGAATGTGCTTGGGCATTTTAATGAATAATTAATCAGAAATCAATAGTTCTCGGCTTTTACTTGAAAGTAGGATTGCGGGTGATCGCATACTGGGCATATCTCGGGTGCTTCTTTGCCGATAACGATATGTCCGCAATTGGCACATTGCCAAATAACATCACCATCTTTTGAGAACACTTTTTTGTCACGTACATTCTTCAACAATTTGCGGTAGCGCTCTTCGTGTTCTTTTTCGATGGCTGCAACAGCCTCGAATTTGTCAGCTATTTCGTTGAATCCTTCTTCGCGAGCTTCTTTAGCCATGCGTAAATACATGTCGGTCCATTCGAAGTTTTCACCGTTTGCGGCTGCTTCCAAATTGGTTTCTGTATCGCTAACTTTTCCTCCATTGAGAAGCTTGTACCACATTTTGGCATGCTCTTTCTCGTTGGCTGCCGTTTCCTCGAATATTGCTGCAATTTGTACAAATCCATCCTTTTTTGCCTTGCTGGCAAAATAAGTATACTTGTTTCTTGCCATGGATTCGCCTGCAAATGCTTCCTGAAGATTTTTCTCAGTCTTTGTTCCTTTAAGTTCTTTCATAATGTTTTGTTTTTGTTTGTATTTGTTTAAATAATTACAATGTTATTTCTCCGCAAATATTTTGATTCATCATTATTCTAACGACTTCGGGATCCTGATATTTACCTTGTAGGCACATCAGTTTGGCTACAGCACACTCCACTGTGCTATCGAACCCACTGATAACTCCGGCATTCTTTAGTTGATAGCCTGTGTCATATCTTGCCATTTCAACGGTTCCTGCAGCACATTGGCTGATGTTGATAATATTGATGCCTTTGTCGCTAGCTTCTTTGAGCATCTTTAAAAGCCAAGGACGTTGTGGCGCATTGCCGCTTCCGTATGTGCGCATGACGATTCCTCTAAGTTGGGGGACTTCCAACATATGTCTTACAATTTTGTCTTGTATTCCTGGGAATAAGGTGAATACCACAACATTGGGGTCGGTATCGTAGTGAGGAATCAAGGTTTTGTTATAGTCGGGATGTAGAACGTATTCTTCGTGATAAATAATGGATATTCCTGCATCGGCCAGATGAGGATAGTTGAACGAATCAAAAGCATTGAATCCATCTGCGTTCATCTTGGTAGATCGGTTTCCTCGTAGCAGTCGTCCACTGAAATAGATACATACTTCTGGCACGATGGGGGTTCCGTCTTGGTGATGGGCTGCAGCAATCTCTATGCTGGTTACAAGGTTTTCTTTTCCGTCGGTTCGCAATTGTCCTATGGGTAGTTGAGAACCTGTGAGTATTACAGGTTTTGTCAGGTTTTCCAGCATGAAAGAAAGGGCAGATGCGGTGAATGCCATCGTGTCGGTTCCATGCAATATGACGAAACCGTCATAGTTGTCGTATTTTTCTGAAATAATCTTTACCAGCTGTGCCCATAGGGTTGGAGTCATGTCGGAAGAGTCTATGGGGGGAGTAAATTGGTAGACTTCAATACCTGTTTGAATGCTTGAGAACTCAGGGATTTGTGCTATTAGATGATTAAAGTCAAGAGGCTCGAGGGCTCCAGTCTCTGGGTTTTTCCCCATACCTATAGTGCCACCTGTATAAATAAGCAGCACTCTGTTGTTACGTGTAAGTTTTGTAAAGATTTTGTTATCTGACATCGTTTACGTAATTTATTTGTGCAAATATAGTTTAATTTATTAATAGTTCCAAAAAAAATGAGTATATTTGCCTAATTAAAATAAATTTTCAATCAAAACTTATCATTAAGGAAAACAAACTATGAAAAAATTTATGGACGAGAACTTCCTGCTCAACACAGCTACCGCGCAGGATCTCTATCACAATCACGCATCTAAGATGCCAATCATTGACTACCACTGTCATTTGATACCAGAAATGGTGGCAACCGATCATCAGTTCAGAAGCATTACTGAGCTATGGCTCGGAGGTGACCATTATAAGTGGAGAGCAATGCGTACAAACGGTGTGGATGAGAAATATTGTACAGGAAACGAGACATCGGACTGGGAGAAATTTGAGAAGTGGGCTGAAACAGTACCGTATACATTCCGTAACCCTCTTTATCATTGGACTCATTTGGAGTTGAAGACAGCCTTTGGTATTGATAAGATATTAAGTCCGAAGACTGCCCGTGAAATTTTCGACGAGTGTAATGAGAAATTGAAGCAACCAGAATATACCGCGCGAGGTTTCATGCGTCGTTACAACGTGGAAACAGTATGTACAACTGATGATCCAATTGACGACCTTCACTTCCATAAGCAGACAGCAGAGAGTGGCTTCGAAATAAAGATGATTCCTGCTTGGCGTCCTGATAAGGCAATGAATATCGAAAAGCCTGAATTTGCTAGTTATGTATGCAAGTTGGGAGAGGTGGCTGGTGTCACAATATCTTCTTTCAAAGATATGATGGATGCTCTTCAGAAACGCCATGATTTCTTCCATGCTAACGGCAGCCGCCTTTCTGACCATGGCATTGAGGAGTTCTATGATGAACCATTTACCGATAGTCAGATTGAAACGATTTTTGAGAAAGCTATGCGTGGACAGGCTTTGTCTAATCTTGAAATCCGTCAGTATAAGCACTGCTTCCTGAAACTATGCGCAGAGATGGACTATGAGAGCAACTGGACCCAACAATTCCACTATGGAGCTATCCGAGACAATAACACATTGATGCACGATCGTCTAGGCGTGGATTGCGGTTTCGACTCTATCGGTGAATTCACCACTGCCAAGGCAATGGCACATTTCCTTGATGAACTGAATCTGGAAGGCAAACTCACGCGTACCATATTATATACATTGAATCCTTGTGCCAACGAAGTGATTGCCACAATGCTCGGCAACTTCCAAGATGGTTCATGCCCTGGCAAGATACAATTTGGTTCTGGTTGGTGGTTCAATGACCAGTTGGACGGTATGACACGGCAGATGAACGCATTGTCGGTGCTTGGCTTGTTGAGTCGCTTTGTGGGTATGCTTACCGATAGTCGTTCGTTCTTAAGCTATCCCCGTCATGAATATTTCCGTCGTTTGCTTTGCAACTTGCTTGGTGATGATGTGGAGAATGGACTTCTCCCAGACGACAAAGAGAGTCTTTACCGAATGGTTGAAGACATCAGTTATTACAATGCAAAGAATTATTTCAAGTTCTAATATCAAATATCCCGATGATTTTCATCGGGATATTTTTAATTATTGAGGTAATTATTTGTCATTTTCAAAGAAAAAGTGTATATTTGCAAAAATTTGTTTAAAAATATCACTATGACACGAACTGAAAAATTTATTCTGCCTTTATTGGCAATTGCTATGGTTATGCTTCTTGGAAGTTGTGGAAGCACAAAGAAAATCATTTATTTACAAGGTGCGGATACTTTGAATCTTGACAAGTCTGAATTCCTTTATGATGCGCGAATTATGCCAAAGGATTTGTTGACAATCACAGTAAGTGCAACCGATCCAGATGCTGTCAAGCATTTCAATCCATCAAAAAGTGGCAATCAGGGAGGCTCAGGCGGTAGTAATAACCAATTGCAATATTTGGTTGACAACAATGGAAACATCAATTTCCCTGTTGTTGGAACATTGCATTTGGCAGGATTGACAAAACGTGAAAGTGAGCAACTTATCAAATCGAAAATATCTCCTTATCTTGCCAATACCGAGAACCCGGTTGTGACTGTTGAGATGTCGAGCTTTAAGGTTACAGTTCTGGGCGAAGTGTCAAGTCCGGGAACATTCAGGGTTGACCAAGAAAAGATTAACATTCTTGAGGCCGTAGCACAAGCGGGTGACCTAACCATGTATGGCAAGCGCGATAAGGTTCACTTGATTCGTGTTGACTCCAAAGGCAAAAAAGAGATTCATACATTGAATCTTAACAATGCAGATATCATAACCTCTCCTTATTATTACTTGCAACAGAATGACATCGTTTATGTTGAGCCGAATAAGACCAAGATTGACTCTACGGCCATCAACTCGGTTTCCATTTGGTTCTCTGTTATTAGTTTCCTCACATCGATGGCTACCCTGGTGGTAAGTATTGTAAAGTGATTTGACATTTAAAAGTACATTTTATGTGCGGTATTGTAGGTTATATTGGAAATCGAGATGCATATCCTGTGTTGATAAAGGGATTGCAACGCCTGGAATATCGTGGTTATGATAGTGCTGGTGTGGCGCTGATAAACGACCATGGAGAACTGAATGTCTATAAAGAGAAGGGAAAGGTATCCGATCTTCAGTCCTTTTGTGCCGATAAAGACCTTGGCGGAACCATTGGCATTGCTCATACACGCTGGGCGACACATGGCGAGCCTTCATCGCGCAATGCCCATCCACATTATTCCGAATCGAGAAACCTTGCAATCATTCATAACGGAATCATTGAGAATTATGCCGATTTGAAGAGCAAGTTACAGGCAAAGGGCGTTGTCTTCAAAAGCGATACCGATACGGAAGTGTTGGTTCAGTTTGTGGAATATGTGCAAAAGAAGAAGAATCTGGACCTTTTAACGTGCGTTCAATTGGTGTTGCATGAGGTGATAGGTGCATATGCCATTGCCTTGCTCGACAAGAACAATCCTGATACCATTATTGCGGCCCGCAAGCAAAGTCCTCTTGTAGTCGGAATTGGCAAAGATGAATTCTTCATTGGCTCAGATGCCAGCCCTATCATTGAATACACTGATAAAGTGGTGTATCTTGAAGATGGAAACATTGCCTTGATACGACGTGGCCAGGATTTGAAAGTTGTGAATATATACAACAATAGTTTGTCTCCGGAAATTAAGACTGTAGATATCAGTCTTGGCCAAATAGAGAAGGGCGGGTATCCTCATTTCATGCTCAAGGAAATCTTCGAACAACCTGAATGTCTGGCCAATTGCATGAAAGGGCGTATCAATGTTGAGGCAGACAATGTGACCTTGAGTGCCGTGATTGACTACAAAGAGCAATTGGTCAATGCGCAACGCATCATCATTGTGGCTTGTGGCACCTCGTGGCATGCTGGACTTATTGGCAAGCAGATTATTGAGAATCTTTGTAGAATACCTGTTGAGGTGGAGTATGCATCGGAATTCAGGTATAGAAACCCCGTGGTTAGTGAGAAAGACGTGCTCATTGCCATCTCTCAAAGCGGTGAGACGGCCGATACATTGGCCGCCGTTGAACTTGCAAAGAAGAAGGGCGCCTTTATTTTCGGCATTTGCAATGCCATTGGCTCTAGTATTCCGAGGGCGACAAATACTGGTTCGTACATCCATGTCGGACCAGAAATCGGTGTGGCTTCAACAAAGGCATTTACGGGACAAGTGACGGTGTTGACGATGATTGCTCTTGCTTTGGGAAAAGAACGGGGCACCGTCGACATGACTGAATATCGTAAAATAGTCAAGGAACTGAGCATCATTCCAGAGAAGATGAAAGAAGTGCTTGCGCTCAATGAACGTATCTCTGACTTGAGCCGTACATTCACTTACGCACGTAATTTTCTTTATCTTGGAAGAGGATTTAGCTATCCCGTGGCTTTGGAGGGCGCATTGAAGTTGAAGGAAATCAGCTACATACATGCTGAGGGATATCCAGCTGCCGAAATGAAGCATGGCCCTATTGCGTTGATTGATTCCGACATGCCTGTCGTGGTTATTGCCACCCATAATGCGATGTACGAGAAAGTGCTAAGCAATATCCAAGAGATCAAGGCTCGAAAGGGTAGGGTGATAGCATTGGTTAGCAAGGACGATCAGGTGATAAGCAAGATAGCAGATGAGGTGATAGAAATCCCCGACACATTGGAGTGTCTCGAACCTCTTATCGCAACTATTCCCTTGCAATTGTTGGCTTATCATGTGGCGGTTTGCAAGGGCAAAGATGTTGATCAGCCTAGGAATCTTGCCAAATCGGTCACGGTGGAATGATGAATCTTTAGAAAGAATATGGTGAAGTCCTATATCAAAGTGATTCGTCTTCAGGTGGCTGAATAGTGTTGCTTTTTAGGATGGATTTAGATTTGCCGCGTGGTATGTGTTTCTTTTTCAACAACCACGCGGCTTTTTTCTTCTCATATTCTTCTCGGTGTTTCTCCAAATAGTTGTCTGCCATAGACAATTTGTTTTATGCATTGTTGGAACCCGGAATGAGTCCAGGTTGAAGATAATACCTTGAACGAATACTTACGAGTAATCGTTAGAATAATGACATAATTCGTTCAAGAGAAGGCTGGCTGATATTGCTATCGACCGGCAAATTTGCTATAGATGACACTTATCTTGATGTCGTCGTAGGGATTTCCTGAACCGCCTACAAGACGAACACTGGAGAGTTTCATGTCGTGTGTCACCTTGGCCAGCACCGAGGCTTGAGAAGCTTGTGCATACGTTTCAACAACCGGAATGATAACCACTTTGTTCCAATTGGGATGAGCGATTGTCCAATTGCTATTGCTCTTCAATCCGCTCTTTTTTGCTTCCGACATTTTCCTCACGAGATTTGAAATGTTGGAGAACACATAGTTGTTGCCCGAGATGGTTGACAGATAGGATTGCACGCCATCGGTGATTTTGTTTTTCTCGAAGAAGGTGTACATGCTATCGCGCTCAATCATCAACAAGGTGGTCGGCGTTTCAAGAGAATAAGGTGTATGCTGAATGTTGTTGATTTTACGGAGAATAATCTTGGCCGTATTCAGCGTGTCGTTCTCGTGGTTTAGAGTAATCTCGTCCACGGGCAATGTCATCTCGGTGAAGATGCCGGCAGGTGTTTTCAGATAGGTGCAACTATTGTCGTTGACAAGTCTGTTGATGGCATCTTTGCTATTTGTAATATTGGTTGTCTGAAGCACTTCTTCCGTACCGGAGTAAATGTCGTCTCTCACGTACATGTTGTTCTCTTTGTCTTTAAAGCGATAGTACACGGACAGTTGGCTGATGCTGATGTAAGCCATTGAGCCGATTCCATCCTTTGTCTTCACGTAGAAACCTGGACATACGTTGTGGATGAAATTGTATGAGTTCTTGAAATATGAAGGATTCTCGTAGTATTTGTTTATGATATAAGAGCCGAAGTTATTGTATCTCTTTCCTTGTTTGTCAACGTAAGGAGTGTTCAGGGGGATTCTGATATGATGCGTGTAATTGTTCGAACTTCTGATGCTATCGGTGTATGTATGGTTGTCCAAAGTGTACACCTTGTCAATCTTAAGTCCGTCTTCTCTCACGTATCCTTCGCTCAGTGGGTCGAAGTTGGAATAATACTTCTTGCTTTCTTCCATGGGTTTGTCCATTTCATAGACGGTAGCTTTCATGGTGGCAAGCGAGTCGCCATAGAAACTTGTGTAGTACAACCTTATCTCGCATGAGTCGGCAACGATTTCCCCATTGTCGTCGAGGCTTATAATGCTTTCTTTCGCGGGGAGCTTGAAGTCTTCAAGGGTGTTGAATTGGACCATGAAGTCGCCCGAGATATACGAACCAGTCTCCGGGTCTTTGATGCGTCCAAGATAACCGGTGGCGTTGCGTGAGAATACGGAGTCGGCAACAATCGAACGGGTGGTCACCTTGAATGAATCTGTCGTGATGGTGATGTTATCTATGTTCTCCGTGAGAGAAGAGCCTATGTTTCCTGTTGTATCATCGCAGGACACGAGAATCGTGGAAAGAAAGGCGAGCCCTGCCAGTATTTTTGTTTTCATTGAAGTATGAAATAGTATCTTTATGACTTGTTAGTTATATGGTAATAACTTCTATATGTATTGTTTATGTATTGCTTTCGCCAGACTATTCATCGCCAAACACTTGGTCGTAGAACAAATCATAGGCGTCGCCGATATTGTCTGCGCCGGGATATCTCATCACAGGCATCTTTTTGTTGATGGCATAATTGAGAAGGTCGGCGTTCACCTCTTGGCAAGCTTCCACCACACCGTCGGAGTAGTCGATGGCAAGTTTGCCCAATTCCACGAAGTCGAATTTCTGGCCGTAGTTGTCGAGAACCGATTTCTTGGCGTCTTTGAATTCTATGCCGTTTTTGAAGTTCTCGCCCAGCTCTCTCTTCAGTTCCTTACTGAAAAGCGATGTCACCACCTTGGTGTTGGCGAATGAAGGCTCGTTTTGATAAGCTGTTTTCACATAGAGCGGAATAATGGCGCTCATCCACCCTTGGCAATGAATGATGTCGGGCACCCAACGGAGTTTCTTGACGGTTTCGAGCACGCCGCGCGCAAAGAACACGGCTCTTTCTCCGTTGTCGGAATACTCTTCGCCATTCTCGTCTATTCCCATTTGGCGTCGGCTGAAATAGTCGTCGTTGTCAATGAAATAGACCTGAATGCGTGTTTGTGGGATGGAGGCCACCTTGATGATAAGCGGGTGGTCGGTCTCATCGATGATTAACATCATTCTCGAAAGGCGAATCACCTCGTGGAGTTGGCCTCTACGCTCATTGATAGTACCCCATTTGGGCATGAACGTACGTATTTCATAGCCCTTTTCTTGAATGGCCTGAGGTAGCTGTCTTCCGAGTGTGGACAATTCACTTTCAGGAACGTATGGCATCATCTCCTGGTTGATGAAAAGAATTTTTTTCGCCTTCATGTTGAATTAGTTTAAATTTTATGCAAAGGTAAGAAAAAAATCTCGTATACTCTAATTATTTTTATTAATTTAGAAAAATGAGGGTTATTATTGGCAAAAATTAAAAATAATCTTTGGTTATTTCATAATTATGTTGTTAATTTGCACCCGTTTTATAAAAACATATAAATAAATGATAGTTTTTCATAGAATAGTAGATATTCAGAATGCTTTGTTCCCTTTTCACAAGCAGGGAAAGAAGATTGGCTTGGTGCCCACGATGGGCGCATTGCATGAAGGGCACGCCTCGTTGGTGAAGCGTAGTGTGGAGCAGAACGATGTAACGGTGGTAAGCGTTTTTGTCAACCCGACTCAGTTCAACGACAAGAACGACCTGAAGAATTATCCTCGCACGCTTGAGGCAGATTGTGAGTTGTTGGAGAAGATAGGTGCCGACTATGTGTTTTCTCCCTCTGTCGAAGAGATGTATCCTCTTCCAGACAACCGCCACTTTGAGTATCCTCCTGTCACAACGGTGATGGAAGGAGCCCACAGGCCCGGCCATTTCAACGGTGTTTGCCAAGTGGTTAGCCGCTTGTTCTATATAGTAAGGCCCGACAAGGCTTATTTTGGCGAGAAAGACTGGCAGCAGATAGCCGTGGTGAAGGCCATGGTAAAGGCTTTGGGGCTTGGAGTGGAAATCGTGGAATGCCCTATTGTTCGTGAGTCAGACGGACTTGCCAAGAGCTCGCGAAACACCCTCTTGAGTGCTGATGAACGTGCCATTGCCCCCGCCATTTTCAAAGCTTTGGACGAGAGTAGGGCCTATGCCAAGACCCATAGTCTGCAGGAGACACACGACA
Organism: uncultured Prevotellaceae bacterium; assembly: GCA_902783165.1. GTDB lineage: Bacteria > Bacteroidota > Bacteroidia > Bacteroidales > Bacteroidaceae > Prevotella. Next base: position 26,950 of record CACZPU010000029.1, read on the forward strand.
AGGTGGTTGCCGACATCAATTCGGTTGACGGTCTCGAGGTGGAGTATTTCTCCATTGTCGACGGCAATACGCTCCAAGACGTTCAAGATTGGGATGCAAGCCCCTATATTGTGGGATGTATAACGGTATATTGCGGAAAGGTTCCCATTCGTCTTATCGACCATATAAAATATAAGGAATAGTTTCCTGAAAGAGTGCGATGCGTTGTTTGTATTTGTAATTAAAATTCACAATAGAAGTTAATTGTTTTGCAAATGATGATAGAAGTGTTAAAGAGCAAGCTCCATTGTGTGAAAGTAACCGAGGCGAACCTTCATTATATGGGTAGCATCACTATCGATGAGGAATTGATGGAGGCCGCGAACCTTGTTGCAGGTGAGAAGGTTCAGGTGGTGAACAACAACAATGGCGAACGAATTGAGACATATGTGATTCGCGGCGAGCGTGGCTCTGGATGTATATGTCTGAATGGTGCAGCCGCCCGTAAATTCCAGGTGGATGATGAGGTTATCATCATGTCGTATGCATTGATGGATTTCGAAGAGGCCCGTACGTTCAAGCCCAGCTTGGTTTTTCCTCGGAATAACAGGTTGACGACTTGATTTTGGCTGGTTCTACCACCACTTTACCGATAGAATGGTTGCTTTCCGGAAGTTTGTGGCCATTGGGCGTTTCGGTGATTTCCTGACGTTCCTTTACGTTTTTAATGTCGAAAGCCTTGTGCTTTTTGGAACTATGATGTAAGAACTTTTCTCTATCTCAACAATAAAAAAGCCGCTTCAATAATGGAGCGGCTTTTGTTGTGAATGTGTAGTGGATTATTCGATAACAACCAGTGGGCTGTCTTCCATGACGCTATCGCCTACGTTCACCAAGATAGCAGTAACCTTGCCGGCTTTGTCTGCATCGAGGTTGTTGGCCATCTTCATGGCTTCGAGCACAACTACTGTATCGCCAGCTTTCACTTCATCACCTACGGCCACTTTGATGTCGATGATTACACCAGGAAGTGGAGCCTTCAAGGCGTTGGCCGCGTTCACGGCACCTGCCGAAGCGGTGTTTTCTTGTGGAGCGGCCTCTTGAGCCACACCAGTTTTCACTACAACCTTCTTCTTCTCAGGTTCAGCTTCACGCTCCATCTCCACTTTATATTCCTCGCCGTTTACCGTTACGGTTGCGATGTTTTCCACAATGTCGCCTATGGCAACTTCGTATTTCGTTCCGTTGATTGTATACTTGTATTCTTTCATACGTGATATCTTTGATTATAAAGGATTTGCGGTCATCGTCAACATTCGTGAAGACCAGTCGGAATGATGTTCCTTGATGGTGATGATTCCCGTTTCTTTGTCGTGTACGTTATTGCCCTGGAACTCATGCAAGGCCAGTGCGATAGCGGCGTACACTTCATTGTTTTTGTTAGCCATACTTATAGTATTTTAGTTGTTACATTGGAATATTGCCATGTTTCTTTGCTGGCAAGCTCTCGCGCTTGGTAGCGAGCTGAGCAAGTGCGCGGCAAATACGGAAACGGGTGTTGCGCGGTTCGATGACATCGTCAATATAACCATACTTGGCTGCCTGATATGGATTCTGGAACAGCTTCACGTATTCTTCTTCCTTCTCTGCGAGGAAAGCCTTTGGATCTGGTTGGTCTTTGGCTTCTTTAGCATAGAGCACTGCCACGGCACCAGAAGCGCCCATCACGGCGATTTCTGCGTTTGGCCATGCATAGTTGATGTCTGTACGGAGCTGCTTGCAACCCATCACGATGTGGCTTCCACCATAGCTCTTGCGGAGTGTCACGGTCACCTTTGGAACGGTAGCTTCTCCGAAAGCGTAGAGCAGCTGTGCACCGTGTAGGATGACTGCATTGTACTCTTGTCCTGTACCTGGCAGGAATCCCGGAACGTCAACGAGTGTAACAATTGGGATGTTGAATGCATCGCAGAAGCGAACGAAGCGTGCGCCCTTGCGGCTTGCGTTTACGTCAAGCACACCTGCATATGCAGCTGGCTGGTTGGCGACGATACCCACGCTTTGGCCGTTGAAGCGAGCGAAGCCCACGATGATGTTTTTGGCAAACTTGGGTTGTACTTCGAAGAATTCTCCATTGTCGACAATGGCAGAAATCACTTTGTACATATCGTATGCCTTGTTGGGGTCGTCTGGCAGAATCTCGTTGAGAGAGTCTTCCATACGGTTGATGGGGTCGTTGCACTCCTTGCGGGGAGCTTCTTCCATGTTGTTTGAAGGAATGTAGCTGATGAGAGTCTTGATCATCTCAATGGCCTCTTCCTCGGTGCTTGCGGTGAAGTGTGTCACACCGCTCTTCGATGCGTGTACGCTTGCGCCACCGAGGTGCTCCTGGTCGATGTCTTCGCCTGTAACGGTCTTCACCACTTTCGGACCGGTGAGGAACATGTAGCTGGTGTTCTCCATCATGAGGGTGAAGTCGGTCAATGCCGGTGAATAAACGGCGCCACCAGCGCATGGGCCGAAGATACCAGAGATTTGAGGAATGACACCGCTTGCGAGGATGTTGCGCTCGAAGATTTCAGCATAGCCTGCCAGAGCGTTCACGGCTTCCTGTATACGTGCACCGCCTGAGTCGTTGATGCCAATCACAGGTGCGCCCATCTTCATACCGAGGTCCATCACCTTGCAAATCTTCTCGGCCATTGTCTCTGAGAGAGAACCGCCGTTCACGGTGAAGTCTTGTGCGAAGACGTATACCAGACGTCCGTCGATTGTACCAGAACCAGCCACCACGCCGTCGCCGAGATACTGCTTCTTTTCCATACCGAAGTTGGTGCAACGGTGGAGCTTGAACATGTCTACTTCCTCGAAGCTGCCTTCATCAAGCAACATATCGATGCGTTCACGAGCTGTGTACTTGCCACGTGCATGCTGTTTCTCAATGGCTTTCTCGCCACCTCCAAGACGAGCCTGCTCGCGTTTGGCGATCAGCTCTTTGATTTTTTCTAATTGTTTGCTCATTTTGTTGTTAGGTTTATGGAATGAGGAGGGAATCCGTCCTTCTTTCTAAAAATACATTGTTTGGGTTAGTGTTCGCAAAGTTCTGTTAAGATACCGCAAGTTGATTTCGGGTGCAAGAATGCGATGTTCAGGTTTTCTGCGCCTTTGCGTGGGGCTTTGTCAATGAGGCGGATACCTTTTCCGTCGCACTCGGCAAGTGCATTGGCCACACCGTCCTCGATGCAGAAAGCCACGTGGTGAACGCCCTTGTTGCCTTTGTCAAGCCACTTCTGGATGGTGCTCTCTGGTGATGTTGGCTCGAGCAGTTCGAGTTTCACTTCGCCGCACTTCAGGAAAGCGGTCTTCACTTTCTGGTCTTCCACCACTTCTACTGCATAACACTCAAGCCCTAAAACCTCCTTGAAATAAGGGAGAGCCTCTTCGATACTTTGGACAGCGATGCCCAAATGTTCAATGTGAGAAATCTTCATAATGTTAAAAAAATAGTTGATGTTAAATTATATGGCGCAAAATTACATATTTTTTTTTATTGGAGCAACAAAAATATACTTAATTTATTCAAAACTCCAATAAAATGCGTGCATTTATTTGTCGGCCGGTGAGATAATTGGGCACGGCGTATTGCTGGTTGGTCACATCGGTAATCCAATAGTATGAATTCACGTTGTTGATTCCGAAGAGGTTGAGGCAATCCACTCCAATCCAGATGTTTCTGAATTTGAACGGGTGGGATGTTTTTTTCTTGGTGGATGTGTCGATGGGCATGTACGACTCTTGGTCGCCTCGCAAGAGCCTGTAGCTCATTCCGATGTCGGCTCGTTTGTATGCGGGTGCCCTGAACGGCATTTTGTCCATGCTCCGGTGTGGCGGTCCGAAGGGCAGTCCGTCGGCGAAGGCGAGTCGGAGTGACATTTTCCATCGCTCGGTGCCTGGGAAGAAGTCGGTGAAGAACATGTTGACGGCCCATTTCTGGTCGGTGGGCAGGGGGATGCTCTTGCCGTTGATTTTCATCTTTGTGTCCATCACCGAGAGTGTGAGCCACGAGTCGCTTCCGGGCACGAACTCTCCGTAGAGTTTGAGGTCGAGTCCCATGGCGTGTCCTTTGTATTGGTTGCTGGCGTCGTAGATGATTTTCACGTTGTTCACGGTGTATGGCACCAGGTTGTTGAGCAGTTTGAAGTAGGCTTCGGCGGTGAATTTGAACGGTCGGTGTAGCATTTTGAACCTTTGGTCGTAGGCCGCCACGAAGTGGATGGATTGCTGGCTCTTTATCTTCTTGTTGAGCGTGGCTTGTGTGATGCCGTTGAAGGTGGTGGTGTCGCGCAACTCCTTGAAGAATGGCGCTTGGTAGTAGATGCCGGTGGCAAACCTGATGGTGACGTTGTTGTTGAATGCGGGCACGATGGCGAACGACACGCGTGGGCTGAAAATGCTCTCCCGATTGAAGTTCCAGTGGCTGAACCTCACGCCGTAGTTGAGCGTGTAGAAGGTGGTTTGCGACGGGTTCATGAATTTGTAGGTGTCTTGGGCGTAGATTTCCAACCTGTTGGCGTTGAGCTTGTTGTGTGCTTTCAGGCTATACACCAGCAGCAGGTCGTTGCCCGTGTGCGGTATGCTGTATCCGCTGGAGTCTCTCATCTCATATTCGCCCGATTGCTCCGTCACTCGCTCTATCTTGTAGGTGACGGCCGCTTCCAAGTCGTGGTGCTTCATCTTGTGTCGGGCCATGAGTTTGAAGCTTTGCACGTCGGCTTTCAGATAGTTGCGTGCGTGCTCCATGTAGGTGCCCACGCCCAGGTTCTCGCTTGTCTCGGTCTGTGTGAGCCAGTATTGCCCTTGCAGGTCGTAGCGTTCTTGTTCGTTGGTGTGGAAGGCCGAGAAGAGCGCCGAGATGTGAGTGGAGTCGCCAATGTTTCTTGTGAGCGTGGCGGTACCGAAATAGGTTCTGAAGATGTCTTTCTCCCATCCGTCGAAGTACACTCTGAACGATTTCACGTTCTCCATGGTGCCGAATTTGGTTTCGCGGTCTTTGGGGTAGAAGTTGTATCGGTTTTCCGAGATGTCGCCAATCACCTCGAGCGTCCAATTCTTGTTGGGCGAGTAGGTGAGGTAGGTCTGGTAGTCGAGGAAATTGGGTCGGTATTCGCCCTTTGTCTCCATGGTGCCCAGCAGGTAGCGTGTGGTCTTGTATCTCAGTCCGTTGCTCCAGGTGAGGTTTTTGTTGGCCAGTCCTGCATAGGCGCTTGCTCCGAGCATGCTTGCCGAAACGGAATACTCCTGCTTCTTTGGCTTGCGGTATTTGATGTCGAGGGCCGACGACATTTTGTCGCCGTATTTGGCTTCGAATCCTCCCGTTGAGAATCCCACTTTCTCCACCATGTCGGGGTTGATGATGGAGAGTCCTTCCTGCTGGCCGCTCCTCACGAGGAAGGGTCGGTAGACCTCTACATTGTTTATATATACGGAGTTTTCGTCGAAGGAGCCGCCTCGCACATTGTATTGGCTCGAAAGTTCGCTATGGGTTGACACTCCCGCCTGGCTTTGCACCATTTCCTCCACGGCGTTGCCCGTAGCCGAAGGTGTCTGCCTCATGTCGTCTACGTCCAGTTGCTGGGTGCTTGTGGTCTGTCGCACGCGCTCGGTCACCACCACTTCGCCCAGTTCCTTGCTCTCGTCGAACAATTGTATTTGGAGGGTTTGCTTTCCGCGCGGGTTTCTCAGCACTCTCACCTTCGACTTGTAGCCAATCATGGAGAATTTAATCACCACGCTGTCAGCCGATTGTAGCGTCATCTTGAATTGTCCCTTTAAGTCGGTGAAGGCCACTTTTGCTTGTTGAAGACACGACACTGTGGCAAACTCAACGGGCTTCATCTCTTGGTCGGTGACGCGTCCTTGGAGCGTGAAACTCTGTGCCAGGGCACGAACCGTCGTGCACATGAGCAGCAGTAGTATGAGGTGCATTTTTGTCTTCATCAGTTAATATAACGTCATATTCTCGCGTTTATTGTATGGCGCCGTGCCTTTGAATTCATAGGCGAGGTTGATTTTTGTCTTGTCAACGGGTTGTGAATAGAGAAAAATTCATTAATTTTGCACTTGCAACCGTCTTTTGCCATTCCCACGTGAACCATCAGACATAAAGAACATCAATCAAAAAAACTCAAAGACAACATGAAAGTACTGCTAATCAACGGAAGCCCACATAAGCAGGGCAACACCTTTCTTGCCCTCAGCGAGGCCGCAAGACAACTCGAGAAAAACGGTATTGAGACCGAGATAGTACACATCGGCGTGAAACTCGTGCGTGGATGCATCGCGTGCGGACAGTGCAAGGCCAAGCAACTGGGGCGTTGCGTCTTCGACGACGACATCACCAACCGCATCTCTGAGAAACTGCCCACCACCGATGCCCTTATAGTAGGTTCGCCTGTCTATTACGGACAGCCCAACGGAAGCCTTCTCGCGCTCGTCCAGCGCATGCTCTTCTCAGCGGGGGCACAGGTGCAGAACAAGCCTGCCGCTGCCGTCTGCGTGTGTCGTCGCGGGGGTGCCACGGCCGCGTTGAACACCCTGACTATGCCTTTCCAAATGATGAACATGCCTGTGGTCACCTCTCAGTATTGGAACATTGTCTACGGAGCCTCCGAAGGTCAGGCGGCGCTCGATGCTGAAGGCATGCAGACCATGCGCACTATGGCCGACAACATGGCGTGGCTCCTCAACAAAATCCACAACGGCAACACTCCCGACTATCCCGAGCGCGAACCCTGGGAACCCACCAACTTCATCCGTTAGCCTCTTCTTGCCCTGTGTGCGGCTTGCTCCCCATTGCCGCTCTTCGTTGCCCCTCTGGACTGTCCTAGTTTCTTGGTTTCGCAGAGGGGTGGGGGAGTTGGCGTTCTTGTTCTCTGCGCTTTTTTCTTGCTGTTTTCCGAATTATCATTCCGGTCCCGCTGGTTATCCGGTTTCTTTTCGTTCTTGTTCTCTGCGCTTTTCTTGCTGTTTTCCGAATTATCATTCCGGTCCCGCTGGTTATCCGGTTTCTTTTCGTTCTCTGTTCTCTGCGTTTCCCCGTAGTTCGGTTCCTGGGCTTCCGTTGTTCGGGGGGGCTTCCTCCTGTTCGTTTTCGGGACGTTTGGTCGGGCAGTTACCTCAAGTTTACCCTTTGTCAACTCGTCGTGTGCGAGTCTTTCGGCGTTTTGCCCTCGTGTGGGCGTTTGGGATGTGTTGTTGCAGAGAACTTCGCGGGCCATCCTCGGCCGGCAGATGCATCTTGAATTCACCGGCAAAGTTACAACACATTTCCTCCACCACCAAAAACGGCACTCCGTAGCGTGTGAAAATCTGTTA
>CACZPU010000030.1 GCA_902783165.1 uncultured Prevotellaceae bacterium
AATCGATCAATACAAGTACAATGGCGAGGGGGCTAAGAATATCAGTTTCATCGAGGATTATGAATTGACTGGTACCGACACTTGGCCAAGCACCTTTGCCGACACCTATCAATATACTACCTTCGACCGATTGGTGGGCTGGAGCCGCTGGCTGCTCCTCAACGAGGAAGAGCCGCCCTCATGGAGTCCCAACTCGTTCAAATACCGGCTGCCTGGAGATGATATGTCGGGGATACCTATTATATAAATTCTATACACCATCCGTAAAAGAAAAAGCCTCATGTATGTTTTACATGAGGCTTTTTCTTTTTTTCTGCCCTCGATGCGACAACTGTGGCAAACTTCCGACTGGTTGCTACAATACGGCCATATTTCTCTCTAAACCTCACAGCGTGCCTGTCTCCCCGTGACGGTGCTTAAATCTGTAAAATCGGTTGTTTTTATTTAAATCTTGTATTTTGACACACCCTCCATGATGTCATTCTTAATACATTCATGGAAGAAGAATAGGTTATCACTTCTTCTTGTATTTCTCGCCAACAAATCCTTCAGCCATTTCACCGCTCATCAGGTCATAATGAAGATTAACTGGTGGGGTTGGTGACAAGTCGTAATAGTCTATCTCGGCTATCGGTAGGCAGAAATACACCATCTGGTCATAACTTGTATAGAGACGTGAGAGCACCTCGTTGTGGTCGAATATCCATTGTTTCACATCTTCCTCTACGTTGAAGTTTACCATACCCGAGCAGCGCACGGAAACATTATCGGCATAAGCCATTATCTCAACATTGGGGTTCTGGCTTAGTTCTTGAAAGACCGCTTTCTTGGCAGAAGTAGCGAAGTACAACACATGCCTTTCCTGCTTCATTACCTGAAAGATGCGTAACTTAGGCAGATTGCCCTCGCATGTGGCAAGAGCAATCTCCTTGTGGTCACGAAAAAACTGAATTGCTTTCTCAAGCATCGCTGCCTACCATTTCAGTTCGTCTTGCAGAATGTTGCCATCCGTCATAGGGCTGTCGGCCTCGGTGAAGGCATTCGCCTTGTACTGGATGCAGAGCATAGTCAGGTTCTCCTTGCCCGTGTTCTTCAGGGCACGTTTACCATCTGGAGCCACGCGGATGATAGTACCCTCGCATACTGGGAAAATCTCTCCGTCCACCTGATAGTGGCCTTCGCCCTTCAGTATGATATACAGTTCCTCATGAGTCTTGTGGGTGTGTAGGAAACCGCTGTCCTGACCAGGAACGAGCGTCTGGAACGACAGTTCACTGCCTGTTGCACCTACTGCCTGACCTGCAAACACCTTACCCTGGATGGTTACAGGTCCCATCGGTAATTCATGCTCTATAATTTCACTTACTTTGCCCACACTCACTGCCTTGAAGTTCTTGCCTTCCTTAATTGTCTCAATCTGTCTCATGATGTTTAAATTTTTATTGTTTATACTTAATTATATATTATATGTTTTGACGATACAATTCTGTGCAAACCGATAGCAGAGTCAAACGTGTTGAACCATGCCAAGGGTGCCGCCAGAAACGTGGAGTAATTCTCAATCACGCTGCAAAGATACTATGATTTATTCATCCTCACAAGAAGGCACCTATTGGTTAGATAGTTACCAAAAAGTAGGAATTATTGTATTTAAGGATATGCGGAAAAGTGACTTTAATATACTTTAACAATGCTTTACAAACTTATTGTACTATAGATTTGGTTATTCAGTAACCAATAGTTACCTTTGCGTAGAATTAAAAATACACAAATCATGGCAGACATTAAAGCTGAGTATCTTGCATGTCCTATTCGTCAGGTAATAGGTCGGTTTGGTGACAAATGGTCACTCTTGGTTCTTTACATGTTGAACAAGAGCGAAACAGGTGTACTTCGGTTCAATGAGATGAACCGACTGATGACCGATTGCTCACAGAAAATGCTTTCCCAGACCTTAAAAAACCTGGAAAAGTATAATTTGGTACACCGCGAGGTTTATCCTCAAGTACCACCCAAGGTGGATTATTCCCTTACCGATACTGGCAAGTCGCTCATGCCACCAATCATGTCGTTAATAGACTGGGCATTACAGCATTTCGATGACGTGGTTTCCAAAGACATCATAAGAAGTTGACCCACATTTTAAAATCATACCAATTCCCCATGCCTCATGAAGCAAGAAAGCATGGGGACTTGCAAAAGATATGGTTTCACCTTATGAAAGATATGGTTTCGCCTTGTGAAAGATAAGGTTTCACCTTGCAAAAGATATGGTTTCACCTTGTGAAAGATATGGTTTCATCTTGTGAAAGATAAGGTTTCACCTTGCAAAAGATAAGGTTTCGCAAGGTGAAAAGTAAGGTTTTGCACTGTGAAAGATAAGGTTTCGCCTTGCAAAAGATAAGGTTTTGCACTGTGAAAGATATGGTTTCGCAAGGTGAAAAGTAAGGTTTCATCGACCGGGAAATTCATTTTGGACTTCCCAAAAAACAAAAAATAGGGTTATCCCACACTGATTTTGTTATCTATCTGTATATCAAATGGTTACAGAAATACAACCCACACTGGAACCTACACTGAAACCCACACTGAACCCGCACTGGAACCCGCACTGGAACCCGCACTGAAAAATACCGCTTTGGGGGTTCCGGGCAACTGACTTTGGTTTCAAAAAATCAGGTGATGATGACATGAATGAAACGAACTATACGTATGGTTTGATGACTATTTCAGAGATTCCAACTACAAAGATACAACAAAAAACAGCCATTTCCAAATTTTCGAGATTATCTGCCACCAATCCTCCGACAAAGTGTTATGCACGTGAAAAACAGAGAGCACTATGGAGCACTTATACAAGAGACATCGCATTCTTGTTGAAAAGATTCAAACAACTGTAGATGTTAAAGATGTGTCTTGTGAAAAATCTCTTTAGAGTGATGCATTTTCTGTTAATAAAACATAAACACCAATACGAGGTTCAGTGTAGGTTTAAGTGTGGGTTTAAGTGTAGGTTCCAGTGTTGGATAAATTCAAGTAAAATGCTATATGACAAGAAGATACATGTCAGTGTGGGTTCTTTTATATCATGGGGTTATTTGGCTGCAAAGTTACTAAATATCATTATGATGAATACTTGGGCATAAAGGCATCCTTTCCTTGCATCCGCATGATGTCTTGCACATTGCTGACAATTCCCATCATACCGATTGTCATCACCAAAGTTAGAATGGTGACTGCAAGTGAACGAGAGTTTTCAACGAACCAAAGAAGAAAACCTGTCTGATTGCGGAATGTGGAGAGCGGCACATCGGTGGGTGTGGAGAGGATGAAGACCATAGTAATGGCTCCGCTAATGATACCGATAACGAAGACGGCAATCATCGCTATCCTATAACGACGAATGGAAGCTTCTTGATGCTGACGGATATACTCGACAGCGTCCAATCGCTTGGTGAGGTCGTCCATGAACGCGTCCTGGTCATCAAAGTGTGGCTTCTGGGCGAGGAAAAGATCCTCAAGTACTTTGTCTTTTATCATATCTTCAGTATTTCTTTTAGTTTGTCACGACCGCGCGAGAGCTGTTTTTTCACGGCATCCGTCGAGGTCTCAGTAATGGCCGCAATCTCCTTGACGTCATAGCCGCTGAGGTAGTAGAGCGTAATGGCCGAACGTTCCTTTGGCGGCAAAGTCCTCAAGGCGAGGTAGAGATCTTGGTGCTCGAAACCATCGTCAGCAGTTTTGTGGCAGACGAGTGTTCGGGCATCGTCGAGCGTCCCCGTCGTAATGTGAGCCGCCTTGTGGTTGAGAAACGTATTGTAGGCTATCTTAAAAAGCCACGAGCGAAAACGGCCTTTGTCCCGATAGCCCGCAGACGAGAGGTAAGCCTTGACCAGTGTATCCTGCGCCAGGTCGTCGGCTTCGCTCTTATTGCCGCAGCAGAGGGTGAGCAGGAAACTGCGGAGGGCTTCCTGCTCGCCCTCTACATGGGCTATGAATACTTCGCGTGTCACGGCTGTTGTGAAATGACTCGTTTCTCCTCGGCCTCAATTTCTTTGGCCAGCATCTTCTTGCTCAGGCGGTAGTTGACAAGGAAGGCGATGCCAACGGCTAAAAGGATGCCACCAGCGAAGTATATACGAATAAGGTCGTTAGTGTCCATCCCACCTCTATAGTCAACCAATAATCCATAAACCAAGAAACTAATACCGAGCAATGCGATAATGCTTCCCCACAACAGCTTCGAGAGCAGTTTCTCCTTCAGCAGTTTCTTCTTGGGCGAAATCTTCTCCATGAGTTCTTCAATATCCATGTCAGGATTCTTCTCGATAGCGGCCAGCACAATCTTTGTGCGTTGATTTGTTTTGTTCATGCTCTCACGGATGGAAAGCCAGACAATCATAATGGGAAGTACGCATCCACATGCGATGGGTACTAAGATTGCAACTAAAATATGCATTTCCTTACTTGCTTTTTATTGTTAAACTTCTGTTTTCTTGAACCGATTCATATATATAACAGTTCAGAAGAGCAAAAGGTGACATCAGAAATAACAATAAATTATGTGCCATAAGAAAACAAACTGTTGATAAATAGTTTTTCCAGTTTTCTTGCCAAAGCCTTACCACGCAGGTCGGTGTCTTATAATATAATCATGCTCTAATAATACTTGATACCAAGGATGTAGTAATGAGGGCTTCGCTTGATAATGTCAGAGATGCTACCGCAACAGCGAGTTAACTTATCCTCCGCATCATACCAGAATGAAGAATAATACACGAGTGGTATGAAAGTATCCTTTTCCAATGGCGATGTGGGTTCGAAAGGGTCTGGCCTATATGAGTAAACGTATTTATTCTCACTCTCCCAGTAGAGTTGCCTGAGTTTCAGGCTCGAACCAGAGCGAAGGGTGTTCTCCCAATTGAAATAGCATAGGGCTGTAGAATCGTTATCAGAAGGGAGGAAACCATAAACCAGTTTGTCACCTCTTGCCTCAAAATAATAGGGAAAGAGGAGTCGAGGGGAATCTTCAACTTCTTTACCGTTTACAAATTCCCTAACGTTAAAAGTCACATTCTTACCTTTTATCGCACTAACATCAAAACTGTATGCCTGATAGCCTTTGGCATTGAGCATCGGGATGTAGTCGTTGATAGTTGTTTCGTTCATTTTAATCTCCTGCGCCTGCCCCGCCACTGCAAAGAGGGCGAGCAGAATGGTGATAATGGCTTGCCTCATATTTATTTCGATTTATTTGTTACTTGGTTGCAAAGGTATAAAAAAGTTCCCTAAACTTATGCAGAGGATGAAGAAAAATCTTTCCTCATCTGCTACAAGAAGGGCATGGAAGCCTGCGATGTCCGCCACATCGTCTGCATAAGAACTTTAATTCTACTTTATGACATCTATTTGAGGCCATTGGCCAAAATTGATAAGGACATCTAAGGTTGGTAGGGAATAAAATAAAACTTATAAGGAGCGACGGAACCTTCGACTGGAGCGTCCGCACGGGCGATATTCCCGCCCATGCCGTTTTCGTGGAGACTACGTATCAGAGAGTTGTGCCGTCTATGTTGAAGGGGAAAGCAGGGGATTCCTGCTTTTTTAACATTTTACAGAAACAGCTTTGGGAATTTATTATTATCTTTGCGCGCTGTTTTTAACAATTTGGTAACTAATCAAATCGTATTGATAAGTATGTTTAAAAGATACATTCTCTCAGCAGCCGTGGCGTTGGGCATGGCTGTTTCGGGGCAGGCCCAGCAGACGGAGCAGTTCAGCATTGCCACGCTGAACATCGACGGACTGCCCCAAAAGATTCTGGTGTTCAACGTCAATGCCGAAGGACCTGGCAGCCCAGGCACGGTGCGCATTGGCAAGTACCTGATGAAGAAAGACTACGACCTGATGTTCCTGCAGGAGGATTTCAACTATCACGAGGAACTGTCTGTCGTAATGGAGGATAACTATCGGTTTGACACATGGAGCGGCAACGTCGGGCTCGAAGGTCATAATGTGGACTTCCTGCACCTGCAGAACCATCGTTTCGAGTGCGACGGACTGATGGCCTGCTGGAAGAACGGCCACAACGTGTCGGCCGGACAA
>CACZPU010000031.1 GCA_902783165.1 uncultured Prevotellaceae bacterium
AGATTGGGTGCAAAGTTAGCATTTTGGCGGCACATAGCCCACATGATTTGTAACACATTATATGGCAAAAGTATCATGTCTTATTCCCCATAATGTTTACTCTTTTGTCTTTGTCATTTCTGAATAGAGATTAAAAAGAGCGGCGACACACTCCGATTCGGATATCTTCGTCGGGAAGCCATAGGCAGCCATCACGGCACGGTCGTTCTCACGATGAGCTTGCAATAAGTCATATGGCATCAAATTGGGATCGTAGAGATCAGCCAAACTGCTGTCAGGATATTTCGCACGCGAATCGATAATGGAGTGTGCTGTCTGCTCGATTTTCGCTTTTTGCTCATCGGTAGGTGTTGGCCATGGGAAGTTATTGTAAACAATGTCTTTGCTATAACGATAATCGCTCTTCAACCGACCGCATACTGCCCGCATCCATGCCATGTGTACATTCGACTCCAACACACCGAAGTGGTATAATGTAGCATCGGGGATAATGAGGACCAGGTTGCTAGCTAAAACATCAGGCGACATGAAACCCATCGGTACATATCGGCGACGTTCAGATGATACACTTGGAACGATGATGAAATTGCTTTTTGGCATATTCTCTACATGGAAACGTGTAGGTCGGTCAGCGAGTTTCCTTGTTCCTGCACTCTTGCTTTCCAACCTCAGTTGTCTTACCGCCTCGATACGTTTTACGCAATGAGGCATTTGTCTCAGTTCACCTGGAGTACAATCCCCTAACCACAGGCAATATCTTGGTTTCTGGTGAATGAATTCTATTGAACCGTACCACGGCTTAAAGTAATTGATGGATTTCGGTTCCATTTTTATGAAATCGTCCATCTCATTCTTTTCAAAGAGATAATTGCCGCCATCAATAGGTTTGTTACCAATTCCTATTTCCGGAACTTCCGCAATAGGATGCTGACGACTATAAATGAACACGTTGGGCGCATCGGACAAATAAGCGTTTATGTTATTCACATGTAATACTGTGCCGTTGTCATATATCTTTTTTTGTTTGGCATCACAGTAGCTGAACCCTACAACAATCACATGCACATGTGCCATCAGAGATGCTTCGCTATCCCATCTAAAAGTACGGTGCGCAAAGTTGATGTGGATACCCTCTTTGTAAAGCGGTGCCCACAAATTGGCCACTTGTTCACCCTGACATATAGAGTTGGTAGAAACAAGTGCAGCATGGATGTTTGTACCTTTCATCATTTCCGCACATTTTTTGTACCAAGCAGATACATAGTCCAAATTCCCAACGTTTTTCCACTTTGGACCAAATATATGAATAATATCCTCTGCTTGCTGTTCGCTTTTCATCCTTGCTCCCACAAACGGCGGGTTGCCCATGATATAATCGAAATGGACGTGATGTGTTTCAAGGGGCTTGGGTGAATGGTGCAATTCCATTTTTTTGGTAAATAGCTCGATGCCGTCGTATCGGACGATCGGCTCTTGTGCCATCTCAGTGGGTTGCTCCTCCTCTAACGGGTAGATGATCGTTTTGTTGGCCACGATAGTAGGCATATCCTGACTGACAGGCCACTCATCCCATGCCATCCTCAGTGCGTTACCCTCACGGATGTTGGTGTAGGTCTTCAGTGGCAGGAAATCCATGTTTTGATGGATGATTTGTTCTGTCTCCGCCAGCATCTGGGCCTCAGAGATCCAAAGGGCGGTGGTGGCCACGGTGACGGCGAAGTCGTTGATCTCGATACCATAGAACTGCTGTATGCTGACCTTAATGATAAACTCCCCCATCACCACCTGATTGCCATACAATTCCTTGATGGCCTTGTTTTCCATTCGCCGGAGTGACAGGTATGTTTCCGTAAGGAAATTGCCTGAACCGCATGCAGGGTCAAGGAATTTCAGTGATGCCAGTTTATCTTGGAATGCCAATAGTTTCTTGTGCCTGGTTTTCAGAACCTGTTCCTCCATGATGGTCCCAAACTCCTCGTTGAAGTCATCAAGGAACAATGGATCTATCACTTTGTGGATATTCTCGATAGACGTGTAATGCATCCCGCCAGAGCGACGGGTTTCAGGATTGAGCGTACTCTCGAATACGGCTCCGAAAATAGTAGGCGAGATCATGCTCCAGTCGAAGTCCATAGAGGCATTTCTCAACAGCAGCCTACGTATTTCTTCTGTGAAGCGAGGTATCTCTATTTCTTCTTCAAACAGACCTCCGTTGGCGTAGGGGAAGGCGGCGAGGTCTTCACGCAAATATGGATCGCGGTCCTCGGGCTTGGTGTTGAGTACATGGAAAAGCCTTATCAGTTCCGCCCTCATGGTTTCCACGTCAAACTGCGCCAAATAGTCATGGAACATGTCATGTTTGCCGAAAATACCAGCATCCTCCGCATAAAGGCAGAACACCAATCGCACGCACAAGATATTGAGCGACCGCATGGTGGAAGGCTTTGTGGGGTCAATGTATTGCTTGATAAGCGCATCATAGAGTTTGCCCACAATTTCGCCGGCTTTCATCGACACCTCCATCTCCTTCTGCAGGTGTTCGTTGCCCTGCTCCACCAAGAATTGCAAGCGGTAGTACTCCTTGCCGAGATCCTTCAACATGATGATGTATGGCTCACCATTTGGGTTCTCCATGTCATGGACTGCAAACTCTTTGAAGTTGCAGATCACTATCCATCGCGGACGTTGCGAGTATGGCAATGCGGCCGAATAGCGCTGTGCCTGTTGGAAGGGCGTTAGCAATGTTCCATCGCTCTGTCGTATGGGCTTGTTGATGTCCTTATCGATGCTCTTCTGTTCAATCATCACATGGGTCGATGGAATTAGTACATCGATGAACGAGGTGTGGTCTAGTTGGGCCTGCTGCTCGAAAGTAATGAAGGTGGAAGGAGTATCCACGCCATAAACCTGTGTCACGAGTTCAGTCCAGAACACCTGGCTTTCTCCTTTCTCGTATCCTTTTCCCTCCCACCGCTTTGCAAACTCTGCAGCGGCTGTCGCTTGTCTTTGATTTGCCATATTATTGTTTTCGGCAAAGATACGAATTATTTTTCAAACAACAATTTCCAATAACAATAGTTCGGTAAATTCGTCGAGAAAATCGAAATGCTGGACTCGCACGCGCCATTTACAGACTTGAAGGAGCGCATGGCGGACAAAATTGCCGCACACGATAGTTCGCCATCAAATAACTAAAAATAAATGTTAAAAACATGGTGTTTTGCGAAAAAACATCAACTAAAATTTTAGATAACTAAAAGATTAGTTTTATATTTGCGGCATCAAAATGACTATCCGATATGAAAAGAGACAATAACAAAACCCTTACTCGTGCAGAAATGCAAGTAATGGACATCCTTTGGAGCATGGGAAAGGCAGCCGACGTGCATGAGGTTGTGGAGCGCTATGATGAGCCCCATCCAGCCTATACCACCGTTTCCACCTATATGAAAATACTGTCAACTAAAGGTTTCGTAGATTTCAAAAAAGGCAACGGCAAACAGTACCTTTATTTTCCCGTCATTTCACGTGCGGAATACACCAGCAGGGTGATGCGCGACGTGAAAGACCATTTCTTTGGCGGCAGCGCCACGTCGCTGCTGCGCTTCTTCGTCGAGAACGAACAGATTGACGAGGAAGAGATCCGTGAACTGCTCGAACTTGTCAACCGCTAATATTCAAGTGCCATGGGCGTACTCACTTTATATGCCATCAAATCGGCTCTATGCTTGGCCGTGCTATACCTGCCTTACACGCTGTTGCTCAGAAGGGAGACTTTCTTTACCTTCAACCGCTGCGGACTGCTGCTGATCATCGGCGTGTCGCTGTTGGTGCCCTGTCTGAACATACCCCTGTGGGACTTCACCATGCAGGATTTTCTCGAACAGCAGCGCCATGCCATCGTCGAGGTAGGTATGCCGGTAGCCATCACAGGTGAGGCACTCGCCACCACTGCTCAGGAGGCGACGGGAAGTTCGGCATTCGACTGGGTCCACCTGCTCGTCTATGCCTATCTGGCTGGATTCCTGATTTTTCTAGTGCTGAAGGTCCGTCAACTCTACCGACTCCTGCGGTTCATCCCCAGCGGATGTCTGTGGACCGACAAGCGCGACGGTGCCACCATCTATTGCCATGCCGGCGAGGTGGGTGCCTTCAGTTGGATGCATAGCATCGTGGTTGGCGAGGCCGACAGCGCCCCTGACTCTCCGGTGATGCTTCACGAACTGGCCCATGTGCGCCACGGACACTCCTGGGATGCTCTGCTTGTCGCCATGGTGGAAGTTTTGCAGTGGTTCAACCCCTGCATCTGGATGCTTGACATCTCCCTCAGGGAGATTCATGAATATGAGGCCGACGATGCCGTACTGCGCAGAGGCATCACAGCCCGCAACTATCAATTATTATTAATCAAGAACGCCGTGCGTGGGAGCCGCTACGCTTTTGCGAATGCCTTCAACCACAGCCTTCTCAAAAAAAGAATTACCATGATGATGAAAAAGAAATCCAGCAAATGGGCACGCGCAAGGCTGCTCTATATCGTGCCCCTGACCATGATTGTGCTTGGTGCTTTCGCCAGCCACAAGTTTGTCTCCCAGACTACACCACTCAACAACGGAATATCCGAATCAGCCTTCAAACAGATCTCCACAGCTCTTCTCCAGGAAAAGGAGACTGTTGACCCCACCCTGATGGAAGAGACATCGCAAGACCCGATGACGGAGGTCATGGAAAGCGAAGAGACCACCACAGAAGACGCCATGGTAGCGGAATCTGTCGGCGACACCATACAGGGCAAGACCATCGACGGCTTGAAGGTGTTTGACGTGGCTGACGAGATGCCCGAATTTCCCGGAGGCGTGAACGCTTTGATGAACTATCTCACACGAAATGTTCACTATCCTGCCATCGCTATGGAAAATGGCATAGAAGGACGCTATATCGTACGCTTCTGTGTCACCACGAAGGGAAAAATCGCCAACATCGAGATTGTCGGCAAACCTGAGGGCGAGGTCTTGAGTGATATTGTCGTCGTCGGATACAAGAATGCGGAAGACTCCATTGCCACGACCAAACGCATCAATGCGGCAAAAGGACGGGAAGCTCTGGAAAAGGAGGCCATCCGTGTGGTGGAGGATATGCCCGACTGGAAACCCGGAATGGTGAAAGGCGAAGCCGTCAATTGCCTCTTCGCGCTCCCCATCACATTCCGTTTGCAATAGTGGATATGAATTTCCCCTCTCCCCCTCTTCAGAGAGGTCGGAGAGGGAAAATTCTGTTTAAAAAAAGACGTGCTATGCCGTCATTTCATCCGTTCCAATAAGTTTGCCAACCTATCGAGATCGCGTGGATCGGCATTCACGTCGAGGATGGTTCCATCGCGGTCAATGAGCTTATAGGTTGGGAATGCGGTGACACCTAGGAAGTGCTCCACGGCGTTCTGCTGGTCGGCGGGCAGGTTGTAATGAACCACGTTGTCGCCCATGATATTGTATTCCTTGATGATGTTCTTCCATGCCTCGTCGTTGCTG
>CACZPU010000032.1 GCA_902783165.1 uncultured Prevotellaceae bacterium
AAAAATCGGATGTCATCACGACGCCCGATTTTCAAAAACAAACTACTTAAAAACTAATCTACTAAAACAAATCAAAAAAATATCTTTCTTCGGATAAAACCGAAATCATTCAAATTTTCGGTGCAAAGATAAATAGTTTCTTTTTTTCATCAAAACTTTTTCTGAGTTTTTTTTCCAAATGTTACAAAAAATAACAAAATAGAGACTTGTTCATAAAAACAAGTCTCTATTTGATATATGTGCTTTGCAATTTTGTCGAATTACATCATTCCGCCCATGCCTGGTGCACCGCCCATTGGCATAGCAGGATGCTCCTCTGGCTTGTCAACAATCAGGCATTCTGTGGTGAGGAACATGCCAGCAATAGAGGCAGCGTTCTCAAGAGCTACACGAGCCACTTTAGCTGGGTCGATAACACCGGCCTCGCGCAAATCCTCATACTTGTCGGTACGGGCATTGTAACCGAAATCGCCCTTGCCTTCGCGAACTTTCTGAACGACTACAGCACCCTCGGCACCGCCATTGATGGCAATCTGGCGCAGCGGCTCTTCGATGGCACGCTCAACAATCTTGATACCAGTCTCTTCGTCAGCATTGTCGCCCTTCACGTTCTTCACAGCGTCGATAGCACGAATGTAGGTAGTACCGCCACCAGCAACAACACCTTCTTCGATGGCTGCACGTGTAGCGCACAAAGCGTCGTCCACGCGGTCCTTCTTCTCCTTCATTTCCACTTCGCTATTAGCACCGACATAAAGCACAGCAACACCACCTGCCAATTTGGCAAGACGCTCCTGAAGCTTCTCTTTGTCGTAAGAGCTGCTTGTGTTCTCAATCTCTTTCTTAATCTGGGCAACGCGGTCGGCAATAGCCTCTTTCTGTCCGGCGCCGTTCACGATAGTCGTATTGTCCTTCGAAATTGTCACCTTGTCGCAAGTTCCCAGCATGTCGAGTGTAGCTTGTTCAAGTTTCAAGCCCTTCTCTTCGCTAATCACCATACCACCTGTCAGCACAGCAATGTCTTCCAACATAGCCTTACGACGGTCGCCGAAACCAGGAGCCTTCACGGCGCAAACCTTCAAACCGGCGCGCAGACGGTTCACAACAAGTGTGGTAAGAGCCTCAGAGTCAACATCCTCAGCGATAATCAGCAATGGCATGCCCTGCTCAGCAGCTGGCTGCAATACAGGCATAAGGTCTTTGAGATTTGAAATCTTCTTGTCGTAAATCAAGATGCGTGGACGATCCATCACACACTCCATCTTGTCGGCGTCTGTCATGAAGTATCCGCTCAGATAACCACGGTCGAACTGCATACCTTCAACAACACCAATGTGAGTGTCGCGGCTCTTGCTCTCCTCGATGGTAATCACACCGTCTTTCGACACCTTGCGGAAGGCTTCTGCGAGCAGCTTGCCAATTTCAGGGTCGTTGTTGGCAGAAACAGTAGCCACCTGTTCAATCTTGTCATAGTTGTCATCCACCTTCTCTGCATTGGCTTTGATATAATCAACAACAGCATTCACAGCCTTGTCGATACCACGCTTCAGGTCCATAGGATTTGCACCTGCGGTGACATTCTTCAAACCAACGTTGATGATGCTCTGAGCCAAAATGGTGGCAGTTGTTGTACCGTCGCCAGCATCGTCGCCTGTCTTTGAGGCAACGCTCTTCACGAGCTGGGCACCAGTGTTCTCGAACTTGTCCTCCAATTCAATTTCCTTTGCCACGGTCACACCGTCTTTTGTAATCTGCGGAGCACCGAATTTCTTCTCGATAATCACATTACGTCCTTTAGGACCAAGTGTCACCTTCACTGCATTTGCCAACTGATCCACTCCATTCTTCAGCAGATCGCGAGCATCCATATTGAATTTAATATCTTTTGCCATAACTATTTTTATTTTATGGGATGATGTTTGTCAATGGGCATTGGGCGTTATTACTGTCAGCCCGTCAACTGTTCATCCTTCTTTTGTTTTTAATTGTTTATCTGTATTAACTATTATGAAACGACTAAATCATCGTGATTGCACACGATTCCGTGCCAGCACCTTTATTTGATTACTGCAAGAACATCGCTCTGACGCATCATCAGATATTTCTCACCGTCAAACTCAAGCTCGGTTCCGGCGTACTTGCCATAAAGCACCTCGTCGCCTTCTTTCAGAATCATCTCTTCGTCTTTCGTTCCCTTGCCTGTGGCAACAACCTTGCCGCGCAAAGGTTTCTCTTTGGCTGTATCAGGAATAATGATACCACCGATTTTCTCTTCGGCAACAGCCGGGATAATCAGAACTCTGTCTGCTAATGGTTGAATTTTCATGTCTTTATTGTTTTAAGTTGTTATTAAAATTCTACCCACAATACTGCAAACAACGTGCCAAACTGACAGAACACACATTTTGTCATTATGCAACTGAAAAAATGTCAGTCATTCTAAACAAAAATAATCTTCATCTGTCACAATAATCAGATTATTATTTGTACTTTTGCATCAAAATAAAACACGATGAGAAGATTTTTATCCTACACATATTATATAATAGTATTCATCTTCGCCCTGCTTTTCCTGCCGGTTTACAACACTCAAGCACAGCAACTGCCTCAAGACGGGCCACTCACCATTCGTCCGCTGTTGCAGCAACTGGGCAACAAATTGTTGAGCCACAAGCAGGGAAGCATTGTAGCCATCCGCCCGCAGACGGGCGAGGTGATCTGTCTGGCCACCAATTCGCCCGATGGATACGACCTGAACCTGGCAGTGGGAAAGCCCTATGCTCCAGGTTCCACCTTCAAGACGGCACAGGCACTGACACTTCTTTCCGAAGGCGTCGTCACAACCGACATGACCATCCCGTGCAACAACGGGTTCCTTGATGGCAATATCCGCGTGGGCTGCCACCAACACAAGTCGCCGCTCAATCTGAAAAGGGCGCTTGCCATCTCTTGCAACACTTGGTTTCTGATGACATTCATGCAGATGATCAATGACACTTTCATGTACGAAGACAAGGAAGAAGCCATCACCACATGGAACAGCTACATGCGAAGCATGGGACTTGGAGCGCCAATGGGTACCGACATACCGGGCGAAAAAGGCGGGTTGCTCGCCAACAAGAACTATCTGAATCGCCGTTACAAAGACGGATGGGACGGGAAAACCATCATGTGGGCAGGAATGGGCCAGGGCGATGTCACGCTCACGCCCCTCCAACTGTGCAATCTTGCAGCAACCATTGCCAATCGCGGATTCTATTACATCCCCCACATCCATCAGGCAACAGCCAACAAGCCCCTGCCCCAACGCTTTCTCACACAGAGAAAGACCAAGGTTTCGCCCGAAGCATATCAGCCCGTCATCGACGGCATGCGCTTGGCTGTGCAGAACGGAACCTGTTCAAGCATCAATACGCCAGCATATCCCATTTGTGGTAAGACCGGAACGGTGGAGAATCCCGGCAAGGACCATTCCGTCTTCATTGGCTTCGCCCCCATGGACAATCCCCAGATAGCCATTGCCGTATATGTGGAGCATGGCGGTTTCGGCGCCGACACAGCAGCCCCCATGGCGTCGCTCATCATCGAAGAATATCTCAAAGGCACGCTGTCGCCCAAGTCGCAGGCATTGGCCAAGCGATTGGAAGAGAAGCGGCTTTGACATCTTCTCTTAGGCGTTCAGTAAAGAAGCGGAAAAACAAAAGGCAGCAAGCCAGGCTCTGTTGATGTCTCATCTCAGCAAAGGGTGAGGCAGCCATTGTAAGAATTGGGAAGAAAGCGACGAAGGCGGTAATGCCTGAGCAGCAAAAAAAACGTACAAATGCTTGTCGGGCATTTGATGCGTTCTGGAACGACAAAAAACAGGAAATAAGAGACTGCTTTCCGAAAAATAAGGGTCGGAAAGCCGAAAAGCGACTTTTTGCGGCACGAAAAGTGTGGTTTCGGGTTGCAAAAGATATGGTTTTGCAGGGCAATAGATATGGTTTTGCAGGGCAATAGATATGGTTTCGGAGCATGAAAGATATGGTTTTGAGAGGTGAAACCTTATCTTTCACTTTTCGAAATATGTAAAGAAATCGGATATGATTGAATATCAAAGCATTAGCAATCGCTCCAAGATTCGAATGATTGCAAACCTCAAAAACGTGAGAGGCTACGCACGAATCCTGAAGGGATTGGACAATCGGATTATATTACAAAATGGCTTATTTGACAATCTTGTAGCGGGCAAACTTCAAGAGCAGTTGCTTGGTGCCCACATTGCGGAACGAAACGGTGGCCTTGGTGTTCTCGCCAGTGCCTTCGATCTTCACCACATCGCCGATTCCAAAGCGCTCGTGCTCAATGACATTGCCCTCGTGAAGAGGCGCAAACGAAGTTGATGACGAGGACGAAGGGGTGCGCGACACCACATCGGACACCTTGCGGAGGCTGCCTCGCGAAGTGGCCATAGCCTGCTTGAATCGGTCGGAGAACGGGTCGGCGGGCTTTTCCTCGCGATGGCCCACAATGCGCGGCTTTGGGTCGGCACGGAACTGGCTTGCCACCGGACGGGAATTCTGCCATCGGCGTGAGTCGGAATAATTGTCGAAACGCCCACGTGATGAGGAGCCGAACAGACTTCCAGGCTGTTCGTTGGCCTCCGACTCGGCCTCGATGGTAAGGAAACGGCTGTCGATATCGTTGATGAAACGGCTTGGCGTGTCGAACTCCATCTTGCCGAAACGCCAACGGTTCTTGGCACAAGTCAAGATGCAATGCTTCTCGGCACGGGTGATGGCCACATAGAGCAGGCGCCGTTCCTCCTCAAGTTCGCGCTTGGAGCCGGCAGACAGCGGACTGGGGAAGATGTTTTCTTCCAAACCAACGACGAAGACCGTTGGGAATTCCAATCCCTTGGCACTGTGAACGGTCATGAGCGACACCCGGTGCACATCGTCCTCGCCTTCGCTATCGAGGTCGGTGAGCAGCGAAACCTCCTGTAGGAAATCGGTGAGCGAGACCTCTCCTGCCCTATCTTCCTCCTTGCGTGTTTGCACAAAGTCTTGCATTCCGCTAAGCAGTTCCTCAAGATTCTCCTGTCGCGACAGTGCCTCGGGTGATGTATCGGAATACAAGTCGGCCGAGATGCCGCTCAGCTTGATAATCTCGGAGCCCAACTCATAGGCGTCGGCAGTGTCGAAGCGCTCTATGAACGAACTTATCAGAGAGCGGAACTGCATCAGTTTGTTGAGCGTTCCCTTGTTGACATTCAGTTGGTAATTCATCGGAGAGCCAATCACCTGCCAGAGGCTCACGCCATATTGCATGGCAGCCGCAGAGATTTTGGCCACGGTTGTGTCACCGATACCGCGTGCGGGATAGTTGATGATGCGCTTGCAAGCCTCCTCGTCGTCGGGATTGACCACCATGCGGAAATAGGCGATGATATCTTTTATCTCCTTGCGCTGATAGAAACTCAATCCGCCATAGATTCTATAGGGGATGTTCTCTTTGCGCATGGCCTCCTCAAAGCTACGGCTTTGGGAATTGGTGCGGTAGAGGATGGCGAAGTCGCTGTACTCGCACTTCTCCTGTCGCTTGATGCGCCGGATGTCGTTACAGACGATGATGGCCTCCTCCTTGTCGCTATAGGCATTCTTCAGCACGAGTTTTTCGCCCTCATCGTTGCGACTATACACATCTTTGGGTATCTGGCGTTCATTCTTCTTTATCAAGCTGTTGGCTGCCTGCACAATCAACTGGGTGCTACGGTAGTTCTGCTCGAGCTTGAAGAGTCGCGTCTGCTCGAACATCTGCTGAAAATCGAGGATGTTGTCGATGTTTGCGCCCCGGAATCCATATATGCTTTGGGCGTCGTCGCCTACCACACACACGCGCTGCGACTCTTTGGAGAGTTGGAGCACAATGCGTTGCTGTACGGAATTGGTGTCTTGATACTCGTCGACAAGGATGAATTGGAATCTCTGGGCATAGTCTTTCCTCACGTCCTCGTGGTCTCTGAAAAGCACAAATGTCTGTGTAAGCAAGTCGTCGAAGTCCATGGCGTTGGCCTGGCGGCACCTGGCCGTGTAGGCCGAATAGATGGTGCTGATGGCGGGCATACGTGATTCGCGGTCTCTTTGCAGCGCATCGCGGTCCACGGCATAGTCTTCGGCAAGGATGAGATGGTTTTTCGCCATGCTTATCCTGTTGTGCACGGTTGCAGGCTTGTACACCTTGTCGTCGAGCCCCATGTCTTTGATGATGCTTTTCACCAACGAGCGTGCGTCGGACTCGTCGTAAATGGTAAAGTTGCTGGTATATCCTATGCGCTCAGCCTCCCTTCGCAGGATTCTTGAGAATATGGAATGGAAGGTGCCCATGTGGAGATAGCGTGCATTCTCGCCCACCAGAGAGGCGATGCGGCTTTTCATCTCGCGAGCGGCTTTGTTGGTAAATGTCAGCGCAAGGATGTTCCAAGGCTTCATGCCCTGCTGCATCAAGTAGGCTATCTTGTAGGTCAGCACACGCGTTTTGCCAGAACCTGCACCTGCCACTACCAACGACGGGCCGTCGATATATTCCACAGCCTTGCGCTGCGACTCGTTCAAATCATCCAGTAGAGTCATATTTTCCAAGTATTTACGAAAAAAACAGCAGGATTTATTTCTTCTTATAAATCCCTCCGTCGACTGTTCGTGGGTCGACATCTTGCCCTTCGCGCGGGAAGAGCGGTATGAATCTCATTTCCTTCATGATGCGAAACTTGCGTTTCACCATATAGTCGGAAGGGTTTTTCGACGAAAACTTCAGCGGATTGGGTAGCGTGGCAGCAATCAGCGCACAGTTGGCGCGCGTGAGTTGGGAGGCATTGCAACCGAAATGCTCCTTTGCCACAGCGTCCACGCCATAGATTCCGTCGCCCATCTCAATGGAGTTGAGGTATACCTCCATGATGCGCTGCTTGCTCCACATCAGCTCGATGAGCACGGTGAAGTAGGCTTCGAGGCCTTTGCGCACCCACGAGCGCCCCGGCCACAGGAAAACGTTCTTTGCCGTTTGCTGCGAAATGGTGCTTGCTCCGAGTTTCTTCTTGTTCTCGAGATTGTGAATGGCAGCCTTTTCTATGGCATGATAGTCGAAGCCATGATGCTTGAGGAAACGCTGGTCTTCGCTCGCCATCACGGCAACGGGCATGCTGGGAGAAATCTCTGTGAGAGGAACCCAGTGGTGTTTCAGCTTGAACTCCTTGTCCGCACTGTGTTGCTCGGCCAGACGGATGAACATCAGCGGTGTGAAATAGACCGGTATGAATCGCAAGGCGGCAACAACAAGGATGGTGGAAGCAAAAAATGCCACCACCATCCATCGGATTGCTTTTTTAATAATTTTCAAAGCGGTTGCTAATTAGTAGGCTTTGAACAACAATTACTGAAGTGTGCCGTTCTTAGCTGCTTCAATCATATTCTGGCTCGGATAGAGGTAAACCTCCACGCGACGGTTCTGCTGACGACCAGCAGCTGTGCTGTTGTCGGCAACAGGATCAGCCTGTCCAAGACCTTCAACGCTCTTAATCTGGCTGCCGCTTACGCCCTGGCCAGTGAGATACTTCTGTACAGACTGTGCACGCTGCAGAGAAAGAGTCTCGTTCTTCTGGATGCTCTGCTCAGCTGTAGAACCTTTCCAGCCCTGATTGTCGGTATAACCCTTGATAGCTACGTCGGCATCGGTGTTCTGCTTCAAAACATTGGCGAAGTCGCTCAATGAATTCTTGGCAGAAGCCTGCAGAGTGGAGCTGCTTGATGGGAAGAGGATACCAGAGTCGAATGTAACTTTCACACCGAGGGTGTTGCCGTTAGCATCGGTGATACCTTCTACCTGTGCATTCTGAACAGCTGCAGCAGCAGCCTTAGCCTTGTCCATCTTCTTGCCAATGAGCACACCAGCTGTTGTACCAACAGCAGCACCAATAGCAGCACCAATGGCTGTGCTCTTGGTATTCTTACCAATAATCTGACCCAAAATACCACCGAGGGCAGCGCCACCGCCACCACCGATAAGACCACCTTTAGCAGTGTTGCTCATTCCGCAACCTGACAAAAGAACGAGGGAACAGAGTCCCATGATTGATAATTTGAATGATTTCATTGTTGTTTAAATTTAAATTGATTAAAATAATTTCATTTCAAAAACACATGCAAAGATACTTTAATTTTCCGAAACTGCAAGAAAAATAAGAATTATTTAAGGTTTTTGAAAAGAACAATGCACGATATTTGCCGTTAATAGCATTTTTTTTAGTACTTTTGCACCCAAAATAACAAACAACATATTAAAATAAAACATGGCAAAAGAATTGAAAGACTTGACCAAGCGTGCCGAGAACTACAGTCAATGGTTCAACGACTTGGTTGTTAAAGCCGACCTTGCAGAGCAGTCGGCAGTACGTGGATGTATGGTCATCAAGCCCTATGGCTACGCAATATGGGAGAAGATGCAGCATCAGCTCGACCTGATGTTCAAGGAGACCGGAGCACAGAACGCCTATTTCCCACTTCTCATCCCCAAATCGTTCCTCTCTCGTGAGGCAGAACATGTGGAAGGCTTTGCCAAGGAATGTGCCGTGGTGACTCACTACCGCCTGCGCGCAAAGGAAGACAAGAGCGGTGTGGAAGTGGACCCCACAGCAAAACTGGAAGAAGAACTGATTATACGTCCTACATCGGAGACCATTATCTGGAACACATATAAGAATTGGATTCAGTCGTGGCGCGATCTGCCACTGATGTGCAACCAGTGGTGCAATGTGATGAGATGGGAAATGCGCACACGTCCATTCCTCCGCACCAGCGAATTCCTGTGGCAGGAAGGCCATACTGCTCACGCCACCCGCGAGGAAGCAGAAGAAGAAGCACAGAAGATGCTCAAAGTATATGCCAAGTTTGCCGAAGAATGGATGGCCGTTCCTGTTGTTCAGGGTGTGAAGAGTGAAACCGAACGCTTCGCCGGTGCACTCGACACCTACACCATCGAGGCAATGATGCAAGACGGCAAGGCCCTTCAAAGCGGCACGAGCCACTTCCTCGGCCAGAACTTCGCAAAGGCTTTCGACGTGACATATCTCAACAAGGAGAACAAGCCAGAATATGTTTGGGCAACATCGTGGGGCGTTTCCACTCGTCTGATTGGTGCCCTGATTATGACTCACAGCGACGACAACGGACTCGTTCTTCCTCCGCGCCTCGCTCCTATCCAGGTGGTTATCGTTCCCATCACCAAGGGTGCAGAGCAACTGGCTGCCATCACAGAGAAATTGCAACCAGTCATCAACGAACTGCGTGCTGCCGGCATCAGCGTGAAATATGACGATGCAGACAACAAGCGTCCGGGCTTCAAGTTCGCCGACTACGAACTGAAGGGTGTGCCAGTGCGCCTCGTCATGGGTGGCAGAGACTTGGAGAACAACACCATCGAAGTGATGCGCCGCGACACTCTCGAGAAGGAAACCCACTCGCTCGAAGGTATTGTGAAATATGTGGAGCAACTTCTTGACGACATCCAGCAGAACATCTTCAACAAGGCAAAGGCCTATCGCGATGCACACATCTTCGAGTGCGACAACTACGAAGAGTTCAAGGAGAAAGTGAAAGACGGCGGATTCTTCCTTTGCCACTGGGACGGCACTGCCGAAACAGAGGCGAAGATAAAGGAAGAAACCCAGGCAACCATCCGTTGCGTGCCCTTCGGCGTTGAGCAGACACCGGGCATCGACATGGTTTCGGGTAAGCCTGCCAAGCAGCGTGTCATCATCGCACGCAGCTATTAATGGATAATTGCTGAGACGAACAACAGGTCTTGGCAAAAGGATAGTTAAGTGACAAAGGAAGGTGCGACCAAGCGCCATGCTCTTCCCCACAGCGGGAGAGGCAACCAAATCGCTTAACTATCCTTTTTTGTTATCAAGAATTGTCGCCTATGGTATAGGTCAGGACATAATTCTGACACACACGATAGGCCACATCGACAATGGAGTGGTTTCGAAGGTTTTCAATTCTCATGATGCCTTGCCAGGAAACTTCGAAAGGAAAAACACGCATTTCAAAATAATCGAGTCGGTAGGACGAGAACAATTTGTAAACAGCCTCCTTTGCCGACCAAAGCAACAGTTTCTGGATGGTTGTTGCCATCGGTTCATCATTACGAATAAACTTCCGGGCAATCTTATCGACCCGGTCGCTCATATACTCGATATCAATGCCCACGGCACGGGAATCCGAGACAATGACAGCACAATATCCCTTGGTGTGACTCAAGCTGATTTGCATGTTGCCATCAAGATAAGGCTTTCCTGACTTATCGTGCAGAATGACTTGTTTGGCTCCGGTCATTCTCTCAAGCAAAGCCCTGACAAAGACATATTCCTTACGGCGCGCCTCCGATTTGTACAGCAACGAGGCTTCCGCATACCATTCATGATAATCGGAAGGGCTGTCTGACATTTCCCAGATGCCAAAACGAGCATCTTGATAAGACTCAATGGAAAGGAGTGGCATCAGTCGGAGTCCTCTTTTGGTTCGCTATCCTTGATGACCACTTTAACGCGCGAGATGCGGCGCTCCTCCAATTGGAGGATTTCAAAGACGTAATTCTTATACTCCAACTTCTCGTGGATTTTCGGGAAATCACCTTTTATTTCGAGCAGCAAGCCGGCAAGCGTGTCAGCATCGCCCTCCACTTCCTGGAATTCCTCAACACTGATGTTCAGTATTCTGGAGAAATCGCTCAACAGTGTTTTCCCTTCGAAGATGTATGTATTCTTGTTCAGTCGGGTGAATGTCTTTTCCTCCTCGTCGTACTCGTCATTAATCTCTCCCACTATTTCCTCAAGAATATCCTCGAGCGTAACAATGCCACTGGTGCCTCCAAACTCATCGACTACAATGGCTATATGAACCTTGTTCTCTTGAAACTCGTGCAGGAGGTCGTCAATCTTCTTTGTCTCCGGCACGAAATAAGGAGGGCGTATCAAACTTTGCCATCTGAAATTTTTCGGTTTGCCCAAATGTGGAAGCAAGTCCTTGATATAAAGCACGCCACGGATGTTGTCGGAGTTGTCTTGATATACAGGAATACGGCTGTAATTGTTCTCCACGACACATTGGAGCACATCAGCGAAACTGCTCTTGATATCCAAGTCGACCACATCCTGACGACTGGTCATCACCTCTTTGGCTGTTTCGTCGCCAAAACGGATAATGCCTTGCAACATGCTTTGCTCTTCACGGATATCTTCCTTATCGGTCAGCTCCAAGGCTTGTTCCAAGTCGTCAACACTCAACACATGTTTCTCGTGCTGCACCACTTTCTCAGCAAGGATTCCACTTCTCAGCAGAATTGACTCCAGAGGCCAAAACAGTTTTCTCATAAAGAGGATTCCACCAACCACCCGACGGCAAAAAGCCAGAGGTTTCTGCCTTGCATAAATCTTAGGAATGATTTCGCCAAAGAGAAGAAGAAGGAATGTGAGAAGAACTGTGATGGTCAGAAATTGAAGCCAATAGGCATTTCCGAAATCCACCAGATGGCTGAACATATAGTTGCACAGCATGATAATGGTCACATTGACGAAATTATTGGTGATGAGAATGGTTGCCAATGTGCGCTCATTGTCTTCTCGCAACATCTGTATGTGTCGGTCGGCCGCGATTTTTTCAGTGTCCATTTCACTCAGATCGGTAGGTGAAAGACTGAAAAAGGCTATTTCCGAGCCGCTGGCAAAGCCCGACAGTACAAGTAGGAAAATGGTTAATATCCCGGACAATATAGAACCAAACTCAGGTTCAAGGAAATGCACCTGCGTCAGAACTGATTGTATTGAAACCATTTCCATCTTAGAACGGTAATACTTCTGAATTGTTATCCGATGAAGTGGATGAAGCGGGTTCTGAGTTGATAGGAGTCTGTTGCTGCGTTTGCTTAGGTGTAAGCATCTCCATGTTCTCGACCAATATCTCAGTTACATAACGGCGCTCACCCTTCTGCGTGTCATACGAACGGTATCTGATACGTCCCTCCACATAGAGTTTGTCGCCTTTATGCACATACTGTTCCACAATCTTGGCCAGATTCCTATAGAACACAAGATTGTGCCAATCTGTACGGTCAGGAACCTGCGTACCATTCGGAAGCGAATAACCACGCTCGGTTGTTGCCAAAGGAACCTGTGCAACAGCCTGATCTTGATCGTAGTATCTTACATCGGGATCTTTACCGACATTTCCAATAAGCATTACCTTGTTCATTTCCAATAGCCTAAATACTTAAACCTGAAATTCTTGCCTTTAGCGGAGGGGAACTGACTACGGTTGTCAACACGCTCACGAAGATGTTCAACAATGCGGCTATAGGCATCCATGCCGCTATTGGCTTTCAATTGCGCAACAAACAGGGTATCGCGGTACTCATGTTTCCCAGTAGAAGGAACCATAACTACCCGCTTGAAATCAAGAGATGCCTCATACCATCCTGGACGGTCCTCGTTCAAGCGCGCCACAACAGGAGGCACCATCTCGCGCTGCTCACCCTCAGCAATGATATTTGAACGAAGTGCTTTTTTCTGCTTGAAGTCAAGCATGGTTGCAGCCTCAGTCTTGATGATGATGAAATAAACTCTTGGACGTACTTTATAGCGTTTGGGATAATATACATCGCTTGACGCATAGCTGCGAATATCCTCTTCAAGGTCGGGGGTTATGCCGATTTCTGGAATGGAACGAAGGAAATCTAAAGCCTCATCGACATTGGAAACCAATGTCTCACTATCGAAATATCTTAAGTATAAATTCATGTAATTTTGTGTTTCTTGAAAAATCAGCTTATTTCTTCATCAACCTAGAAGAAGAGCGGAAAACGGGACTCGGACCCGCGACCCCAACCTTGGCAAGGTTGTGCTCTACCAACTGAGCTATTTCCGCAAAGTTCCCAATTGGGAAATTCTTGTTTTTGTGTGAAGAGGAGGAGACTCGAACTCCCACGTCGCACTTGACACTACCCCCTCAAAGTAGCGCGTCTACCAATTCCGCCACCTCTCCA
>CACZPU010000033.1 GCA_902783165.1 uncultured Prevotellaceae bacterium
CAAAATAGGAGGTTGAGGACACAATTATGGCAGGAAAACACTAAAAAGACCCTCAAAGGCGGTCACAAAGGGTGCTTTCACCCGTTTAGAGGGGCAACTGCCTCCTTTATAAATTCGCCCAATTTATGGGCAGAATCGAGCATTGAACACGGCTAAAGAGAATGGCAAAAAGGCTATTCCATCGGCACAGAAAGGCTTGTAGGCAAAGCATACATGACTTAGCAAGCAAGTCACATATGAAAGAACGGGCAAGCCTAACTGCAACGAGTGGAATAACCTTTACTGCATTTATAGAAAGCCGCTCTTATGGGGGCAAGGATATCACTTCGTGTGACTTTCACTCCAATGAGGGTTTACAATAGGTCTATGAAAAGACTGTTTCGAGTCGCCCATTATCCAATAGCTCCTCCGTTTTACACATTATTTATTATTATATAAGCTCTCGTGAACATAATTATATGCATATCTCCCAAAAAGACTCTTCACCTAACAGCATGATGCCCTCTAGGATTTCTCCCCTATCCTATTGGAGGGTTACTCAGCACCTCAAAACCGACGTCGACGAGGTCGGTGCGGCGATGTCGACGAGGTCGGTCAACCGATGTCGACGACATCGGTTTAGGAGACGAAGGGCACGTGCCTGTGAAATGAAGGTATTGTGGAATCGAAAGTTTTTTCGTAATTTTGCAGACAAAACACACGTATTACAATTGTCACTACAAAGGAAAACTCTATGGCTATACCGTATAGAAAAAGAAAGAAAAAGATTCTTGGCCCTGATCATCAGCAACATGAGGCATGGGTGATGGAGCAGTTTAGTTATGATCCGATTAAGTTCGAGGATTTTGTGAAGGAGTGCGTAATGGCACAGGGAGTGTCGGAAGCTCAAGTGAAAGGCATCGCCAGCGCTATGTCAAACCGCCTGCGAACTTATTTCACAATGGGTCACAGCGTGCAGATTGAGGGCATTGGCACTCTCAAACCCACCTTTAATGCACACAGCGCTGAAACGCCTGAAGAACTGGGAAACCAGAATGTGTTCAAGATGAAAGTGCAGTTCTATCCACACAAGGAGTTCAAAGAGGTGCTGCGCAACATGACGGTGGTGGACATAGATGCCATCAACGAACTTCCTGGAGAAGAAGAGGTTGCCCAATAGGCGACGAGGATGCCAAGCGGAATTCTTTAGAAAGCTTAAAAATGACTGTCCGAACCATCAAGTCGGAAAAATAATTTATAACTTTGCAGGCGAAATGCACAAGCAGGGAATTCACAAAGACCGTATTGACGCCATCCTCATCAAGGGCAAGAAGTATCGGGAGCCAGACTTTTCCGCTCAAACACTGGCGGAAATGCTGGAGGTGTCGGCGTCAAAATTGTCACGCATCATCAAAGATGAATATGGAATGGCCTATGCTGACATAGTGCATGGCTACCGCATCCAAGATGCCAAACGCTACCTGAAGGACGCCCGAATGCTCCCCTATTCTGTTGATGACATTGGAACGCTGGTGGGATTTAAGAATCGGCAGTCCTTTTTCGCTGCTTTCCGCAAGGCAACAGGAACCACACCGGAGCGCTATCGACGCGATACCGATGCGACTGAAGGCAACATCGCCCCAACAGGCGGAGAGCCACAGGCCATCAGGAAGGAAAGGCGCACTTGAGAAAAACGCAGATAAATAAACATACGATATCAGACAGAATGAACAAGACAGTAAAAACAATGATGATTACAGCACTGATGACTGTTGGAGCAGGCACGACGAATGCTCAACAGAACAGTTCCAAAACGGCTTCGTCGGACAAATTGGAAGGAACTTTTGAGTACAGCAATGAGCGTTTTGCAGACCTGCAAATGCTACGCTACAAAGTAGAAGGGTTTGAAAACCTCTCGCTGAAACAGAAGACCTTCATCTATTATCTGCAAGAAGCAGCCCTCTATGGCCGCGACATCCTCTTCGACCAAAACGGCAAGTACAACCTGCGCATCCGCCAAATCATGGAGAATCTCTATACAAACTACAAAGG
>CACZPU010000034.1 GCA_902783165.1 uncultured Prevotellaceae bacterium
AACATGACCAAACAGTCCTTCGCCATCTACAACCTACAGGGCGTAACAATAACAGGCAGCATTGAACAGTTGCCCAAGGGCGTATACGTGGTGGAAGGTAGGAAGGTGGCAGTGCCCTGATGGCATGATTTATTGTAGCACCTTCAAAAGAGCTTTACAGCCTGTCAGAATTTCCTGACAGGCTTTTTCGAAATCGCCAGTATACCAGGGATCGGCAATTTCTTTTGGATGCTCGGTGAAATCCAAAAGAAGATGTATCTTGTGTTCTGGATCTCCGCCACAAATGCTTGTCATGTTGCGGATATTCCAATTGTCCATACCAATCAGTAGATCAAAACGGTTGTAGTCCCGACACTGCATCTGACGTGCTGTCTTTCCTTTGCAAGAAATACCATGTTCCGCCAGTTTTCTCCGTGCCGGCGGATATACCTCATTGCCAATTTCCTCCGTTGATGTAGCTGCCGACTCAATGTGAAAACTGTCAGCAAGACCTGTTTTCGCAACCAAGTCTTTCATGATGAACTCAGCCATTGGGCTGCGACAGATGTTCCCGTGACAGACAAAAAGAATACTTTTTTTCGGTTTCATGTCTTTAAAACCTGTAACAATTATGGTTTTATCTCGTCGAGATGACTTCAATACCTTTTTTGACAATGTGGTTATGTTCGTTCATGATTTGAAAGTATTCGCTCATATCCCAAAGGTCGCGTGCTACGAGCGCCTTGAGTTGCAGACGCAAATAAGGCATGGTGCGCTCCAATTCCTCTTGGTCTTTGGGAGTGACTTTCTGTTTGGAACCTTCTGCCACAATTTGGTCGACAACCAGTTGAGGTATTTCGAATCCTTTGTCGAATGCTTCAAATGTCGGATATTGTGTCTTCAACTGTTGTCTATTGTCATCGATATATCGGAGGCTGCTGTTGACGATAATGTTCTTCAAGGCCAACTGGCGGTGGAAGCGCGTGTACTGCAAGGTGTCGAGTGGGACGAAATGGTCTGGCATAATGCCTCCTCCTCCATAGACAGTACGTTGCATTCGAAGGGTTTTGAATTTCAGTGAGTCTGCGAAATGGATACTGTCAGGGTTGGTCAGTTCGCCATGCTTCAAGCGGTTGTCAAAGTCTTGTTCGTATTCTTTCAAATCACCTTTCTTGTATGGCTTTTGAATGCATCGGCCAGAAGGTGTGAAATAATGGGCAATGGTGAGTCGAATCATTGAACCGTCGGGCAGGTCGATGGGGCGTTGTACCAGTCCCTTGCCGAAGGAACGACGTCCCACAATCTGACCTCGGTCTTGGTCTTGAATGGCTCCGCTAACAATCTCTGCTGCAGATGCTGTGAATTCATTGACAAGAACCACCACCTTGCCAGTTAGCATTTGTCCGTTGCCTTCAGCCTTGAATTCCGAGCGGCCCGACTTGCGCCCTTCAGTGTATACAATCAAGTCGCCCCTTGTCAGGAATTCGTTGGCAATCTGCACGGCAGCCTGCAAGTATCCGCCGCCATTTTCCTGAAGGTCGAGAATCAAGTTCTTCATGCCCTGCGCCTTCAATTTGTTGAGCGAAGTCATGAATTCGTTGTAAGTGGTTGCACCGAAATTCTCAATACGTATGTATCCTATCTCCGGACGAATCATATAGACCGCGTTGATACTTTTCACAGGTATCTTGTCGCGTGTGACAGTGAAATACATCACATTTGGAACACCACGCCGCACAATACCCAGTTTGACTTTTGTTCCTCGAGGACCGCGCAGACGTTTCATGATGTCTTCGCGAGACATCTTGACACCTGCAATGGCCGTGTCATTGACATTCACAATACGGTCGCCTGCCAGAATTCCCACTTTCTCCGATGGGCCTTTCACAACAGGTTGAATAACGAGCAGTGTGTCTTCTATCATATTGAATTGGACACCGATGCCATCGAAATTGCCTTGCAGCGGTTCGTTCAGTGCTTTCACCTCTTTAGGTGTGGCGTAACTGCTGTGAGGATCCAGCTTCTCCAACATGCCTCGAATGGCGTCTTCCACTAGTTTGCTTTCGTCAACGGTATCCACATAAAGGTTGTTGATAGCCATCTCGGCCAACTGCAATTTGCGCAGTGGACTGTTGCCGCCTAAGTTCAGTCGGAACTGTGCGTTGGAAGTGATAACAAACAAAAGGATGGCGATGACTGTAATAATAATCTTTTTCATATACGTTTTGGGCCAATCATGTTGGTCTTCTAAAAATGTTTCTACTATGTTACTAAGCACATTGCATAGAATAACAGTTATCTTGAAAACAGACAAACTGGTTTTTTACACGAGATACCTTCCACGTCAAGCATCGTAAACTGCGTCTTCCTCTGGACGGTCTTCCTCTATGACAAGGTTGTCGATGATGAAGTTTTGGCGCTCCATGGTGTTCTTTCCCATATAGTATTCTAGCAGTTTCTGCACTTGGTCGGTTTTGTGGAGTGTCACTTGTTCAAGCCGTATGTCGGGTCCGATGAATCCCGCAAATTCGTCGGGTGATATTTCACCGAGTCCTTTGAAACGAGTGATTTCAGGGTCGGGACCTAAAAGGCTGATGGCCTCTATGCGCTCCTCCTCACTATAGCAATAGCGGGTGATGAAATCGGTCTTGGTTGCCTTGTTGTTGAGTGCTGCTATGCGAGCATCCTCCTCTGCAAGCACTTTCTTGTTCTTTATCTTTGTGCGCTTGGCACGTACGCGGAACAACGGTGTCTGTAGCACGTAGACATGCCCTTTCTTGATGAGTTCGGGGAAGAACTGCAGGAAGAAAGTGATGATGAGCAGACGAATGTGCATGCCGTCGACATCAGCATCGGTGGCCACAATCACCTTGTTGTAGCGCAAGGTGTCCAGTCCGTCTTCTATATCAAGGGCTGCTTGTAGCAGATTGAATTCCTCGTTCTCGTAGACCACTTTCTTTGTCAGTCCGAAAGTGTTCAGCGGTTTGCCTCTTAAAGAGAACACAGCCTGTGTGTTCACGTCACGGCTCTTGGTGATGCTTCCGCTCGCAGAGTCGCCCTCGGTGATGAAGATGCAGCTCTCCTCCTTACGTTCGTTTTTCACATCGCTGAAGTGAATGCGGCAGTCGCGCAATTTGCGGTTGTGCAGATTGGCCTTCTTGGCACGCTCACGGGCCAGTTTTGTGACACCGGCCATGGCTTTTCGCTCCTTTTCGCTCTCATTGATTTTTTGCAGCATCACGTCTGCCACGTCGGTATGCTTGTGCAGATAGTTGTCCACTTCCTGTTTGATGAAGTCGCCCACATACTTGTTCACACTCACACCGTTAGGGCTCATGGTAAGGCTACCCAGTTTTATCTTGGTCTGGCTTTCGAACATCGGCTCTTCTACATTCACTGCAATGGCAGCCACCAAACCGTTGCGGATATCCCCAAATTCCAGGTTTTTCCCGCTGTATTCCTTGATGGTTCTGGCAATGTGCTCCTTGAAGGCGCTCTGATGGGTTCCTCCCTGAGTGGTGTGCTGTCCGTTTACAAACGAGTGGTACTCTTCACCATACTGGTTGGTATGCGTAAAGGCAATCTCAATATCCTCACCTTTCAGATGGATAATGGGATAGATTCCCTCGGTGGTCATATTGTCGTTGAGCAAGTCTTCCAATCCGTTGCGGCTCAAAATCCGCCTGCCGTTATACATGATGGCCAGTCCAGTGTTCAGGTAGGTGTAATTGCGGAGCATAATCTCCACAATGTCGTTGTGGAATTGATAGTTCTTGAACAGAGTGGCATCGGGCTCAAAGAAGATATAAGTGCCGTTTTCGTCTGTTGTCGGCTCTGTCTTGTCGCTTTTCAGGATGCCGCGTTCAAAGACCACCGAGCGCACCTGCCCGTCGCGGAAACTACGAGCTTCGAATCGAGAGCTCAAGAAGTTCACCGCCTTGATGCCTACGCCGTTCATTCCCACACTCTTCTTGAAGGCCTTAGAGTCGTATTTGCCGCCCGTGTTGAGTTGGCTTACTGCTTCCAACAACTTGCCTTGTGGGATGCCGCGTCCATAGTCGCGCACGCTCACCCGTAGGTTATCCTCGATATCTATTTCAATGCGCTTTCCCGCATTCATGCGGAATTCGTCAATCGAATTGTCTATGGTCTCTTTCAATAGCACATAGATGCCGTCTTCAGCAATGGAGCCGTCGCCCAGTCGTCCGATATACATTCCAGGACGGGTGCGGATGTGTTCCACGTCGGAAAGGTGTCTGATTTCCTCGTCACCATACATCACTTGTGCTTGTTCACCGGCTAGTTTGTTGATTTCTTCTGCCATGTCGTTTGCCTTTTTGCTTTTTGCTGGTCAAATATCTTTATTCTTCACCGATTTCTTTCTTGTAGCAGCGGCGGCGCTTGTGGTTCACCGTATGGAAATAGCTCCACTGCCCTTGTACGTTCTCGTTGGTTTCCATTTCCACTTGGCTCTCACCCCATTCAATGCCATACTTGTTGTACCAGGGTATGAGGTGGTAGAACATCAAGGCGTTGACACCTTTGGAACGGTATTCTGGCAGTACGCCTATCATCTCCAAATCAACGATATTGGTCTTGTGCATCTTCAGTGCCCGCAGCACATGCCACCAACCAAAAGGCAGCAGCCTGCCTTTGCGGCATTTCTGCAGGGCATGCGAAAGCGATGGGATGGTGATGCCCACGCCCACCAGTTTGTGTTCGTCGGTAGACCAATCTTCAACAATGGGAATCAGATTGAGGTCGGCCAGCGGCAGGTACATGTCAACATACTGGTCTATTTGTTTGTCTGAGAGTTGCGAGAAACCGTAAAGGTCTTGGAATGTGTCGTTTATCAGCGCGAAAATCCTCTTGCCCATGCCTCCTTCGAATATCTCTTTTTTCGTCAGTGTACGTATGTGCAGATTGTAGCGTTTCATAATCATCTCTGAGATTTTCACCATCTTCTCGGGAATCTGCTCAGGAACAAAAATCTTGAACTCCACATAGTCGTTGTCTTTCTCCCAGCCGCCCAACTTCTCCATGTGCTCGGGATAGTAGGGATAGTTGTAGATGGTGGCCATGGTACCCAATTCATCGAATCCAAAGGTAAGCATGCCTTCGGGGTCGAAATCGGTGAATCCCAACGGACCCACCACTTCGGTCATGCCGTGTTCACGGCCGAAATCCTCGACGGCTTTCAAAAGGGCGCCACTCACTTCCATATCGTCTACGAAATCAATCCACCCAAATCGCACTGTCTTTCGTTTCCAACGCTCGTTGGCTTTATGGTTGATGATGGCAGCCACGCGACCCACCAGCTTGCCGTCTTTGTAGGCCAGGAAATAGTCGGCCTCACAAAAGTCGAATGCAGCATTCTTGTCTTTGCTGAGTGTCTTTAAGTCGTCGCTGAAAAGATTGGGCACATCGTATGCGTTGCCCGCATATAAATCGTAATGAAAATCTATGAAAGTCTTTAGGTCTTTCTTCGAGTTAACTTTCTTAATTACAATTGATGACATATTATGAAATCCACAAATAAGGTTTGTATTCTTTGCGTAGTGATGTTTTTTTTGTACGCATCCGTGCAGTGCTTTCAGTAGGAAGTACTACTAAAATCATGCAAAGTTAATCAATTTCAACAAGAAAGGAGAAAAAACACCTAAATAATTTAGGTTTTTTAAAGAGTGCTACGGAGTAGACAGGCTAAGTTTTTGGCAAAGCAGCAAAATGTGTGTGTGCTTGTTCACTGAGGTGGCAAACAGATAGAAGTCTCCTCCGTCTGTCAATTTAAGCCGTTTTCGTAATTCATCCACACTCATGGGGAAATTCCTTACTGTGATATTGGCTTTGGTCACTTGGCCTACCCCGTGGCTGGCTCCAGAGAGCATGGCCTTTATTTCCTTCTTGTTCATCGATGAAATGGCGCAAATTTTAAATTTTCGCCCTGGGAAGTCCTCGATGAAATCGGTCGAAACGAACAAATGGCTATTGGCTCCTATTGCTTTTACGCTGAATTGCTGTTGGAGTGTTTCAAAGCAGCCTGCTTTCATAATGGCAGCATGTGGCTCGTAGAGGAAACAGTACTGCTGGGGTAGGGTGGCGGTAAGTGTTGCTTGTTGGGCAAGGGTTGTAGAACAACTTGTGCCATTTGTCTCCGCACCGTAAGCTTCTTTTTTTATAGATGGGCCATAAGAAAACACCATTTCATCGTTGACACAGAATACTGTCGGCGAATCTGACACGTGTTGTTTCGACATTACCACCAACAGCTCTTTGCACTCATTGCCTACTGCCACGATGTGTATTTGGTGAACATATGGCTCTCCCAAGTCGGCAACAGCCTTGTGCCAGTCGAGCATGGGCGACAGTTTCACCATCACCCATTGGGCTTTTTCCAGCAGTTCTTCACGGATGGCAAGAATATCGGGCGTACAATTGTCAATGGCATAAGTGCGTCCGCCGTGTTCGTTGCGGCGTGCAGGGTCCAGAAATAACATGCACACTTTGTCCATTTTGTGCAAGTATTTCACTGCGTCTTCCTCCACCACACTGACGTGGTTCAGTCCAAGCAATTTGAAATTGCCTTGTGCAGCCTTGCATAAATGTTCTTGTCTCTCCACATAGACTGCCTTTCCGAAAGCCCGTGCCATGAACGAGAAGTCAACACCCAGTCCTCCTGTAAGGTCAACAAGACAGGATGCTGTGTCACTGTCAGCAGTTCTTGTCGTGTTCGTTTCCAGCAAACCCACTGCCACCTGCTGCTTGTATCGGGCCGTAGCCTCACTGGAACATTGCTCCATAGACAAGTGGGGAGGGTATACTATGCCATCGACAGCCGCCCACGATGGTATTTTTTTCCTTGCCGTTTGCCATCCGGCAATTTGCTGCAGGGCGTACGTCAGGTCAATATCGGGATAGTGCGCAGCTTTGAGAGCCAGTTTGCGCACATCTTCCTCACGGTGTTCAAGGATAAATTTTTGCATCATCATGGAGCAAGGCAATAGTTATTGAAGAACCATCTACAAAGATAGTCCTTTTCGAGAGATTATGCAAGTTTTCGTTCTTTTTTCCTTTCAAGCGGCATTATGTGTGGAAAATAATTGACAGTTTGGAGCAAATGGGTGTTAAAAAATCTATTTTTTTGGAATCCGCCTTTTTTATCATTATCTTTGCACTTAGATTCGCGAATATTGTATTTAATTCATCGATGATTGAGCAGGTGTCAGTCGAGGTGCCGCTTGTGGTTTCTGCTGGGGTCTTACCCTATTTTATGCCGAGTGTAGGCATATAGTCAGAGAATCCGAAAGTCCTTTTGTCATGGTAGTTTCAATATCTTTTGGGGTGGAAAATGTCAATTTTTTGCCCATGATTGATTATCTTTCATCCTACAAAAGATGACTTTTCGCCTTGTGAAAGATAATCTTTTGCCCTTCAAAAGATAATCTTTCGGCCTGCGATTAATAACTTATTGCCAGGTGAGAGGTCGTTTTCACCTCGCAAAGCATGATTTGTGGCAAGGCGAAAGGTTACTTTCGCCCTGCAAGATTTGTATTGCCTTTTCGGTAATAAGTTCATATGAGTCAACCAAGTCAGGCTTTTATCGTTGCAGATGCTTGGTCTTCCTTTCTCTTCATTATCCTTTTCTCCTGTCCAGAGCCGACACAGGAGAACATTTGCAGGCGGGTTATCGGATGCCGTTGATGTATTTCTCGATATTTGTATAGCCGTCGCCCGTACAGTCTTGGTTGGCATCCGACGAGTCGTGTGGGTTCAGCCCGTGGGCAATTTCCCATTCGTCGGGCATTCCGTCGTAATCGGTGTCTTTGTACGACTTCCATTTCTTGTACTGAGGAAGTCCTCCAATCTGCTGTATATCGCTGATAATGCCGATGGTCCATGAGTCTATTGGCATTCGACGGTCCTTGAATTGATAGCTGTCGGGTTTGGCATCAGAGGCGAAGAACGGCTTGCCAGTGCGCACCTCCTCAATGATTTTTCGGTCGAGTTCATCGCGGCATGGCAGCGTGGCACCAGCATTTTCCAACACATATTCGTAGGCCTGTTGCGCCAGCATCACTTGGTGGTATGGATGTGCATAGGGCTTGTTCCAGCGGATGGTTGGTTCTTGGTCGCCCACATCCTCCAAAGACTCAATCTGCACACCGCCCTTCCAGTTGTCGGCGGTAATCTCGGGGAACCCTTCCATGACATTTCCTTCGCAATACACGTGTCCGTAGCGTTTCGTTTTCTTGGTCAAACTGGGATATTGTGCAAAAGCGCTTGGCACGACACATCCTGTGACGAACAAAACCGACAATAATTTGATTTTCTGCATCATGTCTGATAGTTTTTGATTTGTTGATATGGCTGTTGTCTTTTGATTGCAAAGATAAGAAATAATGATGAAACGGAGAATATTATTTGACATTTTTTCATCCTTAGAGCGTTTTAGACAGGGTTGTTTTTGTTCAGACATGCATGGAAACGGTAGGGAATGTTCTTTTTTACTTCGTAGTCTGCCATTTCACTTTTTATTTCTTGTATTTTTTTATTTTAAGAAAACACTTTTGCGGACTAAAAAAATGAACAAATAGTTACTAATTTCTAAAAAAACATATTATCTTTGTGGCGATTTATCTAATTGTACAGATCACACCGAAAACATAGTTTCATGAGCCAGCTGAAAGATTATTTGTTATCCCTCAAGAAAAGAAAGGGGTTGTTGATAATTGTCACGGCAGCCATCTTGATAGAACTGGTGTCAGCAGCGCAGTATTATTACACATACAAAATGATGGAACGCCATTTGGAAAAACGCGCTGAGAACGAACTGACATTCAAGGCTATACTGATAAAAAATTCGCTGAATGCCACAGAAGATGTCTTGAAATATCATCTATGGGATATCAGAAGTAATTTGTATCATCCCGACTCGGTGTACAAGTCGGTGGAGCGATTGGTGACGGTGAGCCGCTATGTGCATGGTGGCTTTATGACTTTTGTGCCAAACTATTATCCCCAGAAGGGACGTTTGTTCGAACCCTATGCATTGTTGACCAGCGAAGGTATCACGATGAGTCAGATTGCTGGCGACAAACACGACTATACCACAAGGCCTTTCTTTCAGAAAGCCCTCGATGCCGATGACGGTGTTTGGGTAGATCCCTATGAGGATGTAGAAGGGGCTCGGACATCTGTCACGTCATATGTTATCGGAGTGCGCAATAAATCGGGTGAAAAAGTGGGCGTTGCAGGTATAGATATGGCTCTTGACTGGTTGGCCGACACTATCAATAGCCGACACATCCTGCCATCATCATTCAATCTGTTGCTGACAGAAGCCGGAATACCTATAGCACTCCCAGCAGAAAGTAATGTCAAGCGACAGACCACCGACTATATCGTTAAGCTTATCAACGATAGCACTTTCAAACGTAGCCTGAGCAGTTCGCGCAGAAGCAAGCTTGTCCGTTTCAAATACGAGGGGAAGAAAGGCACTGTTTTCTATGCCAACATGAGAGGTAAGCCCCATTGGCAGATAGCAGTGGTGTGTTACGACGATGAGGTGTATGAAGAACTGACCAGCCTTCGTTTGCGCATCTTGTTGCTCCTTCTATTGGCTTTTGGTATCCTTTTGTTCATGATCAGGCGTTTTGTGCGCAATGAGGACATGTTGAAAAAGAAGTCCTTGGAACAGGAGCGAATGGCAGGTGAACTACATATTGCCAGCGAAATACAAAAAACGTTGTTGCCTTCACCAGAAGAGATGTTTGCCAATTCGAAAGATATTAGTATAAAGGGGCTGCAAATACCAGCCAAGTCTGTTGGCGGCGACTTATACAATGCCTTCGTCCGCGATGACAAACTCTTCTTCTGTATCGGGGACGTGAGTGGAAAAGGAGTACCCTCGGCACTTGTCATGGCCATTGTACAAGCTCTTTTCAGGAACATAGCTTCGCGTGAAAACAACCCTGCACACATCATGACCCAACTGAACGAAATGGCCTGCCGCAACAACAAAGAGAATTTCTTTGTGACCTTGTTTGTCGGTGTGCTCGATCTTCCTTCTGGGCATTTGCGTTTCTGCAATGCCGGCCATGAGGTGCCTTTCATCATCAAAAAGCAGGCAGGCAGTTCTTCCGATTCCCATACAGAATGCAGATTGATGGATGTGAAAGCCAATCTGCCTATTGGTCTCTTTGCCGATTTCTCCTATGAGATGCAGGGGTACGCAATGGAGAAAGGCTCTGCGCTTTTCCTC
This sequence comes from uncultured Prevotellaceae bacterium, assembly GCA_902783165.1. Classification (GTDB taxonomy): domain Bacteria; phylum Bacteroidota; class Bacteroidia; order Bacteroidales; family Bacteroidaceae; genus Prevotella. Next base: position 10,241 of record CACZPU010000034.1, read on the forward strand.
TATACCGACGGACTGACTGAGGCAAGAAATGCCCAAAAGGAACAGTTTAAGGTGGAGAGGATAAGTCACGTGCTTGCAGAGTGCAATACAATTGTCCCTGAGCAGTTGGTGGAAAAAATCATCGATGCGTTGAATAGCTTTACAAGGGATACAGAGCAAACCGATGATATGACGATTCTCACCCTCATGTATGAGCCTGTAGAAGAAACACTTCTGCTCGACGAAGAAATAACCGTTCAGAACGATGTGAAACAAGTGGAGCAGCTGGGCATATTCGTGAAGGATGTGATGAACCGTCTGAACATTGGCAAGTCGTTGGCCAGCCAGTTGCGATTGGCTGTGGAAGAGGCCGTGGTGAATGTAATGGAATATGCCTATCCCGCAGGCAGCACAGGCGAAATAAATATTAAAGTGACATCCGACGGGCACCGACTCAGGTTTGTCATCACCGACACGGGCATCCCGTTCAACCCGACAGAGGCCGCTTCTGCCGACACCACACTCTCCGCAGAAGAACGGCCTGTGGGAGGATTGGGAATCTTTTTGGTGCGCCAGATGATGGACTCTATCAACTATGAGCGCATTGGCGGAAAGAATGTGCTGAAGCTTCGTAAGGACTATTAGATATAAAAGAACAATTTACAGCATCATAAACTTTGAAGAATATGAAAACAACCATTCAACAATTAGACGACAAATTCCTTGTCACTCTTGAGGGAGAACTCGACACTGCAGCTGCTGCAGAAGTAGACAAGACTCTTCAACCACTTTATAATACTAACGGACTCGATGTGGTTATCGACTGCGAAAAGTTGGAATATATCGCTTCAAGCGGACTGCGCATCTTGATCAGCATCCTTAAGGGTGCGAAAGCTGGTGGCAGCAGAGTGGTTATCAAAAAACTGAACGAGGATATACAGAACGTTTTCAAACTAACAGGATTCATTAATCTTTTTGAATACGAATGAAACGAACTTACGTTGTCTCTTTGCTCTCTTTCATTGTCACTGTGTGCCCTGCGCAACACAATAATGAGAAAGGAAGACAGACGGAGATGCAAAAAACGTCAGAGACGGTGGATTCGGCCAATAGCGACGGCACGAATCTTAACCAACTTGATGTCAGTCTTCAGATGCTTGGCCACGGAGAAATGCGCCTTGGCGGTTTTGATGTGACAGAGAGCGCAAAAGAAGATATGACTACAGCCTATTTCTTGATGAATCGTTCGCGACTCATTATAGACTACAAGCGCAGCGGTCTGGAAACAAAAGTTACCGCCCAGCACTCCGGAATATGGGGGCAAAAAGGACAGGGCAACTTCAATCTCTATGAGGCTTGGATCAAATTGGGCAAGAACGGACTGCTTGCCCAAATGGGACGTCAGGCCCTGTCGTATGACGATGAGCGTATCATCGGCCCAAACGATTGGGCTATGGCCGCTCTTTCGCATGACGTACTCAAAATGGGCTATGAGGGTCACGGCCACAAGGCCCACCTTATTCTGGGTTTCAATCAGAATGCTGAGAATACATATGGCGGCACCTACTATGCTGATGGTGCACAGCCTTACAAGACCATGTTGACAGCGTGGTACCATTATGATGTCCCGAAAATGCCGCTTGGAGCGTCGCTCCTCTTCATGAACATCGGTATGCAAGGTGGGTTGAAGGATGGTATTGGCAATGACGAACCGCATAACAGATACCAGCAGCTCATAGGCGGTTATCTCTCGTATCATCCAAACAAGTTGAATGTGGAGGCATCCTACTATAAACAGATAGGACACAACGAGGAAAACATCAAAATAGATGCTTGGATGGCCAGTATCAAGGCGCAATTTGAAATAGACAAACGGTTTGGTGTAGTTGCCGGCTTCGACTATCTGAGCGGCGATAAGTATTTTGCCGTGCCATCAAAGGGAACCATCGGACTGGTGAAACACGATGCAATCAGAGGCTTTAATCCCATTTATGGTTCTCATCACAAGTTCTATGGCTTGATGGATTTCTTTTATGTGAAGACCTATTTGAACGGGTTTACGCCAGGTTTGCAGAACCTGTACGGGGGGGTGACATACTCTCCCATGAAAGACCTTAGGCTGAAAGCTTCTTACCACTATATGGCCACCGCAACCAAACTCGATGACATAGACATGACCTTGGGACACGTTGTGGATGTGGAAGCTTCCTACACAGTGATGAAGGATGTGCGGTTGGCAGCCGGATTTTCGTTGATGACGGGAACCGAGAGCATGCAACGCTTGAAACGTGCCGATGATGAGAATCGCTTGCGCTGGGGTTGGTTCTCATTGATAGTAACACCCCGACTGTTTTCAACTAAATGGTAGTGAAGAGCCATGGGCTGACCATCATTGTCGGTTTCGGATTATTTAATGACTGAACTATTATGAATATAGAAGAAAAGAAGGCATTCAACACAGAGTTCCAGCGCTTTCTGTGGTCGTCCATTCTGATAGCGCTTTCAGCTTGTTTAGGCAATGTGGTTGACTCCATCATCGTGGGCAACCTCATTGGCGAGGACGGAGTGAGTGCCATCAATCTCAGCAAGCCCGTCATACAGTTCATGTTTACAATCAGCATGTTGCTATCTACGGGAGCAAGTATGCTAGTTGGTATGCAACTCGGCAAGAAAGACTACAATCGTGCCTCTTACATCTTCACCCTTTCCACAGTCTTCTGTCTGGTCTTCGGCTTGTTGGAAACACTCTGTGGACTGGGATTCACAGATGCCGTTGCCTTGTGGTTGTGCGACAACGAGTTGCTCTTTGTTGCTACACGCGACTATCTCTACCCACTATTGCTTGGTGCTCCAGCCTATATGTTGTCTTGGGCAATGGCCAATATGGTGGGGGTGGATGGCAGTCCACGACTGGTGTCTGTGGCCATCCTCATTGACAATGTCGTCAACCTCTGCCTCGACATTGTCTTCATCCAGTGGTTGGGATGGGGCATCGAAGGCTCGTCGTCGGCCACTGTCGTTGGGCATATTGTGGGCATTGCCATCATGTGTTGGCATTTCCGCTATCCCAGCCATCATCTCAAATTGTACTGGAAAGGTGAAAAGATGTTTACTGTGTTCAGACAAATGGTGTCACAGGGTGCCCCGTTGGCACTGGCTTCCATTAGTCTCACAGCACTTCTGCTATGTGCCAACAACATCGTGCTTTCAACGATAGGCCGAACAGGTATCTTTGCCTTCTCCGTGTGCATGAACATCCTTTATATTTACAATTTGTTCATTTCGGGCACCTGCCGCACCATCCAGTCGCTGGGAGCTATACAGGTGGGTAAGGGCGACAACGACAAGTTCCGTCTGGTTATCGGCAAGTCGTTCCGTTTCATTACCATGGCTATGGTAATCACCTGTGCCATCATCTGGTTGTTCCCAGAAACAATCACCAGGTTTTTTGGAGCCAACGAGACCTCGTTTATACAAGAGGGCGTTAGTGCCCTGCGCATCTTCGCCATCAGCTTCGTTCCCTTCTGCTACATATATGTGTTGATGATAGTATACAAGCTCTATGGGCACCATTGCATAGCACTCTTCATCTCGCTGGCCTTGTCGCTGACAGTTATCCCCGTGCTATGGATTATGGCCCGCTTGGCTCCATCATGGCTATGGTACTCCTACCTCATTGCCTATGCTATTGAGGCTGTAACCATAGCAGTCATACACAAGACCACTCATGTTAAGTTTGAACTCAAAGAAATAAAGAATAATTGAATATGAGAATTTCCGCACCATTAACCAAGACTCAGTATGGCCTTTACGTAGAATGTGTCAACCATCAGGGCGAGGCTTGTTATAATATCCCTTATTGCTATACGCTTGACGGTAGCCTTAATGATGAAAAGCTTTGCAAGGCAATTGAAATAGCTGTGGCAGCACATCCTACACTGTTTACCCGTATAGAACAGGGTGAGGATGGAGAGCCTGTGCAAATCGTTGACGATGCAGAGTTGTTCAAACTGTGTGTTGAAAAAACCACCGATATTGAATCAGAGAAGGCAAAGTTTGTTCAGCCGTTCAACATTGTGGGCGATAGGTTGTTCCGCATTCGCCTGTTGAAAGATGCTCAGCATTATTACATTTTGCAGGATATTCACCACATTATCTGCGACGGTGCTTCGCGAAAGGTGTTGTTGGCAGATATTGAGAAAGCATATGGAGGCGAGATTTTGGAGTCGGAAGCGAAGACGTTGGCAGAAGTGGCCAAGGATGAGGCGGAATTGCAACAGACTTCGGCATTCGAAGCCGACAAGAAATGGTTTGCTGAACAATTCGATTGTGGCGATTGCTTTTCACCCTTGTTGCCCGACTTGGAAGAGGACGGGATGAAAGAGGGCTTGCTGACACATAAGATGTCAGTAGACACGGCAAAAGTGGATACCTTTTGCAAAGAAAACGGCATCTTCAAGAGCACACTGTTTACTTCAGCTTTTGCCTATTTGTTGGCTAAGTATAACAACGACAGCCAAGTTCTGTTCAATACCATTCACAACGGTCGTGCCAATAAGTTGTTGGCTCACTCGGTAGCCATGCTTGTTAGGACACTGCCAGTATATGCCAAGTTCACCGACGACACCACCGTGCTCGACTTCCTGCGAGCAGACCAAGAGCAAATGACAGGATGCCGTACACATGAAGTCTACACCTACAGCGATGCAGTCCACGATCTTGGCTTACAGACTGCCACCACTTTTGCATGGCACGGTGACCTGTTTGACAGTCTGACACTGGGCGGGAAGCCGATGGTGGCTCAACGATTGAATAACAACACCCTTGAGGTTCCACTCTACGTGAAGGCGTATATCCGCAATGGTCAATACTGCGTAGAGGCTGAGTTCAATGCCCATGAATATAGTGTGATGCTCGTCAGTCAGTTCTTGGAGAGCTACGAGGCCGTGGTGGAGGGATTCCTTTCGAATACTCATTTGACGGATATCTGCATAGTTACTGACACACAAGTTGAGACGCTCGACAGTTTTAACCAGACGAATGTGGACTATGATGCCACGCAGACCGTTGTCTCGATGTTCCGTCGTCAGGCGAAGGCGACACCCCTTGACATCGCTGTCGTATATAAGGACAAGCGATACACATATACAGAAGTAGATGAATTGAGCGACCGCATAGCCTGCCATATCGCCAAGATGGGATTAGGTTCAGAGGATGTAGTATCTGTGCTCATCCCCCGTTGTGAGTGGATGCCCATAGCGTCATTGGGCGTTCTGAAGGCTGGCTGCGCCTACCAGCCTCTTGACCCGACTTATCCAAAGGAGCGTCTGAACTTTATGATGCAGGATGCAGGTGCCAAACTGCTTATTGCCGACCAGGAGCTCAGAAGTATAGTAGACGAATACAAAGGCGATGTGCTGTTGACCAAGGACTTGGCCGGTCTGCCATCGGACGATATACAGCCCACTGAGCCCAAACCTGCTTCGCTTTTCATCATGCTATACACCAGTGGTTCTACTGGTGTTCCCAAAGGTTGCCAGCTCATACACTCAAATCTGGTGGCATTTATTAACTGGTATCAGCGTTTCTATGAGCTGAAACCAGAACACAATGTCGCTGCATACGCCAGCTATGGCTTTGATGCTTGTATGATGGATATGTATCCCGCTTTGACCTGCGGAGCTACTGTACATATCATACCCGAGGAAATTCGCCTCGACCTCATTGCACTCAACGACTACTTCGAGCGAGAACATATCACCCACTCCTTTATGACTACTCAGGTGGGCTATCAGTTTGCAACAAGTATCGAAAACCATTCGCTGTTGCACCTTTCAACTGGTGGTGAGAAACTGGCATCGCTCGTTCCGCCAACAGAATACAATCTGTACAATGTCTATGGCCCTACTGAAACGACAATTCTTGTGACCTGCTATCCTGTGATGCAGAAATTGAAGAATATACCTATTGGTAAGGCGCTCGACAATATTCGCCTTTATATTGTGGACCCCAAAGGCCAACGATTGCCAGTAGGTGCCGCAGGAGAATTGTGGGTAAGTGGACCACAGGTAAGCCGAGGCTATCTGAACCGTCCAGAGAAAACGGCGGAGGTGTATATCGACAATCCTTTCAGCGATGATCCGCAATATGCACGCATATATAAGACCGGCGACATTGTGCGCTATCTGCCTTCGGGTGACATCGATTTTGTGGGTCGCCGCGACGGACAGGTGAAGATTCGTGGCTTCCGCATCGAGCTGAAGGAGGTGGAGGCTATTATTCGTGAGTTCCCAGGCATCAAGGATGCCACTGTGCAAGCCTTCGACATGGAAGGTGAAGCTGGTGGCAAGTTTATTGCTGCCTATATCGTCAGCGACCAACAGGTGGACATCGAGGCGCTGAACAATTTCATCCTCGAAGAAAAGCCACCCTATATGGTACCTGCTGTGACGATGCAGATTGAGAAGATACCTCTGAACCAAAATCAAAAGGTGAACAAGAAAGCACTTCCAAAGCCGGAGATGAAAGCAACAGCTGGTGTTGAAGAATCGAATGTGCCGATGAATATGCTGGAAAAGGAACTGCATGAGTTGATTGCCGGTATTGTAAATAATACCGACTTTGGTATAACAACGATCTTGGGATATGCTGGCTTGACCTCTATCTCTGCTATAAAGCTAGCCGTTCAGGTAAATAAGAGATATGGCGTTATTCTTGATGCCAAGGCTCTGGCTAAAAGTTATACGCTGCAAAATATAGAGAACGAAATATGGAAGCATGTGCGGACAGGAGTTTCATCTTCTGAGAAAGATGAGTCTCTGCAAGCTACTCAGCAAAAAACAAGTGCCCCCTTGTCATACGCTCAGACCGGAGTCTATTTCGAATGTCTGAAGAATCCTCTCTCGACCATCTATAACATACCCTATCTGCTCAGTTATCCTGCAGGTGTTGAAGTTGGTCAACTCGCAAAGGCTGTCAAGCAAGTCGTGGAGAGTCATCCCGAACTGGGTGTCCACTTCACCACGCAAGGCGATACCATTGTTCAGACCATGGAGGACAGTGTTCCCATAGAAGTGTTGACGAAAGAAATGACTGACGATGAATTGGACCAATATAAAACAGAATTTGTACGTCCTTTCAATCTTCAAAAGGCTCCGCTCTATAGATTTGAGGTGGTTAAAACCCCTAGTGCGGTACATCTGCTGATGGATATCCATCATTTAGTGTTCGATGGCGCTTCCGCCGATTTGCTGATTCGTCAGATTGGGACAGTGCTTGATGGTTCTATAGTTGAAAAGGAGAGTTACACATATCTCGACTTTGTCGACGACCAGCTAAAGGCTGAAGATTGTGAGGCCTTTAAGACTTCACAGCAGTTCTTTGCCGAGAAACTCCAGTCGTGTGAGGGTGCCAGTGAAATCCCCTCAGACCTTCCCAAGACTGATGCTCAGGGCTTTATAGGTGAGGCCGTTTGTCTGCCCGACTTCGACAAGGCTACAGCCTTCTGCCGCAGCTGCCAGATAACACCTGCCCATCTTTTCCTCGCCGCTACCAGCTATGTGGTGTCACGCTATACCAACAATCGCGAGGTTTATCTCAGCACAGTCAGCAGTGGTCGCTCGAATTTAAAGATTGCTGATACGGTGGGGATGTTTGTCAATACCCTTGCGCTAGGTATCAATATCGATGATGTTACTGTTGTCGAATACCTGAAGAAGACGGGTGACGTCTTCGACGAGACGCTGCGCCATGAGGACTATCCCTTTGCCCGTATTGCCAACGACTTCGGTTTCCGTCCTTCTATTGCCTATGCTTATCAGGTAGGTGTGCTTTCGGAATATTCTGTTGGTGGACAACCCATCGGTCAGGAACTCCTTGAACTAAATGTGCCGAAGTTTAAAATCAATATCAAGATAGAGCCACGCGGTGTAGTCGTGCAATACGACGACTCGCTCTACTCAAATGAGCTAGCCATGTCATTGGCAGAGAGCATCGTGGCTGTCGTAGACCGTATGATGGCAGCACCCGATGCCAAGATTCGGAAGATTTCCATCGTCAGTGATCGTCAGGAGAAAGAACTGGCTGCGCTTCGCCAGACAGCAACGGGCGATGCTCCCTTCAAACTGATGCATGAGTGCATTGATCATTATGCCCAAACGCAACCAGAGCAGCAAGCTTTGGTTGCCTGCGATGCCACCTATACCTATCATGAAATGGATGAAGCCACCAACCGCATTGCAAATGCCCTGCGTCAACGAGGAGTGGAAACAGGCAATCGTGTTGCCCTGTTGTTGCCGCGTACCAGTCGACTCATCCTCTCCATGTTTGGTGTGTTGAAAACTGGAGCAGCCTACATCCCATGTGACCCCGAATATCCCGCTGACCGTGTGAAACTGATTCTTGAAGATAGTGAGGCAAGATACATCATCACTACTGCAGACCGTCTGGATAGTGTTCCTGCTGAAAAGGCCATTGACGTGGAAGAATTGCTGAACGACTCGATTTCCAATAGTCCTGTCATAAAAGATATCACAGGCGATGATCTTGCGTACCTTATATATACAAGTGGCTCCACAGGCCGTCCGAAGGGTGTGATGCTGCGCCACGAGGGTATATGCAACTACCTCTATGGTCATCCAGCCAACGTCTTTGCCAATGCAGTGTTGACTGATGCCAAGCGCATCCTCAGTGTCACCACCATTTCGTTCGACGCAGCCTTGCAGGACATAGGTATGGCATACTTTAATGGCAAGACATTGATTCTCGCCACCGAAGACCAGGCTAATAATCCTCTCTCACTTGCAGAACTTATTTCCCAACAAAATATCAATATGGTCAGCGGCACTCCTTCACGTTGGCAGGCATGGCTCACAAGTTCTGATTTCTGCAAGGCAATTGCCAACCTCGCCATCTGTCGTGCAGGCGGTGAGAAGTTCAGTGACGCCTTGCTTGAGCAAATGCGCAGTGTCACCCATGCACGCATCTTCAACTGCTACGGTCCGACGGAGATTACGGTCGCCTCTAACAATGCAGAATTGACAAAAGCAGAAATAGTTACCGTGGGTAAGCCACAGTTGAACGTGAAGGAATTTATCGTCGATAGTGACGGCAATGAACTGCCCCCTGGAGTCGTTGGTGAATTGTATATCGGCGGTCGTGGTGTGGCTCGTGGTTATAATAATCTTGATGACATGACCCGCGAACGTTTTGTTGAATACCAAGGAACTCGTATCTACAAGTCGGGTGACTATGCCAAATGGCTGTCCGATGGTAACGTGGTCATCCTCGGACGTACCGACCATCAGATTAAGTTACGTGGTTTACGTATAGAGCTCGGTGAGATAGAGAATGTCATGCTTCGTGTGGAAGGCATGAAGAAGGTTGTTATCCTGATTCGCAAGATTAACGACCGGGAACACCTCTGTGCCTATTACACCGCAGACCGCGAGATAGCTGCCGATGCATTGAAGGCCGAGATCAGTAAGAGCCTGACTCAGTATATGGTACCGACTGCCTATCTCCAATTGCCTGAGATGCCCATGACGCCTAATGGCAAGACCGATGTGAAAGCACTGCCTGAGCCTCAACTTGCAGGTACTGGCGAATACATTGCACCAGCCAATGACACTGAGCGTGCATTCTGCGACATCTTTGCCGACATCCTGAAGATGGAGCAGGTAGGCGCCACAGACAACTTCTTCGAACTGGGCGGAACCAGCCTTGCAGTTATGCAGATTGTGGTTCAAGCTGAGAAGGGCGGACTTCATGTGGCTTATGGCGATGTCTTTGCCAACCCGACGCCGCGACTGCTAGCCCACTTTGTGACAGGAGAGGTCGTCAGCGAGGGCGATCGTGAGGTGACAGACTTCGATTATACCGCCATCAACAACTTGCTGCAGCGTAATACGCTCAATAGTTTCAGAAACGGCGAGCGCAAGGCTCTTGGCAACGTGTTGCTGACAGGAGCCACTGGATATCTTGGCATTCACATCCTGCGTGAACTGATAGATTCTGATGCAGAGAATATTTATTGTTTGGTTCGTGGCAAGAGTCAGGAGAAAGCTGAAAGCCGTCTACGTTCTTTGCTCTACTATTACTTCTCCGATTCGTTCAAGCAGCTCTTTGGTCAGCGCATTCACGTTGTCCTCGGCGATGTCACCCAAGACCTTTGCTCAGTATGTGGCGACATGATTGCTACAAGCATCACCACCGTCTTCAATTGTGCTGCCGTGGTGAAGCACTTCAGCGAGGGTACGGAGATAGAGGACGTGAATATAGGTGGAGCTAAGCGGTGTGTGGATTTATGCATCAAGACAGGGGCACGCCTCATTCATATCTCTACAGCCAGTACTCGAGGAATGTGGGTAGGTGCTTTCAGGGATGAGACATTTACAGAGCAGCGCCTCTACATGGGACAGTTCCTTGGCAACAAGTATATTCACTCTAAGTTTTTGGCAGAGCGGTTAATCCTCGATGCCGTTGCATTGCACGGTCTCGATGCGAAAATCATGCGTGTAGGAAATTTGGCAGCCCGTTCTACCGATGGTGAGTTCCAGGCAAACTTCTCCACCAACTCGTTCATGGGCCGTATCCGTATCTACAACATGCTTGGCTGCTGTCCATACGCATTGCGAAACAAACGAGTAGAGTTCTCGCCCATCAACGAGGTGAGTCGTGCCATCGTCTTGCTGAGCACTACACCAAAGGATTGTGTAGTGTTCCATCCCTACAATATCCACGGCCAGTTCCTTGGTGATGTACTCACCGAGCTGACATCTGTAGGCGAGGGTATTAGGTTTGTTGAACAGGAAGAGTTTAATGAAGCTATGGAACAGGCTAAGAGCGACCCGAAAAAGGCTTCTCAGTTGGCTGCCCTATTGGCCTATCAGGATGCCGCACACGGACAGAAGACCTTCGATGTGGCTCGTGATAACGACTATACTACACAGGTGCTCTATCGTATGAACTTCTCGTTCTCGCCCACTTCATGGGACTATGTAGAACGTATGCTTACAGTGATAGGTGATTTTGGCTTCTTTGAGTAATTAGGCATAAAAGAAAACGAAATGGAATGAAAAAACATTCCATTTCGTTTCATATCTAATATGCAATGTCATGATTTATATTGACGATAGGATAGAGCAAATGAATTTCGGCGAAGCTCTTGCTGCCGTCAGCGACCAGCGTCGAAATCAAGCACTTCGTTTTCGCAATGTGCACGACCAGTGTCTTTCTTTGGCAGCCTATCGTTTGTTGCAATATGCACTTCGTTTGGAATATGGCATCATGGAGCCCCCGATATTTAAGTACGAAGCCCATGGCAAGCCAGTGCTGGTCGACTATCCTGACATCCATTTCAATCTGAGTCATTGCAATGAGGCTGTGGCATGCATTGTCAGTTCCCAGCCCGTAGGCATTGATGTGGAAAGTCTGAGTCATTATGATGAAGAGTTGGTCGAACGGGTGATGAGTAGTGAGGAGCAACAACAGATAGCTGCTTCACCCGATTCTCAACTTGCTTTCATCCGCTTGTGGACGATGAAGGAAAGTCTGCTTAAGATGACGGGCGAAGGATTGGCAACAGATATCCGTAGTGTGTTGAGAAATGATATCGCTCTCCAGAACGAATCCGTTCGCTTCCTTACCACCTCTTACCCTGATTTTGTTTGTACTGTATGTTTCAATACTGCCGAATATGAGGCTCTTAACGAAATCAGGCCAATAGTGCTCTGAACTGCTACAGGTATTGAAAGAGAGTAAAATGCTCCTTCCGATTGATAGTGGTCGGCAAGTACCAATTGGTAATTCCTAGCAAGGTTTGGTATTCATGATACTATAACGGAGAATCTGTTGATAGCAAGTGTGCGGTTCCATACTCGGAACCGCACACTTGCTATTTTCATTTTCCCAAGACTCTCCTCTTAGGCATTGATGTAGAGATTAGAGTCGTGTTTTGCCCAGCAATGTGTCGTGGTTGTTGCGCATATCTGTCCAATCCACCTTCTGCTTGGTGCTGATACCATTGATGTACTTCTCAATGTTGGTATAGCCGTCGCCGTTGCAGTCCTTGTTGGCGTCTGATGCATCTTTCGCATTCAAGCCGTTGGCAACTTCCCATTCATCAGGCATACCGTCGCCATCAGTGTCCTTCCAAGGCTTCCATTTCTTGCTATACTCTGGATAGCCACCCATCTGGCGTGGGTCGGTGATGATGCCTTGCTTGTAACTGTCGTTTGGCAGACGACGATATTTGAATGTACCTTCTTCGTTTTTGGATTTCTCGTGCAGACCCCACATGTCACCGTAAGGGTTGTCCTTCACCTTCTTCTCATAATCTTTCACGTAGAATGCCTGGCCTGTGCGTACTTCTTCACAGATGCGCTGGTCAACAATGTCGCGGCAAGGGAAGGTGGCACCTACGTTGTTGAGTACCCAGTTGAAGGCTTCCTGTGCTTGCATGATGCTGATATGCGGCATGGCGAATGGCTCATTGCTGCGCATCATGGCCAGCTCTGTAGCGTCCATGTCGCCGTCTTTGTCGGCAGTCTGTACACCACCGTTCCAATTGTCCTGTGTTATGGCGGGATAGCCTTCCATGATGTTGCCGTTGGCATAAACGCGGCCGAACTGCTTGAATGGGAATAATCCCACACTGCGGCTCTCAGACTTTACGATACGATGACCCACAGGAGTGTCCTTCGGAGTGAGTGGTCCGGGTTTGTAATAGTTGTTGATGAAGTTCGACATCGTGCTATATTCGCCTCCGTCGGCAGTACGATGAACCCAGTTGTACACCACGTTGTTCACAAAATTGAACACGCCGCCCCATCCAATACTTGGGTTGCGTCCGGTGTTGTCAGCCCAGAGGTTACGCATGAAAGTGGTGTTCTCGCCGCCAATGGTTGAGCCGAACGAGTGGTTCCATGTGTCGAGCGCCTTGGCAGAGATGGTGTTTTGAATAGTGACATTAACAGTAGGCGACTTGCGGTTTGGCTTGCCGTCGTGCATGTCGAACATGTGGCGGTAGAAAGAGATGTTTTCATCCAGTCCCCATTCACAAGAGCAGTGGTCAATCATGATATTTCCAATAGGATTGCCACCGAAAGAGTCTTCGCGGTTGGTCACTTGTGTCTCACCTCGGCGGAAACGCATATGACGAACAATCACATCGTGGGTATCTACCTGCATGGATTCACCAGCAATGCAGACACCTTCGCCTGGTGCTGTCTGACCTGCAATGGTAATGTAAGGAGCACGTATATAGATGGGCGATTTGAGTCGGATGATACCACTCACATTGAATACCACAATACGTGCGCCACCCTGTTCGCATGCCCAGCGGAACGAACCGGGACCAGAGTCGTTGAGATTGGTCACCGTGAGCACCTTACCACCGCGACCGCCGAAAGTGAACATGCCGCCGCCTTCAGCACCTGGGAATGCAGGTATCTTGGCTTGGCGCAAATCATAAGGGCGTGATGCCCAAGGCACATATGGTCTTCCAGCTTTGGCTTCCTCGATGACAATGGGGAAGGCTGCTTCCCAAACCGAGTCGCTATGGGCTTTCCACTGCATTTTCTTTTCGCCAATTTGTCGGGCTGCCTCACCCGTCATTTGCGGATACTGAGCCATTGCAGTGAATGTGCTTACAGAGAGTGCAATCAGTAAAAATGTTTTTTTCATTGTTGTTACCTGAGATTAGTTTGTTTATTGAGTTGACTAAACTGATATAATAACGAACAAAGACATTGTTTGTAATCATTTGTTACGTGCAAAATCGTCTTTCACCAATAGAAAGCATTATGGCTCCGCCAATTATAAGCCATAGCTGAAAAGTTAAATGTATTTATAGAGATGAATGTAAACTATTTTGCGAATTCTTGATGGCTTGCACTTCAGATAACAGTTTATGGTGGTTACAAACGAGCCTCTTGCGCGTTATTTATTAAGTCGACAAGGGTGACTAAACAGAAAAACTAAGTATAAATTATTAAGTATCAGAAATGAAAGCTAAAAGAATTTTGGGTATTGGGCTGCTGCTTTTGTTCGCATGTGTTGCCGAGGCTCAGCAATACCAAGTGGGAGTGTGCGACTGGATGATTCTGAAACGCCAGAAATTGGGGGAGTTCCAGTTGGCTAAGGATATGCATTGTGACGGTATCGAACTCGATATGGGCAGTCTGGGCAAGCGTGTGGATTTCGATAATAAGCTCCGCGACCCGCGTATGGCGCAGTTGTTTAAACACACGGCCGACTCGCTAGGCATTAAGATTGGTGCCATCGCCATGAGCGGTATGTATGCGCAGAGCCTGGCAGGACGTGACAACTACCGCGAATTGGTGGAAGACTGTCTGAATACGATGGACGCTATGGGTGGAGTCCGCGTTGCTTTCCTTCCTTTGGGCGGTTGCGGAAACAATTGGGCTGACTCGCTTCCGTTGCGTAAGGTGGTTGTGAAGCGTCTTCACGAAGTGGGAGAGATGGCGAAGGCCCGCGGAAAGGTGATAGGCATTGACACACCATTGGATGCGAAAGGCAACAAGAAACTGTTGAAAGAAATCAAGAGCGAGGGTATCGCCATTTTCTACAAGTTCCAAACGGCTATCGAACTTGGTGTGGACATTTGTAAGGATATGCAAGCATTGGGTGCAAAGAACATCTGTGCCATCCATGCCTCGAACACCGATGGTGTGTGGATACGTGATGACAAGGCGCTCGACATGCCAGCCATTAAGGCCACGCTCGACAAGATGCAGTGGAGCGGATGGCTTTTCATTGAGCGCAGCCGTGACGTAAAGCAGGTTCGTAACGTGAAGAACAACTATGGTGCAAACACACGTTATCTGAAAGAAGTTTTCAACAGTTTTCCTGCACCAGAGGTGAAACTCAATTCTGAAGGACGTGACCCAGAATATGTGAAAACCATTTTAGCACGTGCCACCAAGTGCACCGATGACATTAGTCTTACATGGTCGACCATTGGCGACAATGTGCGCCATATCGTTGCCAACAAATATTTCCTTCTTAATGACATCTATGCCGAGCGTGATTCTTTGAAGAAGGCAGGAAACAAGTATGCCGATGCCATTGCCGAGTCGAAACTCTATCAGAAGCATTTCGATTTCGATGTTGAACTCTCCAAGTATCTTATTCCCAGGCATATCGAGCGTGTGAAAGACGTGATGACCTATGGAGTAGTGAAAGTCACCTACGAGGCCTATTGCGATATGATTCCCACTTTGAAAGATTTCGAGAAGGCGCAGATTATGGCATGGCTTAAAGAAGCTCGCGAACTGGCTGTCGATGGCGAGAGTAGTAAAGCGAAGCATGCTGTCATGAATAAATTCAAGGGACGCATCAACAACTATCTCTCAAAGCAGGGCTACAACGTTCAGAAGGAGCGCGAGGCGTGGAACGAGCGCGTGAAGGCGCGTGGCGGACGACTCTGAATCAGAGAGACGCATTCATGGTGTACCCTGGAAGCTTTGGTTTCCAGGGTGCTCTTGTTTAATGGCTTTTTTTTAATGGGTTCAGGACGAATGGTTTTCCGAGCGCTTATAAAAGTTTTTGTTGTTGATTTAATCATACGTGGAGAAAAACAACCATCAAAGATGGTTACTTTCGGGGTTAGCCACCGTCATATATTACAGGGATGGTGACGAGTCGTCACAAATAACAATGAACTTAAATCTTTAGGAATTATAACTACGAAACAATGAAGAAATATCTGTTGACAATGGCCGCACTAGTGCTTGGTACCTATGCTGTGGCACAAGAAAAATCCAGTCCGTACTCAGTGCTGCAACCTACAGCCGTCGGTTCCGTGAAATGGACAGGTGGCTTCTGGGGTGAGCGCTTCGATGTTTTCAGTGGCACATCGGTGCAAAGTATGTGGAAAACTTGGCAAAGCGAGGAGGGAAAGGGTTTCAACAACTTCCTCGTGGCCTCTGGTGAGAAGATCGGAAAGCATCACGGTCCTCCTTTCCATGATGGTGACATGTATAAATGGCTTGAGTCGGTAGCTGCTGTCTATTCCATCACTCATGATGCAGAACTCAATCAGATTATGGATAGGTTCATCGGTTGTGTGGTAAAATCGCAACGTGAAGACGGATATATCCATACGCCAGTGATTATCGCAGAATTGAACAGACGTATGGACCAGAAGGTTGACAACCAAGACAATACGGTAATAGGTACTGCCACGGGAACGAAAAACGACAATGCTTTTGCCAATCGACTGAACTTCGAGACTTATAATCTGGGACATCTTATCACTGCCGGCATCATGCACAAGCGTGCCACAGGCAAGACAACCTTGTTCAATGCTGCCATCAAGGCAGGCGATTTTCTTTATAACTTCTGCAAACGCGCTCCCGAGGAATTGGCTGGCAATGCCATCTGTCCATCGCATTATATGGCGGTGGCCGACCTTTATCGCGAGACTGGCGATGCCAAATACCTTGAGTTGCTCAAACAGTTCATCGATATCCGAGGAATGGTGGAGAATGGAACCGATGACAACCAGGACCGCATACCTTTCCGCGAACAATACAATGCCATGGGACATGCGGTGAGAGCCAACTATCTCTATGCTGGTGTGGCCGACTTGTACCTGGAGGATGGCGAGGCGCAGCTGATGAAAAACCTCAACAGCATATGGAACGACATTGTGACACGCAAGATGTATATCAATGGGGCTTGTGGCGCACTCTATGATGGAACGTCACCCGATGGAACCGACTATAAGCCCGACAATATCCAAAAGGTGCATCAAAGCTATGGTCGACCCTACCAGTTGCCACAGTCTACAGCTCACAATGAGACTTGCGCCAATATTGGAAACATGCTGTTCAACTGGCGTATGCTGGAGGCTACAGGCAACGGTAAGTATGCCGACATCATCGAAAACTGTTTTTACAATAGCATTCTGAGCGGCATTTCGCTTGACGGAACGAAGTACTTCTATACAAATCCGCTGCGTATGAGCGATGAATTGCCCTATACTTTGCGCTGGCCAAAGGAGCGCAAGGAATATATCAGCTGCTTCTGCTGCCCGCCCAATACGTTGAGAACACTTTGCGAGACGCAGAACTATGCATATGCCGTTGGCAAGGGTGAATTATATGTGAACCTTTACGGCGAGAATACATTCACCACCAAACTTGACAAGAAAAACGAATTGGTTGTTGTACAGCATACCGATTATCCATGGAATGGCAAGGTGGAGATTGTCATTGAGAAAGTCAAGAAAAATACCGCTCTCACCTTCAAACTTCACATTCCAGCTTGGGCCGATGACTTCAATGTGATGGTAAACGGACAGTCTCTTCAGGCCAAGGTGGATAATGGTTACGTGACAGTGGCGGGAAACTGGAAAAAAGGAGA
The DNA here is from genome assembly GCA_902783165.1 of uncultured Prevotellaceae bacterium. GTDB lineage: Bacteria > Bacteroidota > Bacteroidia > Bacteroidales > Bacteroidaceae > Prevotella. The sequence continues at coordinate 27,608 of CACZPU010000034.1, forward strand.
TGTCATCACGCTCGACATGCCGATGGAAACCAAACTCATCGAGGCCAATCCGCTAGTGGAGGAAGCACGTGGACAGGTGGCTGTACAGCGTGGTCCAATAGTCTACTGCTTGGAAAGCAACGACCTGAAAGGAGTGGACATCGACAATATCGCCATTCCTGTCCATGCAAAATTCTCTCCCGTGGAAATCAATATTGCCGGAAGCAGGATGATGGCACTTGAGGGAAATGTTGTAAACCGCAATGAAAACACTTGGCAAGGACAGCTCTATCGTGAAGTGGGAAAACAAAAGCAACAATTAAAAGTCCGCCTGATTCCTTATTATGCTTGGGGAAACAGAGGAAAGAGCGAGATGACTATATGGATACCCGCAGTATATTAATAGCACTGATATCCTTCATCCTGAATGGATTGTGTGCGAATGCCGCCGACTTTAATGTAAAGCCGGGGGCATTCGCCGTTGAAAGGGCTTTGCAGGAAACGCGCGTGTGGCGCATGCAAAACAATCAGCAACCAGTCACACTCCATCTCCAGCCTGGTGTCTATCGTTTAAATCAGCCCATCATACTTCGTCCTGAGGACAGTGGCATTACACTGAAAGCCGACGGAGATGTTGTGATTAGTGGTGCCGTACAGTTGAAAGGATGGCGGCGCCAAGGAAAACTTTGGGTGGCCGACGTGCCAGAATTCAATGGCCGACCTCTAGAGTTCCGCCAACTCTGGGTGAATGGAAAAAAGGCAATCCGTGCCAGGGATGTCTGTGATTTTGAGGATATGTATCGTATTCTGAACATTGACAAGCAGCGCGAGATTCTCTACGTTCCTTCTGAGGCAGTAAAGAAGATCTTGAATTCCAGACATGCCGAAATGGTTTTACACGAAATGTGGTGCGTTGCCAATCTGCGTATCAAGGATGTCAAGGTGATGGGCGACTCCGCTGCCATTTCTTTCCATCAACCAGAAAGTCATATCCATTTCATGCATCCATGGCCTTCGCCAATGATAACAAACAATGGGCGCAACTCGGCCTTCTATCTCACCAATGCCAAAGAGTTGCTCGACCAACAGGGGGAGTGGTATCTGGATTCGAAGGAACAGAAGGTGTATTATATGCCAAGGTTGGGAGAGAATATGGCCACCGCTGATGTGGAGGTGCCTGCCGTTGAAACATTGCTTAAAACGGAAGGAACCCCCGACAATCCTGTGAGAGATATTCTCATGGACGGTATTCGCTTCGAGTATTCCACATGGATGCGTCCTTCCATTCAGGGACATGCTCCTTTGCAGGCCGGGATGTATATGATAGAAGCCTATAAGCTGCGTCCAGGTTTGAATCGTCCTAATGGAGACCATCGTCTCGACAATCAGGGATGGGTAGGAAGGCCAGGTGCAGCAGTTGTTGTGAACAATGCTGAGAATGTTTCGTTCGTCAATTGCCTTTTCAGCCATCATGCTTCAACGGCTCTCGATTATCATTTGTTCGTAAAAGGCGGTAAGGTGGAAAGATGTCGTTTTCAGGACATTGGTGGAACGGCTGTTCTTGCAGGAACATTTGGACCGGAAGGACAAGAAGCCCATATCTCCTATTCTCCTACTGATGAGCGTGAGATTTGTACAGGATTGACCATCCAAAACAATTATGTTGACGATGCTGCCAACGAGGATTGGGGATGTATCGGCATTGCTGCAGGCTATGTTCGAAACATCAAGATTCTGCATAACGAAATTTCCAACGTGTCGTATACAGGCATCAGTATGGGATGGGGATGGAATCAGCAAGTCAACTTGATGAAAAACAATCTGGTGAAAGGGAATCTCATTCACCACTACGCTCGTCATATGTACGACACCGCAGGTATCTATACTCTCAGTTGCCAGCCTCATTCTTTTGTAGAGGAAAATGTGGTGCGCGATATCTATCATCCTGGCTATGCACACGATCCTAACCATTGGTTCTATCTATATACCGATGAAGGTTCGTCGTACATCACCGTTCGCAATAACTGGACACCAGCAGAGAAATTCCTTAAGAATGCCAATGGACCGGGAAACACTTGGGAGAACAATGGACCAATGGTGGCCGATAGCATCAAGTCGAGGGCGGGAGTCGTTCCAACTCCTTGATATGTGACATCCATTCTTCACCGCCACACCAATATAGTAAACACTGAAAAGAAAGAATATGAATAGCAAGTCATCAACATGGATATGGTATCCCGGTGATTGGGAAATCTGGTTGGGCAATCAATTCAATAACCGCCGTACAGAGCGCGGAGCCATGTTTCCACCCTTTTGGAAACAAGACAGCCATTGGGTAACTGTAGAATTCAGCACGACAGTGAGACTCAAAAAGGCGGAGACCATTACAATTGCTACTGAGGGAGATTTTAATTTCATGCTCGATGGCAAGTTGCAGTTCGGCATGCCGCAGACTTTTGTTGTTCCAGCTGGTGAGCATCGTCTCAATATCAAAGTGCACAATCAGGCTACTCCTCCCGCCTTATTTGTAGACGGAGAAACAATCCATACCGATGACACTTGGCTCGCAACTTACGAAGACAAGATTTGGATTGACGAAAATGGGGTGGCTCATGGTTCCGGTGTCTATGTCATTCCGGGTTTCTGGAATTTCAATGACATCAAGCAGAAACCTTCCAATTTTAAGCTGGCTCGTGAAAACTGGAAACCTGTCGACGTGGTCGCTATGAACAACGGTGTAATATACGATTTTGGCAAGGAAACTTTTGGCTATCCTGTTCTTGAAGGATTAAAGGGAACAGGAACAGTATGTATTTATTATGGTGAAAGCAAGGAGGAGGCGCTCGACAAGGACTATTGTGAAACATTCGACCGTGTCACTTGTACTGATGGCAACCCTGACACTCCTTCTCTTGGAAGCAAAGCATTCAGGTATATCTACATTGAAAGAGACGGTTCAGTTGATTATGCGTCATTCTCAGTAGACTATGAATATCTCCCCTTCGACAAACAGAGAAGTGGTTCTTTCCGTTGCAATGACGAGGAACTGAACAGGATTTGGCAGGTGGGCGCCTATACGATGGACCTTACCACTCGTGAATTCTTCATGGACGGCATCAAGCGCGACCGCTGGACATGGAGCGGCGATGCCATCCAGTCGTATCTGATGAACTATTACCTTCGCTTCGATACGGAATGTGTCAAGCGCACCATTCGTCAGTTGCGCGGCAAAGACCCCGTCACAGCACATGTAAATACCATCATGGACTATACGTTCTATTGGTTTAAGTCAGTGCTCGATTACTATCAATACACAGGCGACATCGCTTTCGTTCGTGAAATATATCCTAGGATGCTCACACTGATGGACTATTGCTTGGGCCGCATCAACAAGAATGGAATGGCCGAAGGACAACCCGACGACTGGATTTTTGTCGACTGGGTCGACTTCCCAATGCATAAGCGAGGCATTCTTTGTTTTGAGCAGATTCTCTTCTGCAAGTCGTTGCAGACGATGGCTCTCTGTGCAAAATTACTGCTCGATTCTCCTGTTCCCAATCCTCCGCAAGGCAGCATTCCGCCAGAGAAATATGCTTCTGACGCCCAATTCTTCGATGAAATGGCCGAAAAACTCCGTCGAACAGTGAAAGATACCTTCTGGGATCATCACGCTCATGCCTATCTTCACGCATTGGAAGATGGTCAGATGAACAGGATGATTACAAAATTCCCCAATATGTTCGCCGTCATTTATGGATATGCCGATGACGAGGAACGACAGGAGATATTGGAAAATGTACTTTTAAACGATTCCATCGAGAAGATAACTACTCCATACATGCGCTTCTACGAGTTGGAAGCGCTGTGTGACATGGGCATGCAATGTAATGTTCTTCCTGAGATGAAGGCCTATTGGGGTGGTATGCTGCGCGAAGGTGCCACCTCGTTCTGGGAGAAATACAATCCCGAGGAAAAGGGGCGTCAGCATCTGGCAATGTATGGCCGTCCTTACGGCAAGAGTCTCTGCCATGCTTGGGGCGCCAGTCCTATTTATATCATCGGCAAGTATTTCCTCGGTGTTCAGCCCACGAAGCCCGGTTATGAGGAATATATCGTGAAGCCTGTGTTGGGCGGACTCGAGTGGATAGAGGGCGAAGTGCCCACACCGTTTGGCAAGATTCGTGTGAAAATGACCCACGATACCGTCTCAGTCTACAGCGATGGCGGTAGTGGGCGGCTGCTAGTTCATGACCAGGAAATCGTGATTCCTGCCAAGAAAGAAGTGAAGATAAACCTATAATATTGTTGATTTATGAGAACAGTGCTTTTGTTTCTGGCATTTTTCGTGACATCACTTGGTGCCAAGGTCAAGGTGGAAATAAAGAGTGTTTCACCTCAAACGGAATACGCTGCCCAGCTTCTCAAGGGCATCGAGGGAAAGTATAAAATCCAAATCTCTGTGGCTGGCAGTGGCGTGGCAGAAGGTTTCACCATTGTCCGTAAGGGAAAAACCATCCGGGTGACGGGCAACGATGACTCTGGTGCCATCTATGGTGTGAATAAATTGTTGGAGATTTTTCGCATGGAGAATTCGTTGGAGAGCATTGGCACCATTACCGAGGCTCCCGAAATGAAGCTTCGTGGCGCATGTATAGGTCTGCAAAAAACAGTTTATTTGCCAGGTCATAAGGTGTATGAATATCCTTACACACCCGAAAATTTCCCGTGGTTCTACGACAAGGACCTGTGGATAAGATATCTCGACATGCTTGCCAGCGACAACATGAATGCTGTGTATCTTTGGAATGGCCACCCTTTTGCATCGTTGGTCAAGTTGAAAGACTATCCATTCGCTCCCGAAGTCGACGATGCTACCATGCAAAAGAATCAGGAAATGTTCACATTCCTCACTACCGAAGCTTCGCGACGGGGCATTCAAATCATACAGATGTTTTATAACATCATTGTCTCCAAACCGTTTGCCGACCATTATGGAATCGCCACACAAGACAGGAACCGCCCCATTCTGCCATTTATTGCCGATTATACCCGTAAGAGCATTGCTGCGTTTATCGAGCAATACCCCAACGTCGGGTTCATGCTGACTCTCGGGGAGGCCATGGCGGGCATTGAAAACGACATCAAGTGGATGACAGAAACAATCATTCCAGGAGTGAAAGACGGACTGAAAGCGTCTGGTCGCACCGATTTTCCGCCTATCATCCTACGTGCACACGACACCAATGGACCGTTGGTTCTTTCCAAGTCGTTACCGTTATACCCCAACATCTACACTATGTCGAAGTATACCGGCGAATCGCTCACTACCTACCAGCCACGTGGACCATGGGCTGAAACCCATCGGAAATTGGCTGCTGCCGCACCTGTTCACATCAGCAATGTGCACATCTTGGCCAACCTTGAACCTTTCCGCTGGGCATCTCCTGCATTCACGCAGAAAACGGTGCAAGCCATGCACAACGTACACCATGCCAACGGACTCCATCTTTATCCGCAGGCGTCCTATTGGGATTGGCCTTATACGGCAGACAAATTGCCCAATGGCGGTCGCGAATTGCAGATAGACCGCGATTGGATGTGGTATGCCGCATGGGGGCGCTATGCTTGGAATTGCCAGCGCGACGGCAATGAACGTGCTTATTGGAAGCAACGGATAAAGGAGTTCTACGGATGCGACGACCAAACGGCAGACAGGATTGTTACCGCATATGATGAGAGCGGCGAGATTGCACCCAAGCTGATTCGCCGTTTCGGTATCACCGAGGGCAACCGCCAGTCGCTTCTCCTCGGCATGCGTATGGGACAATTGGTGAATCCCTATAAATACACCGTCTATTCTGGCTTCTATGAGAGCTGTGGCCCTGAGGGCGAGAAACTCATAGAATATGTTGAGAAAGAGTGGAAGCATCAGCCACATGTCGGTGAACTGCCGCTGAACATTGTCGATGAGTGTGTCGCCCATGGCACAAAAGCGGTCGATGCCATCTCGCAACAGTGTGTAGTGACGAAGAATCGCGATGAATTCGAGCGTTTTTGCAATGACATGCGGTGCTACAAGACCTATGCCGAAGCATTCCGAATGAAAGTACTTGCTGCCCAGCAGGTGCTCAACTACAAGTGGAGCAAGGATGCCAGCTATCTCCAAAAAGCCATACCCCTGCTAGAAAACAGCAATGAGATATGGAAGAAAATGGTGATGCTGACAAAGAATACTTATCTCTACGGTCCCAGCATGCAGACTGCTCAGCGTCGTATCCCCATCGGCGGAGCCGGTGGTAAGTATATCACATGGGAGGAAATGCTTCCCGTGTATGAGAAGGAACTGACTGCTTTGAAAGAAAACACCCTGAAGCTGATGAAACCATCAGCCGGTAATAGTGATGTTTCCAAGCTTCAGATTGCCCAAAATGCGGATGTCAAACTCATCTCTCCTACACAAACAGTGAAATTGGAGAAGGGTGCTGTCATTTTCCCGCGTCGTAGTGAGATTGTCGAGGCTGTAGCCCCAGAGTTGGAAGGATTGAATGCGCTTGTCATCAACCGTGATATGGCTCGTGAACAGGGTGTGATGGTCGACTTCACCTCTGAGAAACCTGTTAAGATGCTGGTCGGTTTCTTTGTCGACGATGACAACAAATATGCGGCTCCGCCGAAGTTGGAAATCGATGCCACAGGTAATGAGTATGGACAGGCAGAGCCGGTCATCACCAATGCAATCTTATTGAAGAACTCTCCAATAGCAAATGTGCATGCCTATAACCTGCCTGCCGGTCATCATCAGATTCGTCTGCCAAAAGGTATCATCATTGTTGCAGGTTTCACCAGTTCTGAACTGCGTCCTCGCGATGCTGAGATAAATGGTGCTTCTGAGGAGGTCGACTGGTTGTTTGTCAAATAAGAACATTGTTCCTTTTTCAGAATTCTCGGAATAACCAATTCTGATTGTTAATAATTTAGAAAAATGAAGTCATGCACATGTGTGATTTGATTTTTCAATATATCTTTGCACGCTTTGGAAACAACGATGACAGAATGAGTGGGCCGGTAAAAAATAAGCATCAGATTATAGAACAACTGTTTCATGATCATTATCAACAGTTGTTCTATTATGCTTATGACCTCACTAAAGACGAGGAAGCCAGTAAGGATCTCGTCAACGAAGCCTTTGTCTTATTATTGGAGAAAATGGATGAATTAAAAGATATCCGCTTAGACGGCTACCTTTTTGTGAGTATCCGTAACCGATGCCTTTCATACTTGGAGAAGCAGCGACGTGATAATCGCTATCGTGACTATTGCTTGACGGTTTTAACTGAGGAAGATGATGATTATTGGATGACTATGGATGAGCGTATCAAAGAAATGAGCAATGTCATCGAAAGTATGCCAGAACGAACGCAGTTTGTTCTCCAGCAATGTTATTTTGAGGACCGTACTTACCAGGAAGTTGCCAATATGCTGGGAATAACTACCGACGGTGTTAAACATCATATAGTTAAAGCCTTTCAGAAGTTGAGAAATCATTTTAATGTTAAAAAACGCTGAATAGGAATACCCAAATATAGTTATTGGCTATTATATTATATAGACATGGAGAAAAAAGACACAGGGGATAATCTGCAAGGGATGCCATCCATCCACGAATCACTGGAGGTGAAACGGTGTATGAACCGACGGCTTGTAAAAGCGCCTGATACAGGTGCTGCATGGGAGGCTTTTAGCCAGAATTACCTTCATAAAGAAGAGAACGATGTAAAAGAACCCTACCCAGACACTCCAAGACCTCTGATATCCACTAAGATTCTTCAGTGGACGTTTGCCTGTGCTGCTGCAGTCATAGCTATTCTCATTGTTTTTAATTGGAACCGTTCTGGTAGGAGCGACAAGCATCTTTTCTATGAAGCGAAAGATGATATCGCACAGGTTACACTGACGGATGTGGCAGGGAATACGACAGTCGTTGACCAACAGCAAATCGACATGAGTCAACAACAGAATCAAACTACTGTCGGCAAAAGTCAGAATAACTCCTCAGTAATATATAATAAGATTCTACATCTTGTCACCTCCCATGGAAAAACTTGTGAGATAACGTTAGAGGATGGCACGACCATATGGCTTAACGATGAGAGTAGCTTGGATTTTCCTGAACATTTCTCCAAGAAAAATCGTATAGTGGAAATTCGTGGTGAGGCTTTCTTCGCTGTGACAAAAGATTCCCAAAGACCATTTATCGTCAAGGGAGAAGGATTTGAAACCCGCGTATTAGGCACACAGTTTAACATTAAGTCTCGTAGTGCAAATACAACAAAATCATCAGTTCCTGTGACAGAGATAACACTCGTTGAAGGAAGTATCTGCATAACCGATAACAAGGGTATGGAGCAGAGACTTTTGCCGGGAGAACAATATTCCATAAAGAATGGCCAATGGAACAGGAAAGAAGTGGATACCTATCCCATCACCCAATGGCGCGAAGGCTTTTTCTATTTTGACCAGACTTCTTTGGGCGACATACTTACGGATGTCGGTAGATGGTATAATGTCAACGTTGTGTTGGAAAAACCCGAGTTAATGGACATTATCCTCCATTTCGTGGCAGAGAAAAACCAATCTGTCGAAGAGGTGGTGGCGTCGTTGAATATGTTGAAAGTCGCTCAAATCACTCTTGAGGGCAACAAAATAGTTGTCAGAGAATAAATTTCTTTGAATAATTATAGAAGAAAAACACAAAACTGGACTACCCGATTTGCTTGATTGATGTTTGTAATTATAGAAAGAAGAAAGAACCATTTACAAACATTGAACAACAACCAAATGAAACATCGAAGTCTCAAAACATTCCTGCTTCTGGTGTTATGCAGTTTCTTGTCTACGGCTGCCATGGCACAAAAAGATGGGAAGAAAGTCACGTTGACCTGCGAGAAGGAACCTCTTACTCAAGCATTGCGTGCAGTGGAGAAGTTGTCCGGTTTCTACAAGATCAACTACAGTTATGATGAGCTGAAACGTTACACCGTTACGGCTTCCATTCAAGAACAATCTGCGCCTGAAGCTGTCGACATGTTGCTCAGAGGTCTTCCCTATACCTCTGTGGTTCAAGGACGGTTTATCAGCGTACAACCCAAGCCGGGAACTGCGGCGGATGTGGCGCAACAGCGCATTTCAGCTCAAAGCGACGGTGTAGCCCAAGGCAAGATTGTTGACCGCAACAAAGAACCCCTTCCTTTTGTCACTATCCGCGTGGTAGGCAAAGGGTCTGTGGGCATATCCGATGCCGATGGAAAGTTTTATATTCAGGATGTACAACCTGACGATGTGTTGGAGTTCTCCTATGTCGGCATGGCCACAGTTCGTCATACGGTAGGCAACAAGCCATTGGTTGTCGTGATGGAGGAAGACAACACGCTCGAGGATGTCGTTGTGACGGGTATATTCCCTAAGCGTAAAGATGCCTATACCGGTGCAGTGACCACCATCACCAGTGAGGAACTGAAAAACTATGGCAACAAGAACCTTATCACCTCTATTGGTAACATCGACCCTGCATTCAATATCCTTACTAACAACGAACTGGGTTCCAATCCTAACCGACTGCCCGAAATACAAATCAGAGGCAATGCCAACCTGCCAGCCCTCGACGATTTGCAGGACAATACGAAAACCGACCTCAACACACCGCTTATCGTGCTTGACGGATTTGAAATAAGTCTGGAGCGGCTCATGGACCTGAACGACGATGATGTAGAGTCAATCACCTTGCTCAAAGACGGTTCTGCCACAGCCATCTATGGTTCGCGTGGAGCCAATGGTGTGGTGGTTATCACCCGAAAGGCACCACAGGTAGGGCGTCTGAAACTTACGTACAACGGAAGTTTAAACATCGAAGCCCCCGACTTAACAGATTATCATCTGTTGAATGCCGCCGACAAACTGGAACTGGAGCGCCGCGCCGGCTACTACGACATGGTGGACCCACAACGCGACTTTAATTATAAGAACAAATATGCCAGCATTCTGAAGGATGTACAGCGTGGCGTAGACACAGACTGGATGGCCCTGCCCCTTCGTGCAGGAGTCGGCCAACGCCACAACATGCGTATCGAAGGAGGCGATGCCAGTTTCCGCTATTCAGCATCACTCCAATACAACGGTGTGACAGGAGTGATGAAAGGCTCCAACCGCAATACCTTCAATGGAGGCATCAACCTGACATATCGTCACCAAAAACTCATTTTCAACAACGACCTCAACATTGGTCACACCAAGTCGAAAGAGTCACCCTATGGAACTTTCTCACAATACACCCGACTGAATCCATATTGGGCACCATACGATGAAAATGGTGACATTATAAAAATTTTCGACAACGATGTGAACTTCTGGGGAACCTATAGCAATCTTCCCTCCAACCCTCTCTACAATGCTGCGCTACGACAGAAAAACAGCGCCAACTATACCAATATCACCAACAATTTTGCCATAGAGTGGCGACCCTTCACGGGATTCATCGCACGTGGAAGTCTGGGCATCTCTTGGCAAAATTCGGAAACCGACAACTACAAGTCGGCCAAACATACCGATTTTGAGAAAGACCTCTACCAGACACCCGAGGGAGCCCTCCGTAAAGGAAGTTATAACTATGGCACTGGAAAAACGATGAATTATGAGGCTGCGCTGACACTCAGTTATACGCATCTCTTTGCCAAGAAGCACCAGCTGTATACCGGTCTTAATGCCAACATCATTTCTAAAAACAGTCGTAATTACTTCATCCAGACGGAAGGTTTCCCTGATGAAGACATGGACTTCCTACCTTCAGCACTACAGTACATGAAAGACGGCAAGCCTAGTGGAAGTGAGGCTAAGATGCGAAGTGTTGGTCTTGTAGGTAGTGTGAACTATTCTTACGACAATCGCTACTATACCGACTTGGCATATCGCTTGGATGGTTCATCGCAGTTTGGTAGTGACCGTCGCTTTGCACCGTTCTATTCTGCTGGTATAGGATGGAACTTGCACAACGAACGTTTCTTGAAAGACAAAAAACTGTTCAACCTCTTGAAACTCAGAGCTTCGTTCGGACAGACGGGTTCACAAAACTTCAATGTCTATCAAGCCATTGCCACTTATTCTTATTATATGAGCGATCGCTATAATCAGTGGCTTGGAGCTTACCAGATGGCATTGGAAAACAAAAACCTGGAGTGGCAGAAAACCAATAAGTGGAATGCCGGACTGGAAGTGAGTATGCTCGACAGTCGTATCAACTTGGTGGCCGATGTCTATTTGGAGAAGACGTCCAACCTGCTCTCATCGCTCGACCTGCCTCTTTCTAACGGTTTTACCTCATACGTGGAAAACATCGGTAAGGTGGAAAACAAGGGATTTGAGGTTAAAGCCACCGTGTTTATCATTAAGAATACAGATAAACGCCTCTTCTGGTCTGTAACGGGTTCGATGATGCACAACAAAGACAAGGTGGTTGCTCTTTCACAGGCCATGAAAGATGAATATGCAAAGTTGTTGCTTACCCGTAGTGTGACTCCCAACAGAGTGATTCGTGAGGGAGAGTCACAATACACCATCTATGCCGTACCTTCGTTGGGCATAGACCCTAGCAACGGTCTTGAGATTTTTGTCAAACAAAATGGTGAGCCTACCTACACTTGGAATGCCGCCGATAGGGTAGCTTGCGGTGTGAGCCTGCCCAAATACAAAGGCAATATCAGTAGTATGTTGCGATGGTGCGATTTCACCGTCAATGTTTCATTAGGCTATCGTACAGGTGGTCAATTGTACAACCAAACGTTGGCTACACGCATTGAGAACGCCGACAAACAATACAACGTGGATGACCGAGTGTTTACTGACAGGTGGCAGAAGGTGGGCGATCGTACTTTCTATAAGGGATTGACCAATGAGACAGCTACCTATGCTACTACTCGTTTCGTTCAAAACGAGCGCACTCTTACTTGCCAAAATATTCATTTGAGCTACGAATTGCGCAACAAGCCATGGCTTACCCGAAACTTGGGTATGCAGTCGGCTACTTTCTCTGCCGACTTGAGCGACCTGTTCTATATCTCTACTGTCAAGCAAGAGCGAGGACTCGACTATCCCTATTCGCGCCGGTTCTCATTCACCCTGTCAATGAACTTCTAATCATAATGTTACAACATTAAAAGAAAATAACAATGAATCTGCTCAAAATATATAAGGTAAAAGTGGCTGTGCTTTTCACAAGTATTTTACTCCTCGTTCCTTGCCCATTGCTCCTTTCCTCCTGTGATGATTGGCTTGATGTGTCGCCTTCAGAACAGAAAAAGAAAAGCGAGATGTTTTCAAAAGCAGAAGGTTTTCGCAATGTGCTCACTGGAGCTTATATCAGAATGAAATCAAACAGTCTCTATGGACAGGAAATGGTGTGCGGAACCATAGAAAACTTGGCACAACACTGGAATTACTCCTCTAACACAATTGGCAGCTATCTGAACACTTACAACTATCGGGCTACGACCGTGGAGAATGCGATGGCCGCCATATACAACAACCTGTTCAAAGTGATTGCCGACGTAAACGGACTGCTGGGCGATATAGACAACGGCATTCTTGGAGAAAACGACTACAACCTGATCAAGGGTGAAGCACTGGCCTTGCGCGCCTTCTGCCATTTCGATGTGCTGCGTTTGTTTGGTCCTATGCCTGTCGCGCCTAGCAGTGACCGAATTTTGCCTTACGTGAAGGAGGTAATCAATAGGCCCAATGAGTTTCTCAACTACGAGCAATTCACCCATGAGCTCTTTAACGATATTGACGAAGCTGAAGCCTGTCTGAAAAAGGTTGACCCCATCTTGAATAAGTCGATAGCCACCTTGAACACTCCGTCCCAACTTACGGACGATTTCTATGGCTACCGTCAAATGCGCATGAACTATTATGCCGTATGCGCATTAAAAGCCAGAGTGGCGTTGTGGACAGGCAACAAAAGTCAAGCTTTAGAATATGCACGAATCGTGATAAACGCCACATCACCCGATGGAGCCAAAATGTTCCGACTGGGTACGCTCAACGATTGTGCCAGTGGTGACAAAGTACTTTCAAGCGAGCATATCTTCAACTTGAAAGTGGTTGACATCTCATCAACCCTCGGTGCTGGAACTACCTATCAGAAAACACAGTCACAGCTGCGCTCACAACTTTATGAATCAGGAACCACCGACATCCGCTTTGTAAATATGTGGGATTATGTGTACGACAGTTATTGGTGGACTTATTACAACTATTTTGTAAAATATGTTCAAAGCGACAACATGCCCAATTTAGCGAAGAATGTGGTTCCTTTGATTCGTCTCTATGAAATGTATCTCATTGCCATGGAATGTTCATCGATTAGTGAAGCCAACAGCCTCTATACCGAGATGACAGTTGCCCGCAATGCCCCAGCCCTCACCATCACCAGCCAAGAGCAACTCAACGAACTGCTCATCAAAGAGTACAACCGTGAGTTCTATGGTGAAGGACAAGCCTTCTATGCTTACAAACGAATGGCTGCCGAGAAGATTTATTTTACAAATGAACCGGGTTCAAAAGATACCTATGTGGTTCCTCTGCCCATTCAAGAGTCTGTTTATGCTAACGAATAAAAAGGATATTATGAAGAAGATTATATATTTATTGCTCCCCTTATGCATGGGGTTGACAGGTTGCCAAGAGGAAGATGGACTGTTGTTCAATGACAAGGCACGTGTACAGTTACAACCAGATGACAGCGGTACATTTGACAACTATTCCTATTCATTCATATGGAGCCCTGAAAGTACCACACGCGACATCGTATATCTGCCCATCAGAGTCATGGGAGGTCCTTCCGATACCGACAGGCACGTCATGATTGAGCAGGTAAGTGAATACGACATCACCTACAACAAGGACCATTGGGGATATGTTACCGATTCTGTGGTTACCGAACGCACAGATAAAGCGGTTGCGGGTAAGCATTATGTACCTTTCGACAGTCCTGAGTATGCGCAGCTGTTTACGATTCCGGCAGGAGAGGTCCGCGGGCAGATTGGTGTCATCTTGCTGCGCGACGTGTCGTTGACCAAAGAGAAGGTAAGACTGCGCATCCGTCTGAAACCAACAGAGGATTTCGAACTGGGCGAGAGCAAGTATCTGGAAAGAACCATCACGATATCTGACATGCTTGAACAGCCATCCAATTGGGCACAACGCTACATGAACAACTATTTTGGCACTTACAGCAAGGCCAAACATCAGCTCATGATGCAAGTTGTCAACGGAAAGGTGGATGAAGCGTGGGTGGACGAGGCATACAATTCCGTGTCGTTCCGCTATTATTGGCGCATGAAATTCATTGAGGCTCTACAAGCGTTCAACAACGACCCTGCCAATATTGCTGCAGGACTTGCTCCTATGCGTGAAAATGCAGACGACCCGAACAGTGCTCTCGTCACCTTCCCCACAAGTATGTAAATCATATTTCAACAATCGAACAATCAGAAAAACATGATGATTATGAATACAAAAATATATGCCATGTTGGGCCTTACGCTGTTTGTTTTTGCATCTTGCTTTAGCGATGACAGCAATTACAACTACGCCGATCCCTTGGATATTCAAGTAGAAGGCATTCAGAATCAATATACCGTTTCTACAGGCGATATTATTCAGTTGCGACCTACTGTTACACCAGCCAACCGCGACTATGAGTATTTCTGGACCGTTACACCTGCCAGTGCCCAGACATCAGCAGCTGTCGACACTGTTTCAAGAGAGATGAATTGGGACTATACCGTTGACCGCGGCATTGGTTCCTACAAACTTCGCTTCTGTGCAAAAGACAAGCAGACAGGCATTTTTGCCTATAAAGAGTATAACCTGAATGTAACCACCGATATGGCTACAGGTTGGTGGATTCTGAAAGGGGATACCGATGGCACCGATATCGATTTCATCTCTAACAGTAAAGAGAAGAGAGACCTTATCTATAGCGTGAACGGCCGCAAGATGCAGGGCGATCCGCTCAATCTGCATTTCACTTTATATTATTGGGTCTTCGACGAGAGTTCTTTGAGAGATGTCCAGACCAATGCCGTTTTTGCCGCCAGCAGCAGTGATGTGGTAGCCCTTGATTACTTTACAGGCAAGATTGTTGCTGACTATGAGAGTCTGTTTGCCGATTTGCCAGCCCACCGCAATGTGCAGGCGCTGTTTTCGGGTCCGTCCGATGTGCATGTGTGTGTAGATAATACGGTTTATACGATGTACAACTCTCGATACAATATTTACAAGCAGTTTATCATCAAGTCTCTCGGCGACTACCAATTGTCACCCTACCGCCATTGCTCGCATGCCACTCTTCCGTTGCTTTTCGATGAAAAGACATCGTCATTCTGTTCTGTAAGCCGTAACTCACCCAATCTCGATTTCTTCGCCGATGGTTCACCTTCCTCAAAGAATCTTGGTATGGACATGATTTATATGGGCGGAAAATCCACTACAGCCAGCAGTCAGGGCGATGTGGCTTTGGCTGTGATGAAGAAAAAGAATACAAACGATTATCAACTATTCACGCTCAACGGCTTTGCCTCTTCCGTTTCCAATAATCCTGTTCAGCAGACCACAGCGCTGAATAGCGACCTGGAGATGCTGAAGGCGGACATCCGTGCGCTCAACCAAAATAACAACATTATTTATTTCTTTAAGAACAGTAAACTATATGCTTGCAATCTGGACAACCAGACAGAGAGTGAGCAGGACATCACGTTATCTGTTGGCGAGGAAGTTACTTATATGGAATTTCTGAAGTATTCCCCCTATGGATTGAACGATTCGTGGTTCGACTATCTGGTCATCGCAACGGTGAAGGACGGAAATTACAAAGTCTATCTGCATCCCGTATCCGCAGCCGTTGTCTTGCCGGCAGAGAAAACTTTCGAAGGGAAGGGACGCGTGAAAAGAGTTTGTTACATGGAGCAGTCACGCAATGGTATCTACACCACTACGCTCTTCTAGAAACAAAATGCCATAAGAATGATGAAAAGAAAAACAGACATACTGATTATCTGCATTCTTGTAATCACCCTGGTGCCTTGTCTGGCACAAGCCAAGGTCATCATTACCGGAACAACGGGCGAATATGTCAGCAAGGAGATGAGCCTCTTTGAATGTCGTGACGGTATACCTCTGCTCTTGGCCACTACCGAAGTGGCTGACGATGGAACTTTCCTTCTTTCGGCAGAAACACCGGGGACAGGTTTCTATTTGCTTGGCTGTACGGGCGGGGTGAGACACCCACTTTACTTGAAAGGCAATGAAAACCTCAAGATACAGTTTACGAACTACGGTCTCACGGTTCTTCAGGGAGCCGATGATGAGTGTCGGTTGCTCAGTGAATGGGAGAAAGCGGCTGCCCTCGTGCGTGTTCATGCTTGGTTTTTCCGTACAGTAGGTGGTTGCGAGAGTGTTGATGTCGAGACATTCGAACAAGAGATGACCTCACTGAAGACTCTTGCAAGTCGTCTGTCTCAACAACTGAATAGTCTTCAGACAACTTCCGACTCCTTTGTGCCTTACATGCGACTGAAAATGGATGCTGATCAAACGTTCATGCGCATGGCTTACCAGCTCACTCACATTGGCGAAACCGACGAGCGCTTTATTTCTGATTCTGATTGGGAATTCGCTGACCGGTTATTCCAACGGCCAGAGATGGGGCAGCTGCCTCTGATTCCTGAAATGACTGGGGTGTATGTGGAAGCCAAGGCTTCCCGTCAGTTACCACCCGTGGAGAATCCTTCCATCATCAGTGACAGTGAATATATGGCGCGTGCCGCACTCGTCGACAATTGTTGTTTGCGCCAATCGTATGTCTATGACGTGGCCTCGAAATTGCGCTATTATGAGATGTACCGCCAACTGTGCGATGCCTTTGACTGTCAGTCCTTTCCCGAACGTATGCAACAGGCTCTCAAACTCATCGAGCAGTCGCTAGAATGGTCAAAACCCGGACAGGAGGCCCCCGACTTCAAAGGTGTGAAACCTAACGACGAGTGGCTTTCGCTAAGCGAGCTACGTGGAAAGGTGGTGGTGATTGATGTATGGGCTACATGGTGTGTGCCTTGCTTGCGCATGATGCCCTATTTCCGTCAGTTGGAGAAAGAGTTGTCGGAGCCTGACTTGGCTTTTCTGAGTGTTTGCGTTGGGGCTTCTGCCGAGAAGGACCTTTGGTTGAAGCTCGTAAAGGAAAACGGGCTTTCTGGCAATGTGGTGTTCATCGACAGTTGGATGCGTGGCTTTGCCAAGGATTACAGGGTTACCAGCATTCCCCGTTTTATGATTATCGACCGTCATGGAAAGGTGTTCTCCTATGCTGCCCCAGCTCCCAAGTATCCTCAACTGAAACAGTTGATTTTACAGGCATTGGCTGCCGACTGACCGTTATGAAATGAATGTTGGGTTGTAACTCATGGAGGATATGAGACTATGAGAAATACATTGTTTTTCTTTTTTGTGCTGGCAGTTGCTTGTGTCTACGGTCAGCATACAGTCACTGTTAAAGATTTCATTGAAAGTGGTACGTGCGTTCTTCAAAAACCTATTGCCATCGACACGGTTGACATGAATGGCAGCAGACTTTCTTTTGTGGATGGAACGGCCAAGGAGGTGGTGTTCTATATCAACAACACCATGTTCACACCTGCCCGTCTCACTGTGAAGGGTGTGAACCGCTATGAGATTCTTGTCGACGACAAACAGCAGTCCACAACATTGTCTTTAGTGCCGGGTCATCACAAGGTGACTCTCAGATACACCCTTCCTGTCGGAGGTGTCGATTCGGTGGGTGTGGTTGTCGATTCCCGTCACGAAATGGAGTGCACCACCTCTCCCATGCGCAACTACACCTACAACGATGTGGTACACGGTCTGCGCGTGAAAAATATGCGCATCTCTGCCAACGGTCGCTATGTTATTCTAGGCTATGGTAATGTTCAGAATGGTGGGCGCGGCGACAACTACAGTGAGATAGTCGACTTGCGAACGGGCAACACCGTCAGAAAGCGCGAGATGTATAGCATAGAGTGGATGCCCCGCTCTACGGCCTGGTATTACGAAGATCGGGTGGGCAACAGCCGAGTTCTGAAGCGTGTTGACGTCCAGACAGGCGACAACACCATCATCGCACACGATTTGCCTGACGGTCACATCAAGATGAGTCCCACGGAAGACTATCTGATACTGACAAAAGATGAACGTGGTCCGGTGGAGTCTGGTGAGGTTTTTCAATGGATTGCACCCGATGACCGCAAACGCAACTACCGTTTCCGTTCACGCCTGTTGCGTTACGATTTGGCAACAGGCCAGTGCCAGCCCCTTACTTTTGGGCATCATTCTGTAGAGTTGGAGGATATCTCACACGATGGCAAACGCCTGTTAGTAAGTGTGCAGCGCATGCAGTTGGGCGTTCGCCCGTCAGCAATTTGCGATTATCTCATTGTCGACGTGCATACGTTGGCTGTAGATACCCTTTTCCGTGAGGCTACTTTCTTGAATAGTCCGAGATTTTCTCCCGACGGGCGACAGGTCCTGTTCATGGGTTCTCCCGAGGCATTCCATGGCTTGGGGCGCGATGACAATGCCGGCACTTACTCCAATATGTACGACAAACAGCTGTATGTGGTCGAACTGGATACACGTCATGTTGACTGCCTCTCGCGAAATTTCCGTCCATCGGTGTATGCTGCAGAATGGTCGGCTGCCGACGGACAGATTTATTTCTCTGCTTACGACCGCGACAAGATAAGCCTGTTTGCGGTAAATGTGAAAACAAAGAAAATACGGAGCATCGACACTTGCGAAGATGTGGTGCGTGAATTCTCCTTGTCGAGAACTCAGCCGTTACTCACTTACTATGGTGTGAGCGCAACGAATTCTGTGAGAGCCTATGTGGTGAACACGAAAAATGGCAAGTCCACGATGCTGAAAGACTGTTCCGCTCACTTGCTCAAGGACATTCGTTTGGGTGAGTGTCGCCACTTTGCCTTTGTGTCTTCGCGAGGTGACAGCATCGACGGTCGTCTGTATCTGCCGCCAGGGTTTGATGCGACAAAGAAATATCCGATGATTGTGAACTACTATGGAGGCTGTACGCCAACCTCACGCAATTTTGAGTCACAGTATCCTCATCCTTACTTTGCCTCTCTGGGCTATGTCGTTTATGTGGTCAATCCCGGTGGAGCCATCGGGTACGGACAACGCTATAGCGGTCGCCATGTGAATACAGCCGGCAAAGGGGTGGCTGAGGATATCATAGAAGGTGTGCAGGCCGTATGCCGACAGCATCCTTTTATCGATGAGAAACACATAGGCTGTATAGGAGCCTCTTATGGTGGGTTCATGACACAATACCTGCTTACCGTAACCGATATTTTTGCTTGTGGCATCAGTCATGCGGGCATCTCCAATTTTGCGAACTACTGGGGTAGTGGCTATTGGGGCTACAGCTATAGTGAGGTGAGCATGGCAGGACGCTACCCTTGGAGCGACCCTCAGTTGTATGCCTTGCAGAGTCCGCTTTTCCGCGCCGATAAAATCCACACGCCGTTGTTGCTTACCCATGGAATGTCCGACAACAACGTACCCATCACTGAGAGTATCCAGATGTTCACTGCCCTGAAGACGCTGAATCGCGATGTGGCTTTTGTGCAGGTGCGTGGCGAAGATCATATCATCGTCGACTATGAGAAACGTAAACAGTGGACCAATGTCCTTTTAGCCTGGTTTGAGAAATATCTGAAAGGCGATAGTACGTGGTGGACGACCTTGTTTCCTGAGCGTTACTATTGATAATCAGCATATTAGTTAATATATGAATATTCAAGAGAGCACTTGTTTCGGGTGCTCTCTTTTTGTCGTTGACAGTTGTCCTGCCAAAAGCGTGCGAAGAAGTATGCCAAAGCAAGGATAATTGTTAAAAATGAATAAATAAGAGGGATGGGATAAATTCTTCTGTTTTTTTCTATTATATTTGTAAATAATTCGTATCTGTTAAGAAGACTGCCAAGCTGTTAAGACGACATTGGTTTTACTCAGAGAAATAGGGTTGGCCATTTTTCTTGTCTGTCAGAATCAGTGACACTTCAAAACAGGTGAGTTATAAATATTCAGTGTGGTTGTTTTTGAAATAGTTCTTTTTTATTGATTACTTATGAGTATGAGAAGGGGCGTCTTTCTGTTATTTTTTCTTCCCATTTTTCTTTATGCACAGGTAGAGCAGGCTGTTATGCAGCAGATTTATGAGGAGTCGCGTACATCCTATAAGTATGGAATGGTGGTGGCACCGCCAGACAATCATCACAAATACGACTGTCCAACGGTGTTCCGTCATGGCGACAAGTGGCTAATGACCTATGTTTGTTACGATGGAAAAGAGGGGAATGACGGTCGTGGCTATGAGACTTGGTTGGCAGAGAGCGACGATTTGTTGCATTGGAACACCGTCGGTCGTGTGCTTCAGTTGCCTGACGAAACCGGCAAGGCGGGTGCGGACAATCGGCAGGCTGCTTCCTCTCTATGGGACCAGAACCAGCGTGGCGGTTTCCCTGCTTTGATAGACTACACGTGGGGTGGCACTTACGAGTTGCAGACTTTCAAAGACAACCATTGGATGACTTATATCGGCGGTCCTGGCACGGGCTACGAGGCGGTGAATGCGCCTTTGAGCATTGGATTGGCCAGCATCAAGAAGGACGATTTCTTCGTTCAAGATGCAAAAAACCACCATTTCATCGTTACTCCATGGAACACTTACAACCAGCCCATACTGAGTTACAACGATTCTGAAGCACAGTGGTGGGAGCAATTGACTCAATACAAAAGTACCATCTATTGGATAAAGGACAAACAGAAGCGCATCAAGGGTGCGGAGAAATATCCTTTCGTGATGTACTACAATGCCGGAGGCAAGGACGCCACCCATCCGAAAGGTGAGCGTATTGGCATTGCCTTGTCGAAAGACCTGAAGAAATGGAAGCGGTATGATGGTAATCCTGTCTTCGCTCACGACAGCGATGGCACCATCACTGGCGACGCCCAGTTGGTTGAGATGTATTTGTCTTCCGACACTAAACATCAAAATCCTGTCTACGTGATGTTCTATTTCTCTGCTTTCAATCCCACCCGCGAGTATAATGCCTACAACACCTTCGCCGCCAGCTACGATTTGGTGAACTGGACCGACTGGACCGGTAGCGACTTGATTATTCCCAGCAAGCCTTACGATGAAATGTTCGCGCATAAGAGTTATGTGGTGAAGTACAACGGCACCGTTTATCATTTCTATTGCGCGGTGAACAATGCAGGCCAACGCGGCATAGCACTTGCCACCAGCCGACATGTGGGGCAAAGCGAGGTGCATTTCCCCGCGCCCGACAGGAGTGGACACCGTTACGTACAGTTGCTCAACGACAATTGGGAAATCACCCTTTCGCCTGCCACCAAACAGAAAGTGTCATCGTTGACATCGTCCGATTTTATCGTTCCCGACCATTTTGTCACAGATATTCCGTATAATCTCGACGACTATTACGGTGCTTTGCAGAAGGAGCATGGCAATTTTCATGGAGATGCGGTGTTCAAGAAGGCTTTCAAGGCGCCCGATTTGCAAGGCAAACGTTATTTCATACGGTTCGAGGGAGTGGGAACCTATGCCGAAATCGTTCTCAACGGTCGCAATCTTGGCCGGTTCGACATTGGAAGGACCACCGAAACCATCGATGTCACCTCATCTGTGAATAGAGGTGGCGACAATCTCTTGGAGGTCAACGTCAGTCATCCCGCCGCCATCACCGACATGCCTTGGGTGTGCGGTGGCTGCAGCAGCGAATGGGGCTTCAGCGAAGGTTCGCAGCCCTTTGGCATTTTCCGTCCTGTTGTGCTCGAAATCACCGACGAAGTACGAATCGAGCCGTTCGGCGTCCATGTGTGGAACAACCTTTCCGCCGACAGTATCTTTGTGGAAACAGAGCTGAAAAACTACGGGTCCTTGCCGGTAAAGGTTCAGCTGGTCAACAAGTTGTGCGAGAAAAATAACAAGCAAATCATCCGGTTGACCGACGACGTACAGCTCTCAGCCGGCGAAACAAAGATTGTCCGCCAAGCATCTCCCATCAGCAATCCCAAGCTGTGGAGTGTCGATAACTCCTATCTTTACAATCTCAACACCATTGTCAAGCGCAACGGCAAGGCCACGGAGAGCACCGACACACCCTATGGCATCAGCACCACCAGCTGGCCTTTGACGCGAAACGATGGCGACCAGCGGTTCCATCTCAATGGTAAGCCGGTGTTCATCAACGGAACATGCGAGTACGAACATGAGTTCGGCCAAAGTCATGCCTTCTCCAACGAGCAGATTGCCGCCCGCATCAAGATGGCGAAAGAGGCTGGCTTCAACGCTTTCCGCGATGGCCATCAGCCCCACAACCTGTATTACAAGCAGCTTATCGATGAGCAAGGGCTGCTGTGGTGGCCGCAATTCTCGGCCCATATCTGGTACGACACACCCCAGTTCCGCGAGTCGTTCAAGCGCCATCTGGTGCAATGGGTGAAAGAGCGTCGCAACTCGCCCAGCATCATGCTATGGGGATTGCAGAATGAGAGCACCTTGCCCAAGGACTTTGCCGAGGAGTGTTGCGATATCATCCGCCAGATGGATCCGCGTTGTGGCACTCAACGGCTTATCACCACTTGCAACGGCGGTGAGGGTTCCGACTGGAATGTCGTCCAGAACTGGAGTGGCACCTATGGCGGTGATGTCAACAATTACGGCAATGAGCTGAAGCGCAAGGACCAGTTGCTCAATGGCGAATATGGCGCATGGCGCACCTTGGGCAACCATACGGGCGAGAACTACACCGAGGAGAAGTTTCTCCGTCTGCTCGAAAAGAAAGTAGTGTTGGCCGAGAGCGTGAAAGACAGTGTCTGCGGTCAGTTCCATTGGTTGCTTGTCTCGCACGACAACCCCGGCCGCCGACAGCCCGATGAGGCTCTTCGCCGTGTCGACAAGGTGGGACCGTTCAACTATAAAGGTCTATTTACCATCTGGGGCCAGCCCGTGGATGCCTACTACATGTATCAGGACCATTACAACCCACAGCCTGTTTCACCGGCGGCGAGTGTTGTGGATGAGCATATTCTCACTCCTGCAGAGGGTTATACCTATCTCTATCGTTTGAATTGTGGCGGTGACAATTATATCGATGAAATGGGCAATTCTTGGATGCAAGACAACAGCAGATGGTCTTATTCTTGGGCTTCTCGCTTTGCCGGAAAGCAAGACGGCGAGTGGAGCGTTTCGCCTTATCAAGCCTCTCAAACTTACAACGACGCCATTTCATCGCCACTCTTCAAGAGTTCGCGTTTTGGTCGTCACGATTTGGGCTTCCGTTTCCCTGCCGCCCCCGGTCGCTATCGCGTGGAACTCTATTTCATCGAACCATGGTATCGTCAGCACGATGCCGAAGGACTGCGCATGTTCGACGTGGCAGTGAATGGAAAGACCATGATTCACAATCTCGACCTGTGGGCGCAAGTGCATTATGGCCGTCCCTATAAACGGGTACTCGAGGTGCAGAACACAGGACGTGAAATCATCATCCATTTCCCCAAGGTGAATGCCGGACAGGCTGTCATTGCCGCCATTGCCATCGCCGTGGCCGATGACGACGCAGCAAACCTTCTCGCAAACAAGGTCAACCGCCTCTCTCCGACCGATGAAAAGGGCGCAACACCAACTCTTTGGGCCGATTTCAACAACGACATCCTTGTGAAGACCCCCGACACGATGCTCCCGCCGAAATCCTCTCCTGCCATGGAAGTGGAAGGCAAGCTGACGAAAAACCGCATGGAATGGGATTTCAATGTGGGTGTTGCCAAGGTGTATGCCCTTCGTTGGAAGTATTATAATCCTGAGAAACCGCGTCTGCTGCATGTGAAGCTAACCGACAAGAAGGGTGTTGTCTACAAAGACGATGACATCACCTTCTTGCAGACGGACGTGAAGAAGACCAAGCGCAAGATGACCAGCATCACCACAGGTTCGCAGATCAATGCCGGAACCTATCATGTGGTGGTGACAGGCGAGGGCCTCGACCGCATGGTGTTCGACAATCTTACTATCGAATAGTTGCATTCTTATATATACACAACCCCTTTTACACATACAACCAAGATGATGAAGTTTACCATTTGCCCTTCTCTCAGAGTTGCTTACGGGAGTAGGTCGACTGTTCTCAAGTGCATAACCGTCGCCTTTCTTTGCATGTCCTCCCACCTGTCAGCCCAACATCACGACTGGGAAGACCAGGGCATCTTGCAAATCAACCGCGAACCGGCGCGAGCAGCCTTCTTCCCTTATGAGGAAACACCCGGCGATTGCCAGCTTTCATTGAACGGCATGTGGTCGTTCCATTGGACCAAAACGCCTCAAGAGCAGCCGGCAGACTTCTATCTGACAGACTTCAACGATGCCACCTGGCAGCAGTTCCCCGTCCCCGCCGACTGGGAGATGTATGGTTATGGAACACCTATCTATAGCAGTAGCGGATACACATTCAAAATCAATCCTCCCTATGTGATGGGCGAGCCGAAGAGAACCTATACTGCCTATGTGGAGCGCAATCCCACAGGCGTGTATCGTCGCACATTCACCTTGCCTGCTTCTTGGAGTGGAAAAGAGGTGTTCATACGGTTTGGGGCCGTGAGCAGCGCTTTCTATTTGTGGGTGAATGGCAAGCGTGTGGGTTATTCGCAGGGTTCGATGGAACCGGCCGAATTTCGTCTGACCGATTATCTCACTTCTGGCACAAACCAAATCACCTTGCAGGTGTTCAAATATTCCGACGGCAGTTATTTGGAGGACCAGGACATGTGGCGTTTGGCTGGAATCCATCGCGACATCACGCTCTTTGCTACGCCCCAGCTCCACATTCGAAATTTTGGTGTGCGCACTGTTCTCGATGCCGACTACCGCGATGCCCAGCTCATTGTGCATCCAGAACTGGCTCTTCCGCCCTCGCTCATGAAGCAGGCGGATGCTTCGCAGCGTGTGCAAGGCTACACGCTCTGTGCCGAATTGTTCGATGAAATGGGCGAAAATGTGCTGGATAGCGTGTTGAAAGCCGATGTGGCTACCATGATGAATATCGACCATAAGGCAGCCATCATGAACAGTCGCAATCCGCAGCGCGGCTATCCCAAATGGGGATGGCTGTCTGCAAAGGTGACAAATCCGAAGAAGTGGACCGCCGAGACGCCTTGTTTATATACACTGCAACTGTCGTTGGTCAATCCCTCTGGCCAAACTGTTCAGCGGGTTTCTACGAAGGTTGGTTTCCGCAAGTTGGAGATTCGCGACGGCATGTTCCTCGTGAATGGCAGACAGGTTCGGTTCCGTGGTGTCAATCGCCATGAGATGGACCCGCTGACAGGTCATGTCATGTCGGAGGAAAGGATGCTGCAAGACATCCTGTTAATGAAACAGGCCAATGTGAATGCCGTGCGCACCTGCCATTACCCCAACACCGAGCGATGGTATGAACTATGCGACTCCTTGGGCCTTTATGTCATGGACGAGGCCGACATTGAGGAGCATGGCCTTCGCGGACAATTGGCAAGCGACCCTGCGTGGGCTTCGGCTTGGATTGACCGCACACAACGCCTTGTCGTCCGCGACCGTAACCATCCTTGCGTGGTGTTCTGGAGCCTGGGCAATGAGGCAGGGTGGGGCACCAACTTTGCACTGACCGCCGCTTGGATACACGAATACGACCCCACGCGCTTTGTCCACTACGAAGGGGCACAGCTAACAGGCGCGCGCGATTACCGTCATCTGCAGGCCGATGCCATAGAAACCGACCCTGCGAGCGTGGATGTCATCTCGCGCTTCTATCCGCGTACACAAGACGAGTACCTCAATCCTGGAGTGAAAGACAACAATATGGAGCGTCCGGAGAATGCCCGATGGGAGCGACTCCTCTCCATTGCTCGCAACCAACACGACAACCGTCCTGTGCTCACCAGCGAGTATGCGCATGTGATGGGCAACGCCTTGGGCAATCTCCGTGAGTATTGGGACGAGATATACAGTCATCCGCGTATGCTCGGCGGTTTCATCTGGGAGTGGGCCGACGAGGGTATCTTTGCCCGTCGCAATCCAACCAATCCCCAGCTGATGATACCCGTCCAGGCCAAGACGACCGATGGCTCAGCACCTTTGAAGACCTATGTGGCTTATGGTGGCGATTTCGGCGACGCTCCCAACCTGAAAGCCTTCTGTGTGAAGGGTGTTGTCAGTTCCGACCGACAGAAAACGCCCAAGTACGAGGAGGTGAAAGCCGTCTATGCACCCATCTTTTTCGATTACCGCAATGGCCATGTGGAAACCATCGTCCGCGATAATCATCTGTCAATGGATGATTACACAGTGACTCAACGCGAGGAGAATGGCTATTTGATGGTTACCGCCTCCCTGAAAGTCGATAAGCCCTGGGCAAAGAAGGGTCATGTGGTGGCACAACAACAATTCAAGACCTCTGGCCAAGGCATGAAACCCAAGGTGAAAGCAGGCAAGAGGAACGATGCTGCCATTGCACCTCTGTTGGCTGCATTGCCCCATTTCTTCCGAGTGCCTACAGACAACGACAAGGGCTTTGGCAATTGGATTGCCAAGGACTGGAAGAACCAAGGACTTGACAATCTTCGCGATTCCATCGTTGTTCCGCAGCATGAAAAGACGCATGCCGATGGCACCACCGAATACGTTTCCACACACGCATACAAGACGTTGAACGGAAGCATTCTGACAGACTATCGTATCACTGTGGACAAAAAAGGCGTGGTTGTTTTCGAGGCCACCTATACACCGCAGGGGCAGCTTCCTCCACTGCCTTCTTTGGGTAATACCTTCGTGTTGCCAAAGCAACTCTGCCAACTGGAATATTTCGGGCGCGGACCTATTGACAACTATCCCGACCGTCAGCAGGCAGCCTTCGTCAGCCACTGGAAAAGCGATGTGGGCAAAGAATATTTCCATTATCCTCGCCCGCAAGACAGTGGAAACCATTGTGATGTGTCGTGGTTGAAAGTCACCGACAAGAAAGGGCGTGGCTGGCTTGTTGAGGCTTTAGGCGACGGAGCATCTTCTGCCGGCATCAGCAACTCTCTTGGCGCTACCTTCTGTTTCTCTTGCTTGCCTTACAGTGCCCAGCATCTTTATGAATCGACGCACGACAGCGATTTGGTGGAAGATGCGAACAGTGTCTTTCTGAACATCGATGCTGCAGTGATGGGGCTTGGCAATAGTTCCTGTGGTCCAGGTGTGCTCACCAAGTACACCATCGCTATGAAGCCGTACACTCTCCGCCTGCGCTTCGTGCCTATAGGTTAATGGTTCTCCTAAGTATAAAATGCTTAGTAACCCGCACTTGGCCATATCCTCTTGTCTGTCAATGCTTTGCTTGATTTTATCCCACACTGGAACCTACACTGCATCCCGCACTGAATGCCACTTCGGTGTTTGCTCTTTTACCACAGAGAG
>CACZPU010000035.1 GCA_902783165.1 uncultured Prevotellaceae bacterium
TGGTTATTATATAGTTATTATTATATATATATTATAATATATATATAATAATAAAATTCTACTCTCCCTTTTTCTGCATCCTATAACCACCTTAATGGGACGATGGGACGATGGGACGATGGGACGTTTTTGTCTTGCGGTGCTGAAAGTGGGGGAGCGGAAATTACAGTAATTACAGATTACAGTATTACAGTTTAGTTTTGAGAAAATGACCAAAAGCGAACGAACAGTTATCTTCAACAAATATTGTGCAAATTTCCCCTTGCTTGGTTGTGGTAGTCTCAGAAATTCTTTGTAAATTTGCAAGTCAAATAAAAAAATGCATTCATGGCAAAAAAATTTGAAACACAGAGGATATTAAACAAAAAAGTGCGACATTATGAAAATCTTATCCAAAGGCACCCTGCATAGTATTCCAACAAGTCTGATTCTGAGAACCATTCGTAAGGCCAGTCCCTCGTATGTCCAAACAACTGTTTCTCCGTATCATAGACAAACCAATGCGTTGTCCTTAGAACGCCTCCTGCTATTACAAGATTATACTCATGTTCTTTATCAGGGTCGTTCTTCAATGCTTCGAGCATCTGCTCCGTCGTAATCCGTTTCTTTTCCATTCTTTTTCAGCAAAGGTCGGAGATCATATTGAAACGAGCAAATGTTTTAGAACAAGTTAGATCAAACGATATATAATTAAGAAACATTAGATCAATAGCTAATAACATGGCAAAGCAAAGCATATATAGGTTGAAAGGCAAGTCACCTGAAGAGGTGAAGCACTCATTTATTCACTATATGGGTGATAAGAACGCTACATCTAAACAGATTAAGGATGCTGCCAACAGCAGATATGTGAAAATAGACACAATTGGCATTGTCCGTTCTATTTGTAAGAAAATGTTTGAATTAGAGAATGTTTACGAGATAACCGATGCTGGTCGCATTTCTAGTTTGAGTGATGCTCTGACTACCGTCATAAATACCAAAGCCGAAGATGGTGAGATAAAGGAACTTAAGAACACTCGCAGTTATGTGAACAAATATCGCGACTTTCTGACATATTGTGCCAATTTAAACGAAGAGGCGTTGGACTCTACTACTCCATACGATTTTGCAGATGACCAAGACAAACCGTTCATTGACAAAGATAAATTCAACGAGATAGTTGAATTGCTTTTCAGAAAGAAGAATATTATCCTACAAGGTGCTCCAGGTGTAGGCAAAACGTTCCTTGCAAAAAAGATTGCCTATCAGTTGATTGGAACAAAGAAAGACGAAAATATAGAAACCGTTCAGTTCCATCAGTCGTATAGCTACGAGGACTTTATTCAGGGCATCCGTCCAACTACAACTGGCGAATTTAATGTTCGCAACGGAATCTTCTACAATTTCTGTACAAAAGCAAAGGAGCTTCCTGAAGAGACTTTTGTATTTATTATTGATGAGATAAACCGCGGTAATTTGAGCAAGATATTTGGTGAATTAATGATGCTGATAGAGTTTGACAAACGCTCGCCTCGCTATGCGTTGAAGTTGACTTATAGCGATGAGGATAGTCCACGTTTCTACGTACCAGAGAACGTCTATATCATTGGCTGTATGAATACGGCAGACCGCTCTATTGCAATAGTTGATTATGCCTTGCGACGCAGGTTCGCTTTCTGTGATGTTGAGCCTGAGTTCGGCGAAACTTTCAGAAATTATTTGGGCTCGGCTTTGAGCAAAGAATTCGTAGATGAGTTATGTGGAAAAGTTAATCGTGTTAACGAAATCATCCGTACTTCATCATCGCTTGGTAAAGGATTGGAGATAGGCCATAGTTATTTCTGCCAACTCAGTTCTGTGGACGATGAGCAGGAGTGGTGGAAATCCATCTGCAAGTACGAGTTGTTCCCATATCTGCATGAGATTTGCTTTGACAACGAGGAACTTTGCGGAGAATTGTGTAACATTCTTGGATAATAGAATATGCGACAGATACCCATACAAAACATGTACTACATCCTTTGCTATGCATGGGGTATGGGTGAAATGCGCGGTAAGGTGAACGTCGGTGTTGAACGCTGTAATTCTGTTGCCAATCTGCTTGTGCATATGCTACTGAACACCACAGAAGATTTGCTTAAACGAGGACTGGCACAGGGCTATACCGTTTATGGCACAGAAATGGACGGCATCAAGGGTAAAATAAATGTTGGCGAAACGTTGAAATTGGGCAGATACAGACAAGGAAGGGTGTTCTGCAACTATGATGAATTATCTTCGGATATTCTTGTCAACCAGATAATTTATTCAACATTGAGCTACGCATTGAGAATGCGAAACTTGTCTGAGCAGAACGAAGGAAGAATTGTCAAAATACTTCGTAGGATGCCTCAGATGAAGCAAGTACATCTTAGGAATAGCTTGTTCAAGTCTGTGCGTTTGCATCGCAACAACACGTACTATCAATTCGCTATCAATATCTGCCATCTGATATATCAGTCGTTGTTGCCAAACGAAAGCATTATTGGCAAATGGGACTTCACTGACTTGCTGAACGATGAGCGGATGATGAACCGCATCTTCGAAAAGTTTCTGATGAATTTCTACAAACATGAGTGTCGTGAAGATTATCCAGACGTAAGCCGTTCACATATCCGCTTCCAATTGACACCATTCGGCATGACCTTTACCAAAAGTACCGACGAGGCTTATCGCCTACTGCCGGTTATGGAAACAGATGTTACGTTGTATAATCCCCGTACGAAGAAAAAAATCATCATCGATGCCAAGTACTACAAAGAAACGCTAGTTTCGAAGTATGGTGAAGGTGGAAAGATACGCCGTGAGCACCTCTCGCAGATTCTCACGTACGTTATGAATCAGGAGAAAGATAATGCACCCCATACGAAAGACACAAAGGGAATACTCGTTTATCCGACCATTGACACGGAGCTTGATGTATCGTATGTCTACAAAAACACGAAGCACGTTATCCGTGTCAGTACAGTGAACCTGAATCAGGATTGGCAGATGATAGAACAAAGGCTGAAAGAGATTATCAAAGAACCAAGCAATATCCTTAATACGAGGTGCTATCGTTGACAAAGTATTACTATAAAGACACATTGTTGGGGAGAATAAAAACGTTTGACTTATGAAGACAATGCCCCCCTTGAATGAGATGTTGGCGTCAGTGCCAGCTGATATTCAGCAGGAAGTGGACTGGAGGTCGCCAAGCGAACGAACAGTTGAACAGTTTTGTTTGAGACAACGGAAAAGTCTTTCCCTATATAGTGTTGACACCCTCTGAGTCTTGATTTTACTGTTTTTGTTGACTTTTCTCTCCGCTCAATAGTCCTCCCCGCTGATGCACTCGTTTATCTCGTCGATGGTGAATCCCCGTTGGAGGGCGAATCGCATGAGTTTTGCGTTGCGTTCACGCGGGTTGTCGGCCTTGATGCTCTTGCGCTTGCTGTCGATGAGGGGACGGAGGATGGCGATGAATTCGTCGGGCTCTACGGCTCCGAGCACACGATGACGTATGTCGGCTTCGATGCGCTTCTGACAAAGCGCCATGTCTATCTTGCGCCGCCCCCACTTGTTGTACTTCATCTTGTCGGCCACGAAAGCACGGCAATAGCGCTCATCGTCAACGTATCTGCCTTCCACAAGCTGGTGGATGATGTGCTCCTGAGCCTCCTCACTCAGTCCCCATGCCTGCATTTTCTGCAACATGTCGTGCCGGCAATGCTCCGCGGTGGCGCACATGGCTGCAAGTTGGCGGAGGGCCTCCTGTTGGGTAACTATTTTTTTCATCGCGATTCTGATGTTTTCTGCATGCAAAGGTAGGCAATTATTTGTTTTCTACGCAGATTTTGCATGTTTTTATGTCCGGCGATGGCTGTAAATGGAAAAAATTTCGTAATATTGCAGTCGCTAACGGTGCGGACAGCTGCCCATGCAGCGCCCCGAAAGGCACAGACTGATTGTATAATTGTGGTTCAGCCCTGCTGACCCGCTCCACAGACTAGAGTAGAACAACAAAAATAAAAAAAAAGCACTATGAAAAGGAACATTCTCTTTGCGGCCCTACTTGCCCTTGCCACCTTCAGCGTTCAGGCAAAGGTGAGACTCCCACACATCTTGGGCGACCGCATGATTCTCCAGCAGAACACCGAAGCCCGCCTGTGGGGTTGGGCAAAAGCCGGCAAGACAGTGAAGGTGACCACCTCGTGGAGCACCGATGTTTACACCGCCCGCGTGGGTCGCGACGGCCAGTGGATGGTGAAGGTGAAGACGCCTGCCGCCAGCTACACTCCCCTGAGCATCACGTTCGACGATGGCGAGCAGCTCACGCTCCACGACATTCTCGCCGGAGAGGTGTGGGTGTGCGCCGGACAGAGCAACATGGAGATGCCCGTCAAGGGGTTCGGCAACTGCCCTGTGGAGGGCTACAACGAGGAGGTGGTCAACGCCAACCAATACCAGGGAATCCACTTTGTGAAAATCCCGAGCATCATGCGCATGAAGCCACAGGAAGATGCCGACTGCGAGTGGAAGACCGTGAGTCCGCGCACCGTGGGCGACGCCTCTGCCACCGGCTATTTCTTCGCGCAGATGGTGAACAAGGCATTAGGCGTGCCTGTGGGACTCATCATGGCCAACAAGGGCGGCTCGCGCGTGGAGAGCTGGTTCACCAAGGAGAATCTGGAGAAATACACTCAGGAGCCTACCGACTCGATGGGCATTGTAAACTTCAAACCGCAATGGGACTTCCACCGCGCCATGCTCTGGGGCAACGGCACGTTCAACCCTATACTGAAATACACCGTCAAGGGCATTCTCTACTACCAAGGATGCTCCAATGTGGGCGACCCAGGCAACCAGTATTCGGAGCGCATGAAGATTCTCGTGGAGCAATGGAGAGAGCAATTCGCACTGGGCGAGATTCCCTTCTACTTCGTGGAAATAGCTCCCTACCACTACGACAACGTTGACGCCGACTGGGGCGCCAAGCTACGCGAGCAGCAATTCCGCGCGTCGACCATCATACCCAACAGCGCCCTGGTGAGCACCAACGACCTGGTGTACCCCTACGAGCCCACGCAGATTCATCCCGCACAGAAGAAGCCCGTGGGACAGCGACTGGCGTTCCTCGCACTGAACAAAACCTACGGCATGGAAGACGTGTGGTGCATGAGCCCCTCGTTCAAAGACATGAAGATAGTGAACGACTCGGTGCATATACACCTCAACAACACCTACGGTGCCATCAGCCGTTTTGTAGACATTGAGGGCTTCGAAGTGGCTGGCGAAGACCATGTGTTCCACCCCGCCAAGGCGAGCCACTACTGGGTTCCTAACGGCGGTGAATGGGGCGAGACCATCTGCATCGTTTCGCCCGAGGTGAAACACCCCGTGGCCCTTCGCTACTGCTTCAAGAACTTCCAGATAGGCAACCTCAAGAATGCCGCCGGACTGCCTTTGTTCCCGTTCCGCACCGACAACTGGTAAGCACCCGCGTATGAGACACCCACTGGAGAAATTCCGCTTCTGCCCCGTGTGCGGAAGCAAACGGTTCGTGGAGAGCACCGCCAAGAGCAAACGGTGCGAGGAATGCTCCTTCGAACTGTTCATCAACCCATCGGCCGCAGCAGCTGCCTTCATCCTCAACGAAAGGGGGCAGCTGCTCGTGGTGAGACGAGGGTGCGAGCCCGCCAAGGGAACGCTCGACCTGCCCGGGGGATTCTCCGACATTGGGGAGACCTCGGAACAGACCATCTGCCGCGAGATAGAAGAAGAAACGGGGCTCACGGCCACCAGCGCCACACTCCTGTTCTCGCTTCCCAACGACTATCTATACAGCGGCTTCCATATACCCACACTCGACTTCTTCTACGAGTGCCACGTGGACAATACCGACCGTCTGCAAGCCAACGATGATGCTGACGAATGCTTCTGGATGGACCGCAACGACATTCTGCCCGACCTGTTCGGACTGGACAGTATCCGCAAGGCCGTGACGCGTTGGCTGGAACAGCAACAAGAATAAAAAAAAGCACGTTCTGAAAGACACGAAGAAGAACACCATGAAGAATGCGCACAGAACACCATAAAGAATGCAAAACGAACCTGATGATGTTTGCGAGGAAAAACACAATGAAGAATCTGCTGAAAGACTTTTGGGACAAATGTGTCGACTTGGGACACCCGCGAGCATGTGCCGTGTGCGGCGATAGGTTGGCCATCGCCGAACGATTGTTGTGCGGAAACTGCAACTTCAAACTCACGCGAACATACTATTGGAAAAATGCCAAAGACAACGAAATGGCAAAGGCGTTCTGGGTTCACATCCCCGTGGAGCGGGCTGCCGCATGGTTCTTCCACCTCCCACACACCAACGAAAGCCAGCTGATTTACCGGCTGAAGTACGGCGAACAGCCCGAGATAGGCGAGAAGATGGGAAGGGTGGCGGCTGGCGAATTTCAAGAAAGCGGATTCTTCGAGGGCGTCGACGCCATCATTCCTGTGCCTCTCACCAAAAAGAGGAAGCGCGAGAGAGGCTACAACCAAAGCATGGAGATTGCCCGGGGAGTGAGAAAGGCAACGGGCATTCCGATATGGGGCAAGGTGTTGAAGCGCAAGACTTTTGCCGGAAGCCAGACAAGAAAAGACCGCCGGGCGCGTCACGACAATGTGGAAGGGGCTTTCGTGCTGCGCAAGGGTGTATCGCTCGAGGGCAAGCATCTCCTGATAGTGGACGATGTGGTGACCACAGGCGCCACCGTCATTGCCTGCGCCAAAGAGCTGATGAAGGGCGGGAACATCAAAGTGAGTGTGCTCTCGCTGGGATTCGCCAAAGGTTGACTTCCCTTTTTGCATTTCGCTCGTTTATTCGCACACTTTGGCTACGCCGAA
>CACZPU010000036.1 GCA_902783165.1 uncultured Prevotellaceae bacterium
GCAATGCGGGAGAGTAGGCAGCCGCCCCCTTTCTGTTTTGGTTTCCCTTCCCTGTCCTTGACGGACGGGGGAGGGAAACTCTTTTTTGTGCCCGTCGGTGAACGGATAGGGTATGGCATCATTGTCACTTATAATGGAGAATCTTCCTATGATGTAATGAATTCTTATATAATTTAAATTCAGTAGTTAGTTGTATATTTTTCATTTTTCACGTACATTAGTATACTATTATCGATATTTTTATGTATATTTGCACCCAAATAAACACAAAATGGATAAGATACAAAATATTAGGAACTTTTGCATTATTGCCCATATAGACCATGGAAAGTCAACTTTGGCTGACAGACTGCTTGAATTTACCAAAACAATCCAGATAACAGAAGGACAAATGCTTGATGACATGGACTTGGAAAGAGAACGTGGTATTACCATCAAGAGTCATGCCATCCAAATGGAGTATGGACATAATGGAAATCAATATATATTAAATTTGATAGATACTCCGGGACATGTGGATTTCTCTTATGAAGTGTCACGTAGTATAGCTGCATGTGAGGGTGCTTTGCTTGTAGTAGATGCCACACAAGGTGTTCAGGCGCAGACTATTAGTAATCTGTACATGGCAATAGAGAATGATCTGGAGATTATTCCAGTGATTAACAAAATAGATATGCCAAGTGCCATGCCAGACGAAGTTGAAGATGAAATTGTCGAACTTCTTGGTTGTAAACGTAACACTATAATTCGTGCTTCTGGCCGTACTGGCGAAGGCGTTGAAGATATTTTGAATGCTGTTGTTGAGCGAATTCCTGCTCCCGTGGGTTCTTCGGAAGAACCATTACAAGCACTTATTTTTGATTCTGTTTACAACTCATTCCGTGGTATTATTGCCTATTTTAAGATTCTGAATGGTACAATCAGAAAAGGTGACAAAGTGAAATTTTTTAATACAGGAATGGAGTATGAGGCAGATGAAATAGGTGTGTTGAAGATGGACATGATTCCTCGTTGTTCATTATCAGCAGGTAATGTAGGCTATATCATTAGTGGAATCAAAGACAGCAAGGAAGTAAAGGTTGGTGATACTATAACTCATGTTGCATGCCCTTGTTCCAAAGCCATTGAAGGTTTTCAGGAGGTAAAGCCCATGGTGTTTGCGGGAGTGTATCCCATAGATCCTACTGATTATGAAAATCTTCGATCTTCGTTGGAGAAGTTGCAGCTTAATGATGCTTCGCTTACTTTCCAACCAGAATCATCAGTGGCATTAGGTTTCGGATTTCGTTGTGGATTCTTAGGGCTTCTTCATATGGAGATTGTGCAGGAACGTTTGGATAGAGAGTTCAATATGGATGTTATTACTACTGTTCCAAATGTGTCGTATATGGTATATGACAAACAAGGCGGAGAAAAAGAAGTTCATAACCCTTCTGGCTTACCCGAACAAACTTTGATAGACCATATTGAAGAGCCGTATATCAAGGCTAGTATTATTACTGCATCCGATTATATTGGACCGATTATGAAACTATGTCTTGACAAACGCGGGGAATTAATTAAGCAGGAATATGTGAGCGGAAATAGGGTGGAATTGTATTTTATGTTACCATTAGGTGAAATAGTAATTGATTTTTACGATAAATTGAAGAGTATTTCGAAAGGATATGCCTCATTCGATTATCATGTCGATTCATACAGACCGTCAAAGCTTATTAAACTAGATATTCTTCTAAATGGTGAGCCTGTAGACGCCCTATCTACCCTTACACATCAAGACAACGCTGTAACATTTGGTCGAAGAATGTGTGAGAAATTGAAGGAACTCATCCCTAGACAACAATTTGATATAGCAATACAAGCAGCAATAGGTGCTAAGATAATTGCACGTGAGACAGTGAAACAAGTAAGAAAAGATGTTACGGCCAAGTGCTATGGAGGAGACGTCAGTCGTAAACGCAAGCTATTGGAAAAGCAAAAACGTGGAAAGAAGAGAATGAAACAAATAGGTAATGTAGAAGTTCCACAAAAAGCTTTTCTCGCAGTATTAAAATTGGATTAACATAATTCATATTGAGGAGGACATTAGAATGAGAGAACTGCGTAACACAAAAAGAGATGTTGCTCGTGAATTGGCAAGGAAATATAGTACAATGACTCACGAAGAACTTGATATTCTCGAGAGTATTTTGGTCGCCCGCAAAATTGCCAAAGGAACCACTCTTCTTCATGAGGGTGAAGTGTGTAGGAGTATTTTCTATATAGACAAGGGTCTAATGCGCCAATATTATCTGAAGAATGGCAAGGAAGTGACAGAATATCTTGCTGTTGAAGGCTCAATAATGATGTCTATTGAAAGTTTGTTTAAGGAGACTCCTTCGTTGCAGCAGATAGATGCAGTGGAGACGACTATACTTTATGAAATCCCGAAACAGAAATTAGAGGAAGTTGCCCTTCATAATGTGAATATTCAAATCCTTTATCGTAAGATATTGGAGGAGTCGCTCATCCTTTCCCAGATTCATGCAGACTTAGTACGTTTTGAAAGTGCTGAGAACCGTTATCGTCGTATGTGTAAACTGTCACCACAGATAGCATTGCGTGCACCACTCCTGTATATTGCAAGCTACTTACAGATGACCCCGGAAACTCTCAGTCGCGTGCGTTCTTCGGTGTTGCAAGATTAAATAATTGTCGATTTCCACCTTTCGCGTTTTATATAGTAGTAACTAGATGATTAATGGAAAAAGAGGTGTGAATTGTTGTTTTGTGTTTACTAATTGGCGATTAGGCAATAAGATTCTTTTGTGTCAGAGCCATGATAAAGATCATTCTCTTGAAACAATCCCATTGAAACATAAATAATCTTTAAATTATAGGTTTTTCTTCTTGAATGTTTGTCTATGTCGTGAAAATGTTGTAATTTTGCTTTGATTTATGGTGCAAAAACGCCTTGTACGGTCTTAAAATGCCCTTAAACGATAAATTAATATTTTTTTAGATTTAACCGTAGATAAAAAGAAATAAGAAAGTAGAATGAACGACAATCAGAATTTCGATGGTGGCCAGACCATTGACAATGACAGAATTATCAAGATTAATATTGAGGAGGAAATGAAATCCTCATACATAGACTATTCCATGTCGGTTATAGTGGCACGTGCATTACCAGATGTACGTGATGGATTCAAACCAGTACACCGCCGTATATTATATGGAATGGCTGGTATCGGAAATACAAGCGACAAGCCTTACAAGAAATGTGCTCGAGTTGTAGGAGAAGTGTTGGGTAAGTATCATCCTCATGGAGATAGCTCGGTTTATGGAGCATTGGTTCGTATGGCGCAGGATTGGAATATGCGTTATACGCTTGTAGATGGTCAGGGTAACTTTGGTTCAGTAGATGGTGATTCTGCAGCAGCCATGCGATACACAGAGTGTCGACTCTCAAAGATGGGTGAGCATATCATGGATGACTTGGAGAAGGATACTGTCGACATGACTAATAATTTTGATGACTCCCTCTTAGAGCCAACAGTCATGCCAACAAAGGTGCCCAATCTTCTGGTAAATGGTGGAAATGGAATTGCGGTAGGTATGGCTACAAATATTCCAACCCATAATCTTGGTGAGGTTATTGATGGTTGTTGTGCTTACATAGACAATCCTGATATTGACACAGAAGGACTGATGCAATACATACAGGCACCAGATTTTCCAACAGGTGCCTATATCTATGGCTTACAGGGTGTTAAAGACGCATACGAAACAGGTAGAGGCCGTGTGGTGATGCGTGCAAAGGCGGAAATAGAAAGCCATGAAAGTCACGATAAAATTGTAATTACAGAAATACCTTACGGTGTCAACAAGGCTCAGCTGATTGAGTATATTGCAGACTTGGTAAAAGAGGGGAAAATTGAAGGCATTTCTAATGCCAACGATGAATCTGGACGTCAAGGCATGCGTATTGTTATTGATGTTAAACGGGAAGCCAATGCGAATGTAATTCTTAACAAGCTGTTTAAGATGACTGCTTTGCAAAGTGCATTTTCTGTTAACTGTATTGCTCTTGTTAAGGGTCGTCCACGTCTCCTCTCCTTGGTGGAATGTGTTAAGTATTTTGTTGAACATCGACATGATGTAACTATACGTCGTACAAAATATGATCTGAAGAAAGCACAAGAGCGTGCCCACATACTCGAAGGACTAATTGTCGCTGTGAACAACATTGATGAAGTGGTTCATATTATCCGTAACTCCAAAACTCCAAGTGATGCTCAGAGAAATCTTGAGAGTCGTTTCGATTTGGACGAGTTGCAATCAAAAGCCATTGTAGACATGCGTCTCTCACAACTTACTGGTTTGCGTGTTGACCAGTTGCATCAGGAGTATGATGATTTGCAGATACTTATTTCTGATTTGCAAGAGATTCTCGACAATCCAGAACGCTGCAAGCAGGTGATGAAAGACGACTTGCTTGAAGTGAAAGAAAAGTATGGCGATGAACGTCGCACTCAGATTGTGCCAGATGAACATGAATTTAATGCAGAAGACTTTTATCCCAATGATCCTGTTGTGATTACTGTGAGTCATCTTGGTTATATTAAACGCACACCATTATCAGAATTCCGTGAACAGGCTCGTGGCGGCGTTGGCGCAAAGGGAGCGCGTACTCGTGACAATGACTTTACAGAGTATATATATCCTGCTACTATGCATCAGACCATGCTGTTCTTTACCAAGAAGGGTCGCTGTTATTGGTTGAAGTGTTACGAATTGCCAGAAGGTGACAAGAATTCAAAAGGAAGAGCCATTCAGAACATGCTCAATATCGATGCCGATGACTCCGTGAATGCTTTCCTCAGACTTCGCGGTAAAGGCCTTGAGGATAAGGAATTTATCAATAGCCATTACGTTGTTTTTGCAACCAAGAAAGGTATTATTAAAAAGACTTCTCTAGAAGCATATAGTCGTCCGCGTGCTAATGGCGTAATTGCCATCAATATTCTTGAAGACGACGAGGTGGTTGATGTAAGATTGACGAATGGCCAAAACGAACTGATTATTGCCAATAGAAATGGTAGGGCAGTAAGATTCAACGAAAGCGCAGTTCGTACCATGGGACGCGTTGCTACTGGTGTAAGGGGCATGCGTATAGATGAAGGAAATGATGAAGTTGTCGGTATGGTTGTTGTGAATAAACCAGAAGAAGAAACTATCATGGTGGTAAGTGAGAATGGCTATGGAAAGCGTTCTCAAGTGGAAGACTATCGTGTGACCAATCGCGGAACAAAAGGTGTTAAGACGCTTAATATTACCGAAAAGACAGGTCGACTTGTCGCGATAAAGAATGTAACTGACCAAAATGATTTGATGATTATCAACAAGAGCGGTATCGTTATACGTATGGCCGTGGCCGATTGCCGTGTGATGGGAAGAGCCACTCAAGGCGTTCGACTTATTAATCTGACGAAGAAGAATGATGTTATTGCAAGCGTATGCAAGGTTATGAGCAGTGAGCTAGAGGCCTTTGTTGAACAGAAAAGCCGTGAAGAGTGGGCACAAACAACAGAAGCAATACGCCGAGATGTCAATGCTAGTGATTATGTTTCAAAGGAGATGTCGGACGAAGAACAGACATCAGACATAGATGATCAACTTGTTGATTTCGATGTAAATGATGTAGAGGAAGAAAGTGAGAATTAATCCGAAAAAGTGTAGAATAACAATTTTAAACTTTTAAAAAGCAAAGTAGTCAAATCAATCGAAGAATAACAATAGAAAATGAATCTTACTAACATTTTTAATATTCAGCTTATGAAAAAATTTATGTTTATGGCAGTTGCAGTCCTTCTGGGAGCAACAGCCAATGCCCAGAATCCTGCTGTAGCAAAACAGATTAAGAGTGCTAAGGATTATCAAACGGTTCTTGGACTTTTGAATTCTAATCTTCAGAGCTTGGCAAATGACGAGAAAGCTGTAGCCTATAATAAGCTTGTTGACCTGGCATTGGAGAAATTTAACAAAGAGCAGAATGTACAGATTACCAACCAAGCCATGAAAAAAGACGATCCTTATGACAAGGTCGGTATGAATGAGGCTGCAAAGAATGCACTTGTTGCTGCAATTGAATGTGACAAGTATGATCAATTGCCAAATGCAAAAGGCAAAGTAGCCCCAAAATTCCGTAAGAAAAACGCTGAGCGAATGACTTCTGCACGTAATGCATTGATTAATGCTGGTCAGGATGCTTATAATGGAAAAGACTTTGAGGGAGCCAAAGAGTTTTTCGGTCTATATGTTGACTCGAAGAATGCTCCACTCTTTGAAGGAATTGAGCCTATTATTAATGATCAATTCTATGGTCAAGTTGCATATTTTGCTGCTCTTTCTGCATATAATGGACATGACTATGTGAATGCGAGCAAATATGCAGGAGAGGCTCTTGGCGATAAAGAGTCAGGGAAAGACGCTATGGATATTAAGATATTGAGTATGAAAGCTCAGTTGAAAACCAAAGAGGACTCTGTGAAATATCTGAATGATATCAAGGCTCTGTATGACAAAGACCCTGCTGATGAGCGAATGTTCGCCCTTCTCGTAGAGTATTATACCTCTGTAAATGAGAATGATGCAAAGAAGGTGCTTATTGACTCTCAAGTACAGAATCATCCTAGTAAGATGGCATGGGCTCTGAAAGGAGAAAACGACATGGGTGAGAAGAAATGGGCAGAAGCCATCGAATCTTATAAAAAGTCGCTTGCTTTAGACCCTGAATTCATTCAAGTGCAATTCAACCTTGCACTCTGCCAAAACAATCAAGCGATTTCTATCAAAGATGCAAATGGTGGTAATCTTACACCTGAGGCAAAATCACTGCTTGAAGAGTCGATTGCTAATTTGACAAAGATTAAAGAAAAGGACCCCAATCGTGAAACCATTAACTGGGCATATATTCTCTATCAAGCTTATTACCTGATTGGCAATGAGGAAGAAGCCAAGAAATTGGAGTCGCTGATACAATAATAAAAACAATAATTGAATGAAGCGAATTTTCATTTTATCGCTTCTCTTAATAGTATTAATACCGTGCTTGAACGCTCAAAAAAAAGAGATCGCTCAAGCACGGACTCTTGTTAAGAGTGGCAAAAACCTGGGTCAGGCAGAAAAACAAATGCTAAGGCTGTTGAAGGACAGCGCCAATCTGCACAATGAGAAAGTACACCTCGTACTTTGTGAAGCCCTACGCAAACAGTACGAAGAGGGAAACATGAAAATGTATCTCAAGCAGAAAACTGATACAGCTGATTTGTTTCAGGTAGCCCGCAGAATGTTTGTTGCCTATGAAAGGCTTGACAGCCTTGATTCTACACCAGACGAGAAGGGTAGAGTCAAATTAAAATATCGAGCCAAAAATTCTATGTTTCTTAATGGATACAGGAAAAACCTTTTTAATGGTGGCTCTTTTTTCCTGCGCAAACAACAATACCAAACAGCATTTGACTTTTTTGATTTGTATTTGAACACAGCTATTCAGCCGTTGTTCTCCGACTATCATTATCCAGAAGACCCTTCTGCTGCATCTTTGGCAATGTACTGCGGCCATAAACTGATGAATTCATCTATGGTGTTAAAATATAAGGATATGGCTCTTAATGATACATTAAGATTGGAGTCTAATCTGCAATATTTGGCAGAGACATTTAAGTCCCTGAAAGACACTGTGAATTATGAACATGTACTTACCAGAGGTTTCTATTCATTCAGCCATTCAACCTATTTCTTCACCTATCTTGTAGATTTTTATAATAAGGTTAAACGTCGTGATCTTGCCCTTGAAGTGATAAATTATGCTTTGGAAAAAGACGGAAACAATGAACTTTTCCTTTTTGCCAAAGGTAATCTGTTACTAAATATGGAACGATACGATGAGTGCATTTCTGTTTGCGATTCTATTATTGCGCAAAATGACACTATGGCAGATGCCTATTATACTGCAGGTGTCGCTTATGTTAATATGGCTTTTGTCTTGGAAAAGAAAGTAACAAACGGTAATTCAAAAGCCAAGAAAGAGATGATAGAAATGTACAAAAAATCGTTACCTTACATGGAGAAATTCAGAAGTCTTTGCCCTGATGAAAAAGACAAGTGGGGTGCAGCATTATACAATATTTATTTCAATTTGAATATGGGGAAAAAGTTTGAGGAGATAGACAGACTCTTGAGATAGAAGCATTTATTTGTATTGCACCTCCTGGTAACCCAATAGTCTGTCTGTCCGTTCTCCAGGACCTCTATAATAGACAAAGGCATAGTATTTGTTCTCAGTCTGGTAGAAACTTCCTTCGGTATCCATTTCTTTAATACTTCCATTTGTATCCACTTTCAGATATTGATACGAATAATATCCTTGTTTTTGCTTGATAATGGCCTCATAACATTTGTTCTCAGAATTGTAGTTCATCTTGTATTTGGGGGAGAATTGCTGGTTAGTCCACCATCCGTTGACAAACACATCACCTTTAATAGGCTTTGGACATGAAAGGGTATAGTGTACATACACGTATTCTGAAGTCCTATTGTTTTCAATGTTATCACTATTTCTAATGTAAAAGGCTCCATTGGCGTCTTCATCGTACAAATAGTTTAAACGGGGTGTGTCAATAAAAGACCACACATGGTAATCTCCTTCTTCCCATGAAATACGGTCAATACCCATGGTAGGGTGATTTACGTCAAGAATTTCAAATTTATGAAATTCGTTTCCTGCTCTGAAAATCATGTCTTTGTTATGAAACCACTTCAATCCGTTAGGCATTATATATTGTGGACGTGGATTGATCACGGCATTATCCCAACGCATGTTCTGCAGAATAACAGTCTTGATTTGTTTCATAGCATCTGAAACAATGATATTACCATAGTTGACTTGAAGCGACACTTGTTGATGTGCATGGTGTGAGTCAATATCTGTGTTACCAGACACCTCCATAGAAACACCGAATGTGGGTTCGACTACCATAAAGCATACACTAAGTATCTTCTCATTATCTTTATTTTCATCATAAACTGTAAGTCTATAGTTGCCACTCATTTTTATGATGCATTCTCGATTTGGCACAGAAAAAGAGTAATGAGTATATAGTACGTTAGTGTTGATAGATTCATTCACGTCGTCAATAATGTTCCCTTCAGAGAAACCGTCGATGTAGTCACTCAAGAATAGATCTTCAGATGTTGTCCAGTCTGCTTCACAATGTTCCAACTTGTATGAATATCTATGATATTCGTGTGTGAAGTCATCAAAATCTATATGTATTACCTCTTTCTTGTTCAGTTGGATAACTGGCGGCGAAAGCCATCTGTCAGCAGCTACTACTTGAAGCGTGGCGATATGAGGTTGGTAAATTTCATTTCTTTGAGCTGACATGCTTAATGCAATTAGCAGAAGGCTGAAAAAGGTTAAGTATTTCTTCATATTTCAATAACGATAATCATCGTTTTTTATTGTGTGCTTGTTTTACTGATAAGAGCAAATTATTGTAGGATGAATTGTGAAATAATTGAAAGTTTGTGCAATGATTTGATAAATTATTATTGGAGATAATAAGATGTGTTTGAAACTCTTTTTTGTGCATTTTTCCAATGAAAAGTGAAAATATTTGTTCGACAGACTATTAATTCATTATTTTTTATGTAAATTTGCAAGCATGAAAAAGATTTGTGTGAATCATTCGGTATTGCAAAAAGCTGCAGAGGAAGGAATTGACTCATTTATTAAAGTATTTGTCGATGCCATAAACGACTCCATAGGAGGTTCCTTGACTGGTGAATCTATGCAGGAATTAAATACTGACCAAATAACATTATTGGCCTATTCAATCATTCATGAAGAAATTATGGATGGTGGATTTGTTCAGTTGATACATAATGGATACGGCCCATTTGTTTTCAAGAACCCATTTGCAAAAGTTATGAAGGTGTGGGGACTGACTGAATTGGGCAAGTTAATTTACAAAGCTCATGAACTTTATAAGAAGCATGGTGAAGAGATTGAGAGAGATTGCACGGATGATGAATTTATGGCTCTATT
Source organism: uncultured Prevotellaceae bacterium (assembly GCA_902783165.1). Classification (GTDB taxonomy): domain Bacteria; phylum Bacteroidota; class Bacteroidia; order Bacteroidales; family Bacteroidaceae; genus Prevotella. Next base: position 10,094 of record CACZPU010000036.1, read on the forward strand.
TGAAAAATACCCCAAATTTGATGATTTGGATGATGAGTTTGTCGAAAATGAGGAAGAATGGACAAATCTCATTGCTCATTATGTAGATGAGCACATTGAACAGTTCGTTACAATTGTTGAATAGATTAACTCATAGACAACAATGAACAAGGAAGAAGAATTGCTGCGCAAGAAAAGTCCTGTGTCGATAAGGAATAAGAAAGCTTCGTTTGAGTATTATTTTGTAGATAACTTTACTGCAGGAATTGTTCTCACAGGAACTGAGATAAAGAGCATTCGCCTGGGTAAAGCATCGTTGAGTGACACTTATTGTATAGTTACCAATGGAGAAATATGGGTTAAAGGGATGAATATCTCTCCTTATTTATATGGTTCATATAACAATCACGAGATGAAGCGAGACCGTAAGTTACTACTTACAAAACGCGAGATACACCGCTTGCAAGAGATGACCAAACAACCAGGTTTCACTATTGTACCTATATTGGTTTTTATTGACAATAAAGGCAGAGCAAAGATGGATATTGCTCTTGCACGTGGAAAGAAAGAATACGACAAACGTCAGACCCTGAAAGAAAAGGAAGATAGACGTGAAATAGATCGTGTAATGAAGCATTATTAAAGGATGATTAAAAATATTATTTTTGATATGGGTGGTGTCGTTATCACCATCGACCTTCCCGAAGCAATAAGACGTTTTACCCAACTTGGGCTTGAAAATGCTGGACAGATTATGGACGCATATACTCAAGGTGGTATATTTGGCGATCTTGAAAGAGGAACTATTTCTGCCGAAGAGTTCAGGTCTTTGCTTAGCAATGGTGTTGGTCGTGATGTTTCCATGGAAGATTGTCGTTATGCTTGGATGGGGTGTATGAAGGAGGTCCCCAAGAGAAATCTTCTGTCATTAAAGGCTTTACGCGAAAAAGGTTATCGCTTGATATTGCTTTCAAACACGAACACTTTTATTACAGATTGGGTACTCAGTCCCATTTTTGATGGCGATGGTCATTCTATTGATTATTATTTCGATTCTCTTTATTTGAGCTATCGTTTGAAGATGCTAAAACCAGATGAGAATATGTTCAAAAAGGTGCTCCAGTCGGAGCACATCAACGCTGAAGAAACTCTTTTCATTGACGATGGGATACATAATGTGGCAGCCGCTGAAAAGTTGGGTTTAAGAACATTCTGCCCTAAAAATGGAGAGGATTGGACAATTGAGATTTATGATTATTTGAAATAACAATTCTATTTGTTGATTAAAATATTGAATAATGTCTAAAAGAAAAAGCAGATGGACTTTGTTGCCAGGACAACCTGTAACTGAATTGGATAAGAAAGTGTTGTACTGGGAAAAGAAAGGCAGAGAGGTTCCTACACGCAACCTTCTGAAAACACCAGAGCAGATAGAAGGTATTCGATTGAGTGGAAAACTGAATACTGACGTATTGGATGAAGTGGAAAAGAACATTCATTCTGGAATGAGTACCTTGGAGATTGACGAGATAGTTTACAAATATACTACAGAACATGGTGGCATTCCGGCACCGCTTAACTATGAAGGTTTTCCCAAAAGCGTGTGTACAAGCATCAATGAAGTGGTTTGTCATGGCATTCCAAAGGCTGAAGATGTTTTGCAAGAAGGTGATATCGTTAATGTTGACTGTACAACTATTTTAAACGGTTACTTTGCTGATGCATCCCGAATGTTTATTATTGGTAAAACAACGCCAGAGAAAGAACAATTGGTACGAGTAGCAAAGGAATGTCTTGAAATTGGTGCAGAGGCGGCTAAACCATATTGTTTCGTTGGTGATATTGGCAATGCCATTTCAAAACATGCTCGCAAATATCACTATGGTATAGTGCGCGATCTCTGCGGACATGGTGTCGGAAATGCATTTCATGAGGATCCAGAGGTGTTGCACTACGGTAATCGTGGTACAGGAATGCTGCTGGTTCCAGGTATGGTGTTTACTATCGAGCCTATGGTTAACATGGGAACATGGCGTGTTTTCATCGATGAAGACGATCCTTATGGGTGGGAAGTCATCTCAGAAGACGAGATGCCTAGTGCCCAGTGGGAGCATACATTCCTAATGACAGAAAACGGAGTGGAGATATTGACATATTAAAGAATGAAAAAAGACATATACATATTAGGTATAGAGAGTAGTTGTGATGATACAAGTGCCGCTGTGTTATGCAACGATGTGCTTTTAAGCAATGTCACGGCAAGCCAGGAAGTTCACCAGTCTTATGGAGGCGTGGTCCCCGAATTGGCATCTCGTGCCCATCAGCAGAATGTGGTGCCTGTGGTTGATCAAGCTCTAAAACGAGCCAGAATCACAAAAGAGATGCTGTCTGCAATTGCTTTCACACGCGGACCTGGCTTGATGGGGTCCTTGCTCGTTGGTGTTAGTTTTGCCAAGGGAATGGCCCGCAGTCTTGGTATACCAATGGTTGATGTGAATCACCTACAAGGACATGTCATGGCTCATTTCATCAAGGAACGTGCAGAAGACACTTCTGCTCCTCCATTGCCATTCCTTTGCCTCTTGGTAAGTGGTGGCAACTCGCAGATAGTAAAAGTGAACTCATACAACAACATGCAGGTCATGGGACAGACCATTGACGATGCAGCGGGTGAGGCTATTGACAAATGTTCTAAGGTGATGGGATTGGGTTACCCAGGAGGGCCAATCATTGACCGCTTGGCTCGTCAGGGGAACCCGTATGCATTCATGTTCTCCGAACCGCATATTCCTGGGCTCGACTATAGCTTCAGCGGACTGAAGACATCTTTCCTATATAAACTGCGCGAGTGGGTTGAACAAGATCCCGATTTTGTTGAACATCATAAAGAAGATTTGGCAGCCTCTTTGGAGTTTACCATTGTTGATATTCTGATGAAGAAACTGAAATTGGCTGTAAAGCAAACGGGTATCAACCATGTTGCAGTGGCAGGTGGTGTTTCTGCTAATAATGGATTGCGAAATGCTTTTAAAGATTGTGCTCAGAGATATGGATGGAATATTTATATACCCAAGTTCAGCTATACAACCGACAATGCCGCAATGATAGGAGTTACTGGATATTACAAATATCTTGATGGTGACTTTTGTTCAATTGATGTACCGGCGTTTTCAAAAGTAACATTTCAATAAAAATATATATGGAATTAGAAAACAGAGTTTTAAGTAGAGATATTAGTCAACTGCTCTATGAAAAAGGTAAAACATTGGGAACGGCTGAGAGCTGCACAGGTGGTCGTATTGCAGAAGCAATCATATCTACCCCAGGTGCCTCCAATTATTTCAAGGGTAGTATTGTTTGTTATAATAATGAAATAAAGGAGCAATTGCTTTTCGTAGATCATGTTTTATTGGAAGAGAAAACCGCATTTTGCGAAGAAGTGGCTATTCAGATGGTGAAAGGAGCTTGTAAGACGTTGAATGTAGATTTTGCAATTTCTGCTACAGGTATCGCCGGTCCTGGGGGAGGTACAAAGGATATACCCGTAGGAACAATATGGCTTGCTTGTGGAAACGTAGACAAAATTGTGACATTGAAACTCGAAGAAGATGAAGGTCGCGACATGAATCTCACTTCGGCCACCTATAAGGCACTACAGCTTCTATTGGATTTTTTGGAGTCGAATAAAGAACTGTTGGGTACTGAAGAAACATCAGATTAATATTAATATCTAACGATTCTATTATATATTCAAGGTCAATCTAACAATTATTCATTATGAGTCAGTCAAAAAATCATTTGGTTATCATGGCTGGAGGGGTTGGAAGCCGATTTTGGCCTATGAGCACTGCAGAATGCCCCAAACAGTTTATTGATGTTCTTGGTGTAGGTCGCACGTTGCTTCAACTTACTTTCGATCGTTTCAAGGGTATTTGCGAGCCAAGTAATGTTTGGATTGTAACCAATCAGAATTATTCAGATATTGTGAGAGAGCAGTTACCAGACGTTCCCGAAGACAATATCTTGTGTGAGCCATGCAGAAGAAATACAGCTCCATGTATCTGTTATGTTTGTTGGAGGATCAAGGTAAAAGATCCGAAAGCTAACATTGTCGTATCTCCAAGCGACCATATTGTTACCAACGAGAATGAGTTCCGTCGTGTGGTAACACAATGTTTGAAGTTTACAGGTGAAACCGATGCTATAGTCACACTTGGGATGAAACCGACGCGTCCGGAAACCGGATATGGTTATATTCAGGCTGATCTCAGTTCGAGCAGTATGCGCAACAAGGAAATTTTCCGAGTTGACAGCTTTAGGGAAAAACCCGATTTGCAAACAGCTTTGCAATATATTCGCAACAAAAGCTATTTCTGGAATTCTGGAATATTTATCTGGAATGTCAATACCATTGTGAACGCATTCCGTATGTATAGTCCGAATATCAACAAAATATTTGAAAAGCTTGTTCCTGTTTTAGGTACACCACAAGAACGTTCGGAAATAGATAAGTGGTTCCCTGAATGTGAAAGTATTTCGGTTGACTATGCCATTATGGAGAAGGCCGAAGAAATATTCGTTTGCCCTGCAGATTTTGGATGGAGCGACTTGGGCACATGGGGCTCATTATATTCCCAGACCAAACACGACCTATATGGTAATAGTGTGATTGGAGAGAACGTTAAGATTTACGACAGCCATAACTGCATCATTCATACTTTGGGTATGGACAAAGTGGTTATACAAGGTCTTGACGGGTATATTATTGCTCAGGAAGACGGTCGTCTGCTTATTTGTAAACTTAGTGAAGAGCAGCGTATAAAACAGTTCTCAGAATAATAATATTTAAAATATTCATATAATGGAAAAGAATGTTGCACTTATAACAGGTATTACAGGTCAGGATGGTAGTTATTTGGCAGAGTTCCTGATAGAAAAAGGCTACGAAGTGCATGGACTACTCCGTAGGTCATCTTCGTTTAATACAGGCAGAATTGAACATCTGTACCTTGACGAATGGGTTCGTGACATGAAGAAGAAACGTTTAGTCAACTTGCATTGGGCTGATATGACTGATTCATCATCGTTGATACGGATTATTGGTGAGACTAAACCTACAGAGATTTATAATTTGGCTGCACAAAGTCATGTAAAAGTTAGTTTTGATGTGCCAGAATATACGGCCGATACCGATGCAGTGGGAGTGCTACGCTTGTTGGAGGCTGTGCGTATTTGTGGCTTGGAGAAGACTTGTAAGATTTATCAGGCAAGTACAAGCGAGTTATATGGAAAGGTGCAGGAGGTACCTCAAAGTGAGACAACACCTTTCTATCCGCGTTCTCCCTATGCAGTAGCAAAACTCTATGGTTATTGGATTATGAAGAATTATCGAGAGTCGTATCAGATGTTCTGTTGTAATGGTATTCTTTTTAATCATGAGAGTGAGAGGAGAGGAGAAAATTTCGTTACCAGGAAGATTACTCTTGCTGCCTCGCGAATAGCTCAGGGATTACAAGACAAACTCTATCTTGGAAATCTTAATTCGCTGCGCGACTGGGGATATGCCAAGGATTACATAGAGTGTATGTGGCTGATTATGCAACAACCAAAGCCCGATGACTTTGTCATTGCAACTGGCGAGTATCATACTGTAAGAGAATTTGCAACTCTTGCTTTCCATCATGTGGGTATTGAACTTGAGTGGATTGGAACAGGTGTTGATGAGAAGGGCTGCGACAAGGCAACTGGTCGTATTCTTGTAGAAGTGGACCCAAAGTATTTCCGTCCTGCAGAAGTTGACCAGTTGTTGGGTAATCCCTCGAAAGCAAAGGAGGTGCTCGGATGGAATCCTAGGAAAACCACTTTCGAACAATTGGTTAAAATCATGATTGACCATGATATGAAGTTCGTCAAGAAACTTTATTTAAAGGCGCAGCTTCCTGAATGATAGATAATGGAAAATCATATTCGTTCTATTGTTGTAGACAATGTTAAGTAAAGAAAGTAAGATATATGTGGCAGGTCACCATGGACTGGTTGGCTCTGCCATTTGGAATAATCTCAGAGAAAGAGGTTATACCAATCTAGTTGGTAGAAGTCATAGCGAACTTGAATTGCTTGATGCTGCAGCGGTGAGGCGTTTCTTCGATGAGGAAAAGCCTGATGCAGTTGTTTTGGCAGCCGCCCATGTTGGTGGAATCATGGCAAATTTTAAATACAGAGCAGACTTCATTTATGAGAATCTTCAGATTCAACAGAACGTAATTGGCGAGAGCTTCCGTCATGGTGTAGAGAAACTTCTCTTTCTTGGTTCCACCTGCATTTATCCGCGTATGGCCGAACAACCCATCAAAGAGTCCGCATTGCTTACCGGTGAATTGGAATACACTAATGAACCTTATGCCATCGCAAAGATTGCGGGATTGAAAATGTGCGAGAGTTTCAGTATCCAGTATGGACGCAACTATATCGCTGTAATGCCCACCAATCTCTATGGACCTAATGATAACTTCCATTTGGAGAATAGTCATGTGCTTCCAGCAATGATAAGAAAAGTTTATCTTGCCAAATGTCTAAATGAAAATGATTTGGATGCTGTGAGAAAGGATCTCAACCTTAGACCAGTGGAGGGTGTTAACGGCCGTAATTCTCAAAAAGATATTGTCGAAAAACTTGCAAAGTTTGGTATTGAGGCAGAAAAAGTTACTCTATGGGGTACGGGCTCTCCTTTACGTGAGTTCCTTTGGAGCGAGGATATGGCAGATGCAAGTGTGCATATCCTGCTGAATGTTGATTTCAAGGATACTTTTAATCCAAACGAGAAGGAAGTACGAAATTGCCATGTAAATATTGGAACAGGAGAAGAATTCACAATACGTGAAACTGCAAAGAAGGTAATTGATGAGATTGGCTTCCTTGGAAAGTTGGAATGGGATTCTTCTAAACCTGATGGAACACCACGCAAACTAACCGATGTAACAAAACTTCATCGTCTTGGATGGCATCATCGTGTAAATATCGACGAAGGAATCCACAGATTGTATGAATGGTATTTGAAGGGTATCTGCATCAATCATCAAACTATATAGGAGGATTTACTTGTCAGTGTAACTATTATTGGACAAAATGATGATTACACACACTTTCTGATAACGTCATAAAAAACGGAGAAAAAGTTGATTATGGCTATTAAAAGTATGAAGTGTGCCTTATATTGCCTTTACAATATGAATTACACTTGATGGTAACGAACTTCAACAATGTTGAGCGATGTAATCAGACAACTTTATTTCATGTAAAATGATATTAATAAATACATAATTAAAACTAAAAACAAACGAAAATGAAAACCTATCCTAAAATTGGTATTCGTCCGACCATCGATGGAAGACAAGGCGGTATACGCGAAAGTCTTGAACAGAAAACAATGGACTTGGCTGTGGCAGTTAAAAACTTGATTGAGTCGAATCTTCGAAATGGTGATGGTTCTCCAGTTGAATGTGTGATTGCTGACACTACAATAGGACGTGTTGCAGAGAGCGCAGCTTGTTCAGAGAAATTCGAACGTGAAGGTGTCGGTTCTTCTATTACAGTTACTTCATGCTGGTGCTATGGTTCAGAAACCATGGATATGAATCCATATTATCCAAAGGCAGTATGGGGATTTAATGGGACTGAACGCCCTGGTGCTGTGTATCTCGCAGCAGTTTTGGCTGCTCATGCCCAGAAGGGTCTTCCTGCATTTGGCATTTATGGACATGATGTTCAAGATCTTCAGGACAATACCATTCCCGAAGATGTTGCTGATAAGATACTTCGCTTTGCCCGTGCCGCCCAAGCTGTTGCCACTATGCGTGGCAAGTCATATCTTTCTCTTGGAAACACTTGTATGGGTATTGCTGGCAGTATTGTGAATGCCGACTTTTTTCAGGACTATCTAGGCATCCGTACAGAATATGCTGATTTAGTGGAGATTCTTCGTCGTGTCGATTTGGGAATTTACGACCATGAGGAGTTTGATAAGGCCATGGCATGGGTAGAGAAATATTGCAAGCCCAATGAAGGTTATGACTATAATGAAGATCGTCCGTTGTTCCCAGGTACGCCTATGACAACTTTTAATGGAAAGGGAAAAGGTAAAAACCGTGAAGAGAAAGATGCCGATTGGGAGTTCACAGTAAAGAATATGATGATTATCCGTGACTTGATGCATGGAAATCCCAAACTGCTTGAAATGGGTTACAAAGAAGAGGCCAAAGGTCATAATGCAATTCTCGGTGGTATTCAGGGACAGCGTCAATGGACCGATTACAAACCAAACTTTGATTTCCCAGAGGCATTGATGTGTACTTCGTTCGATTGGAACGGCATTCGCGAAGCTGAAGTGCTGGCTACAGAAAACGACTCCTTGAATGGAATCTCCATGCTGTTTGGCCATCTGCTCACCAATCGTGGTGTGATGTTCTCTGATATCCGCACATATTGGAGTCCAGAGGCAGTGAAGCGTGTTACTGGCAAGAGTCCTGAAGGATGTGCCTCCAATGGCTTTATTCATCTTATCAACTCTGGAGCCACTACACTTGATGCCACTGGCGCAATGAGTGATAATGAAGGTAACCCCACAATCAAAAACCACTGGGATATGAACCAACAGGATGTCGAGGCTTGTCTGAAAGCTACTACATGGTATCCTGCTGACCGTGACTATTTCCGTGGCGGTGGCTATTCCAGCAATTTCCTCACACGTGGAGGCATGCCAATGACCATGTTGAGAGTGAATATGATAAAGGGTCTTGGACCTGTTTTACAGCTTGCTGAGGGTTGGACTGTAGAATTGGATTCCGAAGTACATGACATTCTTGATAAGCGTACTGATAAGACTTGGCCAACCACGTGGTTTGTTCCTCGTCTTGATACCACAAAAGATGCTTTTAAAGATGTATATTCTGTAATGAACAACTGGGGCGCCAACCACGGTGCTATTGCCTATGGTCACATAGGAGCCGATATTATCACACTTTGTTCAATCCTTCGCATACCTGTCTGCATGCATAACGTAGCTGACAAGGACATCTTCCGCCCAGCAGCATGGAATGCATTTGGCATGGATAAAGAAGGTGCAGACTATCGCGCGTGTGCTAATTTCGGTCCGATTTATAAATAAATGTTATAATGGGAATCTTAGCATTTCAGTATCTGATATATTTATCTAACAGATTGTTGTAATGCTTTGATTTCTGATTTAATAATTGCTTTATGGAAAATAAAGTTAAGCTAATTCCTAGAAAGTATTTGCTGACATTCATCCTCGTAACTTCGCTCTTTGCTTTATGGGGATTTGCCAATGATATTACAAATCCGATGGTCGCAGCATTTCAGACCGTTATGGAACTTACTGCAGCAAAGGCATCAATGGTTCAGTTTGCTTTCTATGGTGGTTACGCAACAATGGCCATTCCAGCAGCGTTGTTCATCCGCCACTACAGTTACAAGAAAGGCATTTTGCTTGGTTTGGGTTTGTATGCAGTGGGCGCATTTCTGTTCATTCCTGCAGCAGCACAACAGAGTTTCTTGTTCTTCTGCCTGTCATTATATATCCTTACTTTTGGATTGGCCTTTTTGGAGACTACTGCAAATCCGTTTATTCTCTCGTTAGGCGACAAGTCTACATCAACTCGCCGTCTAAACATGGCACAGGCTTTCAATCCTGTTGGTTCGTTGAGTGGCATGGCAGTGGCATCCTTTATTGTATTGCCTCAATTATGGTCAGACAAGCGTGATGCTGCAGGTCAGATTATTTTCCACACGCTCTCAGAGGCAGAAAAGGCAAATATTCGTCTTCATGACCTTGCTGTTATCCGAAATCCTTATGTAGCAATAGGTTTGGTTGTCTTGTGTGTATTCGTGATTATTGCATTGGCAAAAATGCCAAAAACGGAAAGCGAAGAGCAAAAGGCTGCTGGTGATACCAATAGCGTGAGGATGACATTGTCGAACCTTTGGCGTAATTCCATTTATCGTGAAGGTGTGTTTACTCAAATGTGCTATGTTGCTGCCCAAATTATGGTTTGGACATTCATTATCCAATATGCTGATCATCTTGGTATCAATAAGGCACGTGCTCAGATGTATAATATAGTGGCGATGTCACTCAGCTTGAGTGGACGATTTATCGGAACATATATTATGAAATTTGTCAACACGCGCCTTTTGTTGCTAATTTTTGGAATATGTGCTTCTATATGTACTTTGGGGGCAATTTGCATTGAAGGCTTGCTTGGACTGTACAGTTTGGTGGGAATAAGTTTGTTTATGTCTATCATGTTCCCTTCAATTTATGGTATAGCATTGGAAAATGTTGACACCAAGGATACAACTTTAGGCGCTGCATTTCTTGTGATGGCCATAGTTGGCGGTGCACTCATGCCACCGCTTCAGGGGCTGATTATCGACCAACATGTTATTATGGGACATCCTGCTGTTAATGTTTCGTTTATTCTTCCGCTTATTTGTTTCCTTATTATCTGTGTTTATGGCTATCGTGCACATAAAATGAGAACAGTGTAGAATCGTATGTTGAATTATTAAAAATCGGGAACCTCAATAAAGGTTCCCGATTTTTATAATATTATTGCAAGAACTAGGGTAATGTTAATAATACCTCTATTATGAGAATCTGATTGATATTTATTATGGATAATCTATTGGTGGAACAGTTATTGGTTGTTTATATGTCTGCCAAATAAAATTTGTATATAAAAACTTGGAAACCCCTTTGTTTATTGGGATTTCCAAGTATATGGTTGAGGTGCCTAGCGGAGTCGAACCGCTCTATACGGTTTTGCAGACCGTCACATAACCGCTTTGTTAAGGCACCATATCAAAAAGTGTTGCAAAGGTAAGGCTTTTCTTTTGAATAACCAAATTTTTCAACTACTTTTTGTTAGAACACCTATAATTAGAATAAAAATGTCTATCCGATTGTTTCTTCATGGATTTGCGTCTCAGTTCTCTTAGTTCGCATCCTTCGCAACCATAGCATGGATCAGACTTATGTTTGTAAAAATCAACAAACCGATAGACAATATAGGCCAAGGATAGACTGACGATTATGGTGATGATGATGTATTGTAAAACCATAAGGCTGAATAGTTCCTTTTAAAGGGTTATATGCAGATAGAGTTATAGCTTATTATTTGTTTGTTTAATTGATAGAATTATTATGAAAAACAAAGTTCCCTATATGGACATGAAGTGCAGTTTTTGCGGTCTAATGTTGGTTCGAAGTTTGTATTCTGGTCAAATATTTCTTCTATGATTTTTACAATGTTGCTCATGAACTGCTTGTCAACGTTGATAATATCGTTGATTTTGCGCTTTGCTATGGTTAATATTGGATCTTCGGAAGGATGTTGAATAAACAATAACGCAGGTGAGACGGGTAGATCTTCAGCATTGATAATCTTGTCATGGCGTATTAAATGAGAATAGAACATGGTTTGGATATAGTAATCGGCATGTTTTTTTTCATTGGAAGGTCGCTCAAACAATTCTTCAACAGAGTTGAAACCGCCTGAAGGTAGTTTACTTCCAGTCTTGTAATCAACTACTCTGATTCTCTCACTATTCGTTTCATGGTCTATTACCATGTCAATACGGTCAATGATTCCGCTCATTTTAATAGATACGATGCCTTTGGATGTCTTTATCTCAAGGGCGTTGCTTACAAATTTTTCCAATCCGAGAATGGAGAAAGGTGCCAGTTTCTTATCGATGGCAAGAAGCCGTTTCACATATAAGACAAACACTTCACGGTTGATTAGCTGGATTCCATTGACTGGAACATTGGTTTTCATCTCTTCTTGAAAAGCTGTATCGACTGCAAGCTCAATGTCATGTGGGTTCTTTTCAATCCTTTCAATGTCTCCAGCCATGATGAGTTGCCCTTTGGAAACGTATTTGTCGTACAGGTTTTGCATTGCCTTGTGGAAGATATTTCCGAATAATCTGTTGTCAATTTCTTCCTCGTCGGTGTTATCCGGTTCACGTATTCCTTGTACATTGTTAAAGTAGAACTGTAGGGGACATCTGAGATACCTATTCAAGAAGGTTGGGTAGATTCCTTTCTTTGATATGGCGTGCAGCTTCTCCATAATGGCCTCTGATTTTGTGACAGAGCGTGGGATGGTGGTATTCTGCTCTTGTCCCCCCTGCAAAGAAAGCCTTTCTATACGGAATGGATATTCTACCATCATCTGAAGCATGAAACGGCTCATTTCACCCGTTTGCCCGTTCTCCGTGGAATTGTTATAAAGTATAGTTACATCTTCGGCCCTTTGAATCAGCCTGTAAAAATAATAGGCAAAGACATTTACTTTTTGGTCAACGGTTGTCAAGCCGAAAGCCTTGCGAATGGAGTAGGGGATGAAACTAGAATCGTGAATACCCTTAGGAATGTTACCATCGTTACATGAAAGGATGAGAATATGTTTGAAGTCAATGTTTCTTGTTTCCAAAACACCCATCACTTGGATTCCTTCAACAGGCTCTCCATGGAACGGGATAGCGGTGCCGTTAATGACAATGTGAACAATTCTCTGGATGGTTGTCTTGTCAACATCTAAGTCGCCTGAAATAATCAGGTTATTAACTCTATTCAACAGAATAAACATTCTAAAAATGGATTCTTGTTGAAATGTATCCTCTTCGACATTTTTTTTCTCAGCGATTATTTTCACGGCATGAAGGGCTGCACTGAGCATGTCTTTGTCAGCGAGGAGTTCGTCTACATTGTCAATATATGAGGCATATGGATGGTGTGTGAGTCTTTTGTAGGCACGTTTTCCACCATATATTAAGTATGCGAAAAGAAGGTTGACGTAGGAACTGATTAATGAACATTGCAATGGAAAGCCCGTTGTTACATTCACTTCGCTTACTTCATTGGGTATACAATTGGCAACTGTAGGAAGCAAATGTTCATCGCACAGAACAATGGCAGTTTCTCTTCCTTGGACGAATCTGTTGGATTCTCGAAGCCAATAGCTGACGAATCTTGCCTGAATGTTTTCAGTTGATGCGCTGACAAATCGTATATTTTTTTCTTTTGACATGTTACCATAAATATGGCAATCGCTGTTATCCAACTCATTTGGAAAACTCTTGAGCAGTCTTGAAATGAAATGTCCTGCCTCATGGTCATCTGACATATAATAATTGTCGAAATCCCAATAAAACAATGCCATTCCTTTGTCTTTCAATTTCCTGAAAACACTTTGTTCAGCCTCTTGCACAAGATTGAATCCTACGAAGATGTAAGTGTCGTAATTGGTTTGGATGTCATCCTGTTCGGCTACTATTCTATATAGCATACCTTCGTAGGAAAGACTTTGTTGGAGGAGCCGTTCATGGAAATTTTGGTAAATGTCATAGAAATGACACCACAATTCATAAAATTTTTTCTTAAGGATGGTGTCTTGATTTACGTTGAAATTGATAAAGAATCGCTTAATGGTGGCTATTTGATCATCGTTCAAATAGGTCAAATCGTCAAGCTCGTGGAAATCTTTTAGATTGGCGAACACTTTTTCAGGCCTTGCCATGTTCTTGTCAATGTCATCGAAATCTGCCAACAGCAATTGTCCCCATCCATAGAAATGGTCGAGTGTTTCTTCTATTCCTGTACACTTGACAAAACTTTTGTGCAAATCGCATATCAGTTTGATGCTGTCTGCAATCATTAGAGATGTCTGCTGACGGAAGAAGTCACTAATAGTTATATATGCTGGACTCCATATGGGTCTTTGTAAGCAATGCGCTAAGTATGAGTTCATATACAAAGATGCACGCTTATTGGGAAAAACGATTGCTATTCGTGATAAATCGGAACCGTACTTCTTGATAATATCTTCTGCTACATATTCAAGAAAACTTTTCATCATTTCACCTCCTCAATAATATTACTGTAAACAAACCAAAGATAACCTCTAACGTTCTGATTGCCCATCGAAATGAGTAGCTGCATGTATTCCCTAACCTGGTCATAGTACTCTTGTCGTGGACGGCCAAATTTGAAATCGATAACGATGGTCTGTGTTCCGTCAGACATGACACGGTCGGGACGGCGCTCCACAGTGTTCCCTTTTGGGTCTGTATATAGAATATTGCACTCGTTATAAAGTTTCCATTTGCCTGAAAACCAATCTTTTATAATCGGATTGCTCAGCCTTTTCTGCAGCATATTGTTGATTCTTTCTGCTGATATGTTTTCATCGTAGAGCAATCCATCGCTCTCTAATTGTCGTAAGGCTTTTGGAATATCGGCAGAAGTTCTAATTTGCGAGAAAAGCTTATGAAGCACATTTCCAATTTTAATATATTGTTGCTGCTTGTCTCCCTCATGGTCATCAGCAGTGCTCATGTAATTTGTGAAATCTTTGCTCATGTTGCTCTGCTTGAATTCAACACGATTGCAACATGGGGATATGTCGATTGTAATTGGATTCGAACGTTGCATGAAGACATTTGTAACCTCCTTCTCATCTTTCTTATATGATTTGAAACTGCTGCCACGAACACCGTATTCGTAAATGATGGGTTCATTTTTATCATCGCTGTTGAAATAGTCGGCTCCTTCTAGTTGAAGTCTGTCTATGACACATTGTACCAGCATGCTCCTTGTTCCTGTTCCGTCTCTTTTACCGATAACTAATAATGATTTGACAGCCCTTGTGAAGCCAACATAGAGAAGATTCAAATTGTCAACGCAGTTCTGCAGATGTTCATGAGCATAGTCTTCTTGATAGATGGTTTCTTTCAATTTGCTGCTATAGTCAATGGGCACGATAGGCAGTTCATTGTATGGAGCTTGCTTGGGCTTACACCAAAGAGTACCTCCTAGCTCTAGTTTCCAGTCACAATAGGGTATGATGACATGCTCGAATTCGAGTCCTTTTGATTTGTGGATGCTCAAAAGTCTTATCCCTTTTATCTCATTGGTCTGGATAGTAGTCTTTGACAGGCTCTCGTTCCATTTATCAATGAACCCCTCCAGATCGGCTCCATTATCGTCTACAAATGATGACAGTTGGTCGTAGAATGCACATACATAGGCACTTTGGTTTGGCAAGTTCTCCAAACGAAGGAATTTGAAGAGATATTCCATCATCTCGGTGAGTGGCATCTGCAGAATAGACTTCCGCTCTTTTTCTGATATGTGGGGCAGGGGAGTGTTGTTGTATTTTTTATATGTTTTCTCCACATTTGCGCGTGCTAACATATCGTTAGGATTCATGAGCATCTTGCATGCATCCACAAGGCATCTAACGGTCAATGAGAAGTTGAGCATATAAGCCTCATCGCTGATGATGGTAATGTCACTTCTGTTTCGGATAAAATGGTCTGCAATTTCTGGAATGTGTTTGTTTGACCTTACAAGAATAGCAATGTCTTTTTCTTGAGCACCGGCTTCCAATAGTTCGTCTATTTGTTGTTCAATTAGGCTTAAGGTTTCTTCGTTATAAGTATTTTTTGGTAATAGTGTAATCCTGACGAATCCCTCATCATTATTATGTCGAATTTCTTGTACCACATCATCGTATGCATTCTTCAACTCTTCTGCCTTTTTTGGATTGATTTCTTTTTCATTCTCGAATTCTATTTGGTTGGCAAGTTTAAAAAACGAGTTGTTAAAAGCAACTATATGCTTACTTGAGCGAAAATTCTTGTCCAATGCCCTGACATCCAATCGCTCATATGAGTTCAGAAATTCATTATTTATATTGTTGAGAAGTCGCCAGTCTGCATTTCTCCATCGGTAAATGCTCTGCTTTACATCACCCACAATAAGGTTGTGAATTGTGCTTTGATAGTTATGGTACGCATCTTTGCTCATGGATTCTTCAAGAAGTATTTTAAAGTTGCCCCATTGTATTGAACTAGTGTCTTGGAATTCGTCTATCATTATGTGTTCAAGCATAGTGCCTGTTTTCTCATAGACGAAAGGACTGTCACTCTTGTCAATTAAGTCGCTTAGGAATTGTTGAGTGTCGCTAAGGAGAAATCGGCTTGATTCATCGTTCAGTTTACGTACCATGGTTTCAATATGGTTCAGTAGGCGCAACTCATTAAGATGTCTGAGAGTAATATCTGCAGAAAGGTAATTGTTCCACAACATCGGACGTTTTTTTTCCGATTCGCTCAGAAGCGGCATGAGTGATGATTCTGCTAAATGTATGATAAGTTCTCTTTCTTTGCTAGTCTTGGTTGTCCAATTTTCAGAATCCTCAAGACAGTTGACAACGGTATTATTTAAGCAATTTTTGTCCGAGAAATCATTTTCTCTGAGTTTTCTGAAATAACTGGCAATACCATTGCTTTTTCTGGCAAGAGAGTCTGGGGTAAGGTTATTCTCTTGCAACAGACGCTCAAATCTGTCTGCATAGCAATTCATGGCTTTCTTGGCATTTGCTTTGATCGACTCTAATTGTTTCCTGTATTCAACAAAAAAGTCTTTTTGCTCAAAACAAGAATCTAGTTCTTTGCTTTTTACCTTGTATGAGTCGTTGAATATGTTATTGCCAAACCTTTTTATGGCGTGTATTACGTTCCAAGCCTTGTCGTTTTCGATGCTTTGTTCAATGAATTCAATGATCCATCTTAGTACGGCGTCTTTCTTTTCAAGCTGTTCGATCATCAGGTCGACAGCTTGTTCTTCCACTTGTTTGTCATTAAGTTCTAGCTGCAAATTAGCAGTCAGATCCAATTCTCGGGCCAAGTTTCTCAATATAGTTTGAAAGAAGCTGTCAATGGTTTCAACGTGGAAATGGTTATAATTGTGGATGAGATACTTCAGTGCTGCTTCTGCATGATTTGAGGCAAATTCTTTGTCTATGTTGAGTTCCTTCGTTAGTATTTCTATATAACTATTAGAGTCGGGAAGGCCTTTCCATATTCCATATAATTGGCTCAATATTCGCAACTTCATTTCCTCTGTCGCTTTGTTAGTGAAAGTGACAGCAAGTATCCTTCTGAATTGCTGAGGGTTGTCTATTAGCAATTTAATGTATTCTATGGTAAGCCTGAATGTCTTACCGCTTCCCGCACTAGCTTTATATACAGTTAGCTGCTTATTTCCGTTCATTTTTTATCTATTAGATTCATATTACCAATCTCTGAAAAGTTCAAAACCAATTCTGCAGCCAAAACCATCGTATTTCATGTTCTTTGTTGCAACAAACAATCCAATGGAGAAAAGTCGGTTAGTAAATCCATACCCCCATTCGGAGTAAGGGTATAGGCTTTTGGCCACAAGGTAACTCACATAGATACGCTCCATTTCTATGATTTTGCCTACTATAGGGATGCGTGAGATGAGCATTAGTGGCGACTCGTAGGTCATGTTTGCCCGGACGTAAAAGTCGGAATAGTTATAATAGGTCCTGCTGAGCAATTGGAATTCGCCTGTCCAATCATCATTCCATCCGCCAGGCATATTGTCTTCACGGAAATTCTCATAGTCCAGGAAATAGCAGTTTTTGTCTTTCATTGTATATGCACCACCACCTAAGCGCATTGACAAAGAACGTAAGCGGGGGAACCTGAGCTGCCAAATGGCGTCGCTCTCTAATCGGCCATAATTCATATCTGACTTTCCTAAGCCTTTGATGCCTTGTTCATAGTATACTGTAAATATCGGACCTTTCCATCCCCATGGTCTAAACTGTGTTTCAACCTTTGGAGCAAGTGAGTGATATGCAGAAGGCTTGTTCACTTCATCAAAAACCTTACGGTCTACGGCTGTTCTTCGGTGGAAAGTGAAACCGCCGCCAATGCTGAGTTTTTCAGATAAATCGTAGTTGGCAAACATTTTTGTGTACATGTCCTTGAAATAGTCGAGGTTGTCTTTCATCCATGTCACAGAGTCAATGCCTTCTTCTTTCATCTTGTCTATGATGCTCGAATTGTAGATACGGTTTCCATTACCTACCTCTACTTCTACATAGCCATGCTTACTCTCACGAAAAGTATATCTGACTGGTAGACGGAAATAGAATTGGTGATACTTGAACGTGTAGCCCAAACGGGCGTTCAAGGCTATTTCTTTCTCAGCTGTGAAACGATAGTTGGCGCGTATTTTAGACTTGTATGTGAATCCTCTTTTTGGATTGTAGCCCAGATAGAGAGGGTTGAATATAGGTGAAAGACGAAAATACCCTTGATCGTTGTTCCCGAAATTCCCTTTAATTCGATTCAGTATATTGCTGCCGATACTGTCCCACAGAATTCTTCTCCAAAGAGGGCTTTTCTTGTTGGGGGTTCTCACGCTGTCTCTTGCTCTGTTAATGGAATCTTGTAGGTAGTACATCCGTTCTTCATACGCCGGCAATAGGGTGGGGCGCACCTTTTCCATCAGAGCCAAATCGTGGCTGTTCTCGATAGTGTCGGGGAGTGATAGGGGGAGGTTGTACTCAACATGGTGGGAACCATTGATTTTGTTCCCGAGATAATTGAATGTGGCATTCACATCGAGAGAATTTGGTAATAGCGATAAGGGACCTTCCTTGTTCATGACAGCATTCACCTCGAATCGTATCATATCGTACTCTCCGAAGAAATCCACGCTAATGATTCTGCCAGTGTGTTCGTCTACAATGGCTTTTCCAGCGATTAGTTGGGTGTTATATTTTCGTGGACGGAACACCACTTCCACGCGATTGTCAGAAAAACGAGTGATGCCATATCTATAGAGAATCATATTTGTTCGGTTGAAAGGCGACAATATGTGGTCGTTGAATATAGTTACTTCATAAAGGTCGGGGGTAAACATCTCTGTGATGGTGGGGAAGACGTTCTTGTAGCGTGGAATGGTACCCACAGAAAGCTGTTTCTTCAATTCATATTGGTCAACATCTGTAAAAGTCAGTTTTGAATATGTCTCACCCGCATAGTGAATATTTTTTCTTCTGGCAAGCGAATACATGGAAGGTACTGTGAGAAGTAATTTGTTTTTTTTCTCAGTGTATACCCTAAAACGTGTGTAAACATTCATGGACAGCCCGTTGATGTCGTCCCTAAGAGAATCCTGATAAGAGAATAGTTTTTTCATGACGAGACTGTCTTTCGAGTCCCATCCAGTAAAAGCTGAGGCATTTGTATGAAAAACAAACATGCTCACCATGACGAACAATATATGTTTCAGTCCATTCGTCATAATTATGGCAAAGTTACAAATAAACGAGAAAAAAACAAAATATATTTCTATTTTCCTTCTAATAAAATGATGATAATGTTTGTCCTTGTTATAAAAATATGATGTGTTGAGTGATTAATAATTGTAGTTGTTTTCACCTACAAATATGCATGGTTAGCCAAATCATTATGTTTTGGCTTGCAAAATATGTGTTTTATCGAGTGCAAACTATCACCTGACAATAAATGACTTATTTCAGATGATAGTTAACTTATTGAGAATAAACCCTAGATTATTCTATGGATTAGAGTATATATTGGATACAGATTATAAGTTGTAAAAAATTGGTGCTATCCCAAATATTTCATGAGAATTTTTGCATTGCCGCTGTCACGAAGTTTAGCAATACTCTTTTCTCTAATCTGTCTTACACGTTCACGGGTAAGACCTAATTGGTCACCTATTTCCTCCAGCCCTTTCTCGTGGCAACCAATTCCGAAACACTCGCGAATGATTGTTATTTCGCGTTCTTTAAGCACTTTAGAAAGCACGCTGTTAAGTTCTTGTGCCATACTCTCATGATCAACCTGGCGATCGGTACGACTATCGTCACCACTTGGCATTACGTCAAGCATGCAATTGTCTTCTCCATCCTGAAAGGGTGCATCAATACTTACATGATGTCCGTCTGCAGCAAGACTCTGTCCGATTTTTTCTTCGTCAAGATTTGTCATTTCAGACAGTTCTGAAACGCTCGGATGTCGTTGATTTTCTTGCTCAAATCTGTTTATTTCATGGTTGATTTTATTTAAGCTTCCTACTTGGTTGAGAGGAAGACGCACAATGCGACTTTGTTCCGCAATAGCCTGCAGAATACTTTGACGTATCCACCAAACAGCGTAACTGATAAATTTAAATCCACGTGTTTCGTCAAATTTCTGGGCGGCCTTGATAAGTCCAATGTTTCCTTCGTCAATCAGATCTGTTAATGTTAGTCCTTGGTGCTGGTATTGCTTGGCAACAGAAACCACAAAACGCAGGTTCGCTGTTACCAATTTGTTTTTTGCCCGTTCACCTTCAGGACCTCCTTTTCTTATTTTTTGAGCTAATTCAATTTCTTCATCAATAGAAATTAGCGGAGCGCGACCAATCTCAACAAGATACTTGTCTAAAGCCTCACTTGAACGGTTTGTTATGCTTTTTTGAATTTTTAGTTGTCTCATCCTTTACCTTAAAATCTTCTTTAAATAACTGATAATCAGTAGAATATATGTTTTTATATGTCGAAAATCAATGCAAAATTACAAAAAATATCAATATGTTGTTCTCTTGGAATGGTTAAATTGCATTAAAATTGACTATTTACGAATGAGACTTCACAAGTCAATTACGAAATAAGTTCTTATTTTGAACATCATTTAACATGACAGATTGTTCTTCTTTACTATAACTATTTATATTAATTGTTGATACTGTATTAATTTTTATCGTCAAAATAAATTTCTAATTATAATAATTATTTTAAATATAATCATTATTATGATAAATAGTGAATTAATAATTTGAAACTCTACTCCCAGAATATAAAATTAATTAAATTCAATCAGAAAGTATATGAATGAATTTTTACTATTAGAAATAAATGATTAAATTTGCATTTTAAATTGATCGGATATTGAATTTTGCATTTGGTTGGTCTATTATCTGATCTTAAAATGTTTAAATAACAAATGAATGATACAATATTGTTAAAGAATGTATGTGTTAATAATCTTAAGAATATATCTCTTGAGATTCCTCGCAATAAATTTATTGTTATAGCCGGTGTTTCTGGTTCTGGAAAATCATCACTTGCTTTTGATACTCTTTATGCGGAAGGACAACGTCGATATGTAGAATCGTTGTCAAGCTATGCTCGTCAGTTTCTTGGTAGGATGAGCAAACCCAAATGCGACTATATAAAAGGTATTCCACCAGCCATTGCTATTGAACAAAAGACAATATCGAAGAATCCACGATCTACTGTTGGAACAAGTACAGAGATTTATGAATATCTAAGGCTGCTCTTTGCACGTGTTGGCAAAACCTACTCTCCTATAAGTGGTTCAATTGTTAAAAAACATTCAACGGAAGACATACTGTTGTGCCTTACTCAATTTAGTGTCGGAACAAAATTTGTTATCCTATCCCCTATTCATGTTCCAGAAGGTCGTACGTTGGAGCGTCAGTTGGAGATGTACATAAAACAAGGGTATGTAAGGCTTTGTTACAAAGGTGATTATATTAGGATTGAAGAATTTCATAATTTATGTGCTGAAAGTGGAATTGTTGATATTGCTAATATATGTAATGACTCGAATCCTTTATGGCTGGTTATAGATAGATTGTCAGTAGACAATTCTCACGATGTGGTTTCTCGTATTGTAGATTCCTCGGAAACTGCATTTTACGAAGGAAACGGTAATTGTCGTGTGACGATTCTTCCAAGTAATATCTCTTACGATTTTTCAGACAAATTTGAAGCGGACGGGATGTTTTTTGAAGAACCAAGTGACAATATGTTCTCTTTCAACTCGCCTCTTGGTGCATGCCCGGAATGTGAGGGTTTTGGCTCTGTAATTGGAATTGACGAGAAACTTGTGATACCCAACTCATCGTTAAGTGTTTATGATGGATGTGTCCAATGTTGGCATGGTGAGAAAATGAAAATGTGGCAAGATGAATTTTGCCGCAGAGCTGTCAAAGACAATTTCCCAATATTTGAGCCGTATTATAACCTTACCAATGTTCAAAAGTCAATGCTGTGGCACGGCTTGCCATCCGATTCAAAAGATTTGCATCAGCAGGTTTCTATAGATGCATTCTTCCATATGGTCAAGGAAAACCAATATAAAATACAATATCGTGTGTTGTTGAGTCGTTATAGAGGAAAGACCACTTGTCCCAAATGCCATGGAACTCGAT
This sequence comes from uncultured Prevotellaceae bacterium, assembly GCA_902783165.1. Lineage (GTDB taxonomy): Bacteria > Bacteroidota > Bacteroidia > Bacteroidales > Bacteroidaceae > Prevotella. The sequence goes on from CACZPU010000036.1 coordinate 32,226, forward strand.
TGAAACCTGAGTCAGAATATGTCAAGATAAATGGAATGAGTATTTCAAATCTTGTTGAGATGCCCATTGGAAAGCTCCGAATGTGGTTCTCCAATTTAGAACTTGATGAACATGATAAGAATATTTCAAAAAGAATTGTCAAAGAGATAAATAACCGATTACAATTCCTTGTGGATGTGGGACTTTCGTATCTTACGCTAAATAGACAGTCGAATACACTTTCTGGCGGAGAAAGCCAACGAATAAACCTTACGACATCGCTTGGTTCCAGTCTGGTTGGTTCATTGTATATCCTTGACGAACCGAGCATCGGTCTACATTCAAGAGATACATTCAGGTTAATTCATGTATTGAAAGAACTGCAGAGTCTAGGCAATACTGTTATTGTCGTGGAGCATGATGAAGATATCATACGCTCTGCTGACTATCTTATTGATGTTGGTCCAGATGCCGGTACTAATGGCGGACAAATAGTATTTCAAGGGAATGTTTCGGAATTGGTGGAGAAAAATGTTGATATGATAAATAAATATCCGAATAGTTATACCATTAAATATTTGACAAGGAATGAATTAATTGAAGTTCCCCAAAATCGCCGTCCGTGGAACTTTTGCATTGAATTAAAAGGTTGTAGAATGAACAATCTCAAAGGTTTAGATGTGAAATTTCCTCTGAATGTGCTGACTGTAGTCACTGGTGTGTCAGGTAGTGGAAAATCCTCACTTGTTAAAGGAATTCTCTACCCTGCTTTGAAACGACATTTGAATGAGGTCGCAGACATGCCTGGTGAATATGTGTCACTTGGAGGCGACTGGAATCGGATACATCATGCTGAACTAATCGACCAGAATCCTATTGGAAAAAGCACCCGAAGCAATCCGGCCACTTATGTTAAAGCCTATGATGCAATACGTCAATTGTTTGCAGAACAAGCATTGTCCAAGCAAATGGGCTTTACAGCACAGCATTTCTCGTTTAATACCGATGGCGGAAGATGTGATGAATGTAAAGGTGCTGGAGTGATTACTGTAGAAATGCAGTTTATGGCAGATATTGAACTTGAGTGCGATTCTTGTCATGGACAACGGTTTAAACGTGACGTGTTGGATGTCAAATATAGGGGGAAGAATATATATGAGGTGTTGGAAATGACAGTGAGTGAGGCAATTTACTTCTTCAGTAATGTTGAAGACGATAAGAACAAGTTGATTTGTCGTCAGATTGTTGAGAGGCTTAGTCCATTACAGGAAGTTGGATTGGGCTATATCAAGTTAGGACAGAATTCTTCTACACTGTCAGGAGGCGAAAACCAGCGTGTTAAACTGGCTTATTATATTGGTCAAGAAAAACCAGAGACAACATTGTTTATCTTTGATGAGCCTACTACAGGATTGCATTTTCATGATATCAACCGTTTACTTCATGCTTTCTATAAGTTGATAAACAAAGGTCATTCAATTATTGTGATTGAACACAATATGGAAATTATCAAGTGCGCCGATTATCTGATAGATTTAGGTCCTGAGGGCGGCGATCTTGGTGGTAATTTGGTTTGTAGTGGAACTCCTGAACAAGTTGCTGCTAACGCTACTAGTATTACGGGTGAGTTCCTTAAACCCTTCATTATGGGCAGCCAAATTTGAGTGAACTCATCTTGCTCTACCTTATTTCCTTAATGCGATGTTGTAGTTGTAATACCTGTCGTTACCAGTAATGTCTTCTAGAACTTTGATGAACGGCGGAAATTTCACAGATTCCTTAGCAGCAACACCTTTTGTCTCAAGTATCATTAAATTTGAAATAGGCTTGATGTAGCTGTCGAGTTCGAAATACTGCCCTTTCCAAATAAAGCTCTTGCGCAGTTTCTGTATGGTTTGGCGGTATGGGTCGGCCTGTTGGAGGAGCGATTCGTAGAGGTTGTTGCTCACTTGGCGCTCTGTTTCCAAAATTTCGTTTCCTTCGGTACGCTTTTTGGTCGTGTGTACATTAACGAATTTTCCTTGCCATCCACGACGACGCAATCGTATTTCGCAGCCAGGTTCGGCTACAAGATAGGTCTGTGTGATTTCACTCTCTATGCAGTCGGGAATCTCACCAATCAATTCTACAATATATTTTCTTTCCTCTTCTATGGGCTGTGGAAGTTCTAATACGTTGGAAATCTCTTTGATTACACGATTAAGTTTTTTGTCAAAATCGTCGTGATTGTTGATAACTCGCAAATGTGGATGTCCTGTCCATGCCTTAATCACTTTTTTGTCCAATTCACGAGCAATTCGCAAACCTTCTTCGTTTACTTGCTCGTAGCGTGTGGAATTGGTGGCCACTGTGTAGTACTGCTCTGCTCCATCGGCAGCAGAAACAAGGTGGAGAACGGCATCGTATCGTTCTCTAAGCTGGTTCGAGTTGGTGTTTTCTTTGCTGGTGATTTCTTCCCACATCTCTGGTGTCATGTATGCAGAGATGTCCATGGTACCACGGTCGCAAACAATCAAAGTGGGTTTGGTACATGTTTCTGCCAGTCGCGTAAATTCATCTTCCAACACCAATTGGGTCCTTAATATTGCGCGTTCTCCTTCGTAATAAAGATCACGGTTTGGTGTAAGATAATTCCACCCACCCAAACTGTATAATGTCGGAACTTCGGGAATTGTGAAAACTTTGTATCCTAGACTGGAGAAATGCTCAATAATTCTAACTAGTGCAGTTGTCTTGCCAGCGCATGGTCCACCTGTGAGAACGATTTTCCTGATATGATTATTCATTATTTGTTTCTTCTTTGAGATGCTTGGCTATTATTTGCATACAAAGATAATACAAAGTTTTTATCTTCGCAAACCTTTACGTTTATTTAACGCACTTATATATCTTATTATATGCAATAATTATTTATCTTTGCAATAATTTTATGAAACTTATAAAATACATCAAAACAAATCATGAAAAAATTACATGCATTGAACAAGCAGACAGCTCCAAAGAGTGTCATGCCTGAGAGAATCATCCAGTTTGGAGAAGGAAATTTCCTACGCGCTTTCGTTGATTGGATTGTGTGGAATATGGACGCAAAGACCAATTTTAATGGTAGTGTTGTAGTAGTTCAGCCTATAGAACGCGGTATGGTAGACTGGCTTAATGGCCAAGATTGTTTGTATCATGTGAATTTGCAGGGACGTTTGAACGGAGAAGCTGTCAATTCACTGGAGCGCATAGATGTGATAAGCCGTGCTTTAAATCCTTATTCCCAGAATGCAGCATTCATGGCTTTGGCTGAGCAACCTGAGATTCGTTTTGTCATTTCCAATACGACAGAAGCAGGAATCGCATTTGATGATACTTGCAAACTGGCCGATGCTCCTGCCTCAAGCTATCCAGGAAAACTTGTCCAACTCCTCTATCGTCGTTTTAAGACATTTGAAGGTGACCCGACAAAGGGACTTATCATTATGCCATGTGAATTGATTTTCTTGAATGGTCATCATCTGAAGGAATGCATCTTTAAATACATTGAACTCTGGAAAGATGATTTTGGCGCAGACTATTCTGCATTTAAGGAGTGGGTTACCAAATATAATTATGTCTGTGCAACTCTTGTTGACCGTATTGTACCAGGATTTCCACGAAAGGAAATTGCTGATATTCAGCAAAAAGTTGGCTATAAGGATAATCTTGTTGTTCAGGCCGAAATTTTCCATCTTTGGGTTATTGAGAAGCCGGAGAACATGGATATCGAGACATTGCGCGATGAATTTCCTGCAGAGAAAGCAGGATTGCATGTTCTTATTGCAGAAAGCGAGAAACCATACCATGAGCGTAAGGTTACCTTGCTGAATGGCCCACATACAGTTCTTTCACCAGTCGCTTATCTGAGCGGTGTGAATATTGTTCGCGATGCCTGCAACCATGAAGTGATAGGAAAATATATACATAAGGTTCAGTTCGAAGAGCTAATGGAGACTCTCAATCTTCCTATGGATGAACTGAAACAGTTTGCTGGTGATGTTCTTGAGCGTTTCAACAACCCTTATGTTGACCACCAAGTGACTAGTATCATGCTGAACTCATTTCCCAAATTCCAGGCCCGTGATCTTCCCGGTGTAAAGGTATATCTTGAGCGTAAGGGAGAATTGCCAAAGGGACTTGTTCTTGGTCTTGCGGCCATTATTACTTATTACAAGGGTGGCAAACGTGCTGACGGTGCAGAGATTGTTCCAAATGATGCACAAGAAATCATGGACTTATTGAAGAATCTTTGGGCAACAGGCGATACTCGTAAGGTTGCAGAGGGTGTGCTTGGTGCAACCTTCATCTGGGGTGAACATGGTGATTTGAATACAATTCCAGGTCTTACCGATATGGTAACAGGTTTCCTGAACGATATTCAGTCGAAAGGAATGTTGGAGACAGTAAAGAGCATTCTCTAATAAACTCTTTTATAAAAATGAGCGGGGCACTTGCTAAAGGTAGGTGTCCCGCTCATTTTTTGAATTTATTTCTTGTGGGTTGGAACAATAGCGAGATAAACAATATCCTCATTTCCTCGATTATGCATGCTGTGATTGTGTCCTTCTGGACAATAATGGGCTTGACCAGCTTTTACTACTTCTTCGGTGTCGTCGTATTTAAACGTTGCCTCACCGCTAATGATATATGCGATCTCGCTACTACCATCGTGAGAATGGTGACCAGAAGAAGCGCCTGGTTTCAAACGACTAAACATAATCTTGTTGTTCTCATCGATATAGTCGCGAGAATCCAACTCTCCTACTCCACCTTTAAAATTGAATTTCTTCTCTTCTGGAATGTTGTTAAAATCAATAACCATAATTGGAAAATATAATTTGAGTTTGTATTAATATATTATGCTACAAAGTTAAACAAAAAATCGGATAACGCAAAGCGATACCCGATTTTTTGTTTACTAATTACTGACTATTTATCTTATCTTTCCATTTACAGAGAACACATACGCTTCCTTCTGATTGGTTTCGTAAGTGTCTTTGTATTTGGTAAGTTTGCCATAAAGCACTACTTTGTCGCCTACTGCAATCTGGTCGTCTGCTTCAGTCCAATGCTTGTTGCCAAGCCAATAGACACGGTATGCTTCAAAGTCTTTCGAGTAGTCCTTATAGTATGTTCCATCGTCAGATATCCAGAATACTCCGTAGCCATTTTGTGCACCAAATTCTCCATTATTGGCAATTGAGGATACAATACCTTTAACAAACACATTTTCTGTTCCACCATCGTTGATATAGTTCATGGCTGCAGCAATATCGAATGGATGACGGTAAGAACCTTCAATGTTTACACGGTCCATACTTGTTTGTGCATTCAATGTGATGAGTTCGCTTCCCTGGTCAAATTCAAGTGTTCCTTGGTAGTTCTTAAGATTTCCTTTTATGAGTACTACGTCTCCAATCTGAATGTCGTCTTTAGATGTATACTGTTCCCCATTGAAACTCTTTGAACTGTAAACCTGAAGTTCTTCGTCTTGGTTACCATCCGCGGAAATATAATAGGTGAGGCTCCAATATTTAGTGTTCAATGTCGCTGCACGACTAACGACACCCTTGACGTAAACATCGGTTGCTCCAGTCTTTGCAACTTCAAGTGCAGCGGTCACATTATATGGATCATCTATAGTTCCTGTCCCTGTTGGAGGATTTGACAATCCCTTCTGTTTAAAAGTGAATGGCATTTCTGTGGACATTGTCTTGCCGCTTTGGGCATCATATGAGTTGGACGAAAAATTGATGGTACCCGTTCTGGCTTTGGATGGATTTGCTGCTACAATGAATTTCACGATAGCAGTATCAGCAGGGTTCGGTTCAAATAGTGTAGGAACACCAGGCTTGTAACTAGTTCCTTCGTATGTAATCCAACTCTTACAATCATCAGCAATACTGGGATATGCCCCACTTCCTTTATAGGTGGTAATCACTTCAATAACACCACCCTTTTTTTCTACAGTTACATTTTCACTAATTATTTTAAGCAATGATTTTTCTATACTGATAACTGTGACATCAACCAGCTCAACAGTTCCATTATAAGTTTTCTTTGGGCCTTCAATCGTCACAATGTCACCTACTTCGATATTGAGGCTCTTGAGGGCATCATTCCTCAGTTTGCCATCGGCATCGGCAGTTCCGTAAATGTAGACCTCTCCTGTTTCATCAGCAAGATACCAGTTGCCATATGGAGAAACATTGGTAATCTTAGTAACCTTACCCTTTACTCGGAATTGCTTGCCATCGGGACCGGCGATAACATCTGCGCATGTGGCGTCTGATGGAGCAATCAAACCTTGCTGAACATTAATGTTTTGTATTTTTCCCGCACATGAGAGGTGAATTTCTGTTACTTGACCAAATTCTCCTTTACCAGCCGAGAAAGTTATTCTGCTCTCACCAGCAGAACCAGATGTTGGGCTTACGGTAAGCCATGAAGGTATTTCGTCAACATTAATAGACCAACTGTCAGATGCTTTGACCGTAATATCTGCAGAACCTCCATTCAAATCTAATGTAACATAGGAAGATGACAAACGTACCTCATCAAGGTATGTAGGATTGTTATCATCAGAGCAGCTTACCTGGATAGTAAGAACTGCCAAAACAATCGGGATTAAATATTTCAGTTTCATATTTGTATAGTCTTATATTAGTTGAAAATGTACTTTATACCTACGGAAGCATACCAGCATTGGCCAATGGCATGGTTAGGAATCCATGTCTTGTTCTCAGGAGCAACAGCTTTCGGAGTAGAGAATGTAGCATAGCCCTGTCCATCAACGCCCTCGTACTTGAGAATGCGTCCTTCGTTGAGAGCGGGATTCATGTACTTGCTGACACCCCAGCTTGAGCTGAAGAAGTTAAGTACGTTTTTCATATCAAGACTGAGTTGCAGTCTGTGTTTTGTCTTTCCCCAATTCACCTTGAAATCATGTTTATAGCTGAAATCAATACGGTGTACCCATGGATTGTAAATGCTGTATGCTTCGGCGTATTCGCCCTGATGCTTCTTAAGATAGCTGTCGTTGTGTACAAATTCCATGAAACGATTCTTGTCATTATCTGATATGAAGCGGAACTGATTGTTTAGCACTTCCTCGTCTGTTGGAATATAAATGGCATCGTAATTATAACCATCGCCATTCATGTCATTGGCCATCATGTATGAATAGTTATAACCACCACGCCACGTCTCGTAAATGAAACTGTAATGATTGCCACTCTTGTCGTGGATGGTCGCATTGGCAACAAAACGGTCTGGAGTGACATATTGAGAATTGTGTAACTTGATGTTGTTGGGACCTTCTGAAGTTGGAACATAGGTGAAAGCCGACTCTGCTGCTGAACCAGGCATACCAGTGACTTCTTTAGAGGCGGTTCGTGTATATGCAGCCATCAAACTAATCCATTCTGCAGGTTGTAGATTAACCATGAAATTGGCAGACCATCCATAACCACGACTTGTATTCTCTAAGACAAATGCCTTCGTTTCTGTCCGGAAATCGGATGGATATATGGGTCTATTATCTACACCATTGAACCGAGCAAAACCGCCAACATTTGGAATACTCCAATCTGAAATACAAACGGCATTGATTGTCTTGTTGAAAATACCTTCAACGGTTACAGTGAATGGGAATGGAACAGGCAACTGATAGTCAACGGCCAAGGAAGTCTTCCATACCTGTGGCATCTTGAATTTCGGGTCAACTGCAGATATTGATGATGGTACAGTACCGTCATCAGGATTTACTGTTGATGGAAATCCCATGTCGAACAGTTTGTCACGTAATGCAGCTATATTGGCATTGCCATTGGCGTCTGTAGCCAAACCGCCTTTGAACTGTGTCATGATTTCTGTCATGTCTGGATATTTTTCTCTGACTGCAGAAGGCAGATTGTTGTATTTGGTAGATGGCCCAAGTTGAGCTTGATATTGTACCAGACCTCCATTGGTAGGCATGTTTGTAAAGAATACAAGAGGTAGGCGCCCTGAGAATAAACCTGTACCACCACGTACTTTGAGAGTTTTGTTACCAAGAACGTCCCATGTAAAACCAAGACGTGGAGACAAAGTCAGGCTTGAAGAAGGCCATTTTCCAGTGTCAATATGACGAATAGATCCATTATTGTTGTTGTAATTCAATGCCAAAATGGCGTTGTTGGTCATCAAATCGTTATTGTTGAAGAACAAACCGTCGAAACGTATGCCATATGTCAGTTTGAACCTGTTATTTACATTCCAGTCATCCTGTGCATAGAGGCCGGCTTTGTTGAATTGAACACGGGCTGCTGGCTTAGACTCACCGTCATAGCCGTAAGTAAGACAAACCACTTCTGGAGTTGCTCCATTAATGAAATCCTCAATGCTCTTGTATCTGTAGTATCCTGTACCATTACGCATATACTGGTTGTCTGCCATCTGATGCTCGAATGTAAGACCGGCTGTAATTTTATGATTTGCAACATAGTAGGTAATATCGTCCTTTACATTCCATATGGTGTTGTGCACGGCATTGTTCCATGTGAATAGTTCATATCCAAGAGCCATATAGTTAGCGGTATTGCCTGTTCCGTCGAGAATGTCAATGAATGGGAATTCTGATGAATCAGAACCTCTCACATCATCAAGTTTAGAATATGTAGCAAGGAACTGGTTTGAAATTTTATCAGAAAGTCTACTATTCAGGTCAAGAGAGAAAGAGTGAACCAAGTTGTCCATACTGTACATTGAGTTGGCGAAGGACATCGAATACTGCGACATTCGACTGTAGGCCGAGCGTTCTCCTCCGTCCATAGATGATGCATTAGGCGAATTCCAATAATTATTCTTGGTATAGTTGTAGCGTAATGCCAAATGATGCATGTCATTGATGTTCCAGTCAAGACGAGCCAGAATCTTGTAGTTGCTCTCATCTGCAGGGAAGTTTGTATATGAACCAGTGTTGTATCCATATTTGTTTTTCACAAATTCTGAAACCATTTGTAGGTCTCTGAGTGTTGTTCGGGACAGATAGTTGTCTGGATCAGCTTCTCCGTTTTCTGTACCTCTCCAACGGTTGACTATAGTTGGCGACTTTATCATCTCACCATTTACAAAGAAGAACAGTTTGTTTTTAATGATAGGGCCTCCCAATGTGAAACCGTAAGTTGTGGTTTGGCTTTTGGCACGAGCACCGTTGATTTGCTCGCGGTCAATGGCATCTCCCTGCATGTTTTCGTTTTGGTGATAAACATAAGCACTGCCTTTAAAAGTGTTGGTTCCTGATTTCGTAATGGCATTGACACCACCACCAATGAAGTTTGTCTCGCGAACATCAAACGGTGAAATCACAACTTGAAGTTCTTCAATAGCATCAATAGATATGGGATTACCACCACCAGGAAGGTTCGAACTTAAACCAAAGTTGTTGTTAAAGTTGGCTCCGTCGACGGTGAAATTGGCTGTGCGTCCGTCTGTTCCGGCAAAACTCATACCATTTCCTCCATAAGGAGAAAGGCGTGTTACATCAGTGATGCTTCTACTAACTGTAGGCAGATTGGTTATTTGAGCATTGTTGATGTTTGTCGTGGCACCAGTCTTCTCGGCAGCAAATTTGGATGCACTTCCCGTTACTATTACCTCTGACAGCTCGTTGGCGTCCTCAGAAATCTGAACACTAATGTTGCTCGTCTCTCCAAGTTGAAGCGTGATATTCTTCAGTGTCTTGGTTAGAAAACCGACATACGATACAGATACAGAATATGGACCACCTGTACGCATACCTTGAATGTTGAATCGACCATCAATATTGGTCACAGCTGTATAACGAGTACCCGATGGCTCGTGTACAGCTTGAATGGAAGCACCGATAACTACCTCGTTGCTACCAGCAATCGTCACTTTTCCGCTCATGGCGGAAGTGATAATCTGTGCCATGGATGATGTTGCCATCATAAAAACCATTGACACCAGAAAGACAATTTTTTTCTGCATAACGTTTTTATAATATAATATGAATGTTGTTATTTGTGTGCAAAGATAACGAAAAAATATGTATTCGCAAATGCTTTTATGAAAAAGAACCATTCATTTTTTTCATATTATGATTCTTAATTGATATTATCAAAGAAAGAGATAATGATGGAGAAGAATAAAAACAAGAAACGCCACCTATATATGGAGGCGTTTCTTGTTCGTATTGATAGAAATCTATAGATACAGCTTCATTGAATACCGTCTTCACGAAGTTTTAGCTGCCATTTCCATGCAGAACGAAGAACATCGTCGATATTCGCTTCAGCCTTCCAGCCGAGCACTTTGTTGGCCTTATCAACGTTACCCCAAACTTTCTCGATATCGCCTTCACGCCGTGGAGCGTATTTCCAGTTGAGTTTTACTCCAGTGGCCTTTTCAAAACCTTCTACTACTTCAAGAGTGCTAAGTCCTTTGCCTGTTCCGATATTGAAAATTTCAACAGGATCAGTTTCGGGGTGGTCAAGTACTCTTTCCATGGCTTTAACATGAGCCTTTGCAAGATCTACAACGTAGATATAGTCGCGAATACATGTACCATCTTCTGTATGATAGTCATTTCCGAATATCTTCAATTGTTCGCGAATACCAATAGCGGTTTGGGTGACAAATGGTATGAGATTCATTGGGACACCATTTGGCAACTCACCTATTAATGCTGAAGGATGTGCACCAATTGGGTTGAAATATCTAAGAATCACCGCTTTGATATTTGCTCCACTATGGATATAATCTTGAATAATCTCTTCGTTGATTTGCTTGGTATTGCCATAGGGTGACAAGGCCTTTTGGATGGGAGCTTCTTCTGTTACGGGAAGATTCTCCTTGGAAGGTTGTCCGTAAACAGTACAGCTCGATGAAAAGATAATACCATTCACATCATATTTGGGCATAAGTTCCAGCAGATTTAGCAAGGATGTGATGTTGTTGCGATAGTACAACAACGGCTTCTCAACACTCTCCCCCACAGCCTTACTGGCAGCAAAGTGTATGATACCCTTGATGTCCGGATATTTTTTGAAGACATTCTTTAAGGCCTCCATGTTACAACAGTCCACTTGTTCAAATGCTGGGCGTACACCAGTTATTCCCTCAATACCATCAACTACTTCAGCTTTAGAATTTGAGAGATTGTCCACAATCACCACTTGGTACCCTGCCTGCTGCAGTTCAACGGTAGTGTGACTGCCGATGAAGCCTGTTCCGCCCGTAACAAGAATAGTTTGTTTCATCATTATTTTCAATGTAATTGTTTGTTCCTTGAGTGTATTGTATTATTAAACTATATTATTCAAGGCCAAACAAAGATCTCAAACCTCCATCAACTCCAGAGAACCCCATAAAGGCAAGGCTAAGTAAACCTGCTGTTACCAATACTATTGCTGTACCTTGCATACCCTTTGGAATCTTCACCAATGCCATTTGCTCGCGGATACCAGCAAACACGGTCAACGCAAGTCCAAAGCCAATGGCTGTTGAAAATGCATAAACAATACTTTGTAGCAAAGAGAAATCCTTTTGAATAACAAGGATGGCTACACCCAATACGGCGCAGTTAGTTGTAATTAGCGGAAGGAATATTCCTAAAGCCTGATAAAGTGCTGGTGATACTTTTTTTAAAATAATTTCAACCATTTGTACCAATGATGCAATCACGAGGATAAATACAATGGTCTGCAGGTACTGGAGTCCGAAAACGTTCAGCACGAAGTGTTGTATAAGATATGTCACAATGGTGGCTAATGTCATGACGAATGCAACAGCAGCCGACATTCCTAATGATGTGCTGATTTTTTGAGATACACCTAAAAAGGGGCATATACCAAGAAACTGCGACAGAATGATGTTGTTTACAAATATCGCGGATATAAAGATAAGTAAGTATTCCATAATTCAATTATTTATAATCAACTTTCATCAATTCTTTATTTTATTAATGATTGCTACCAGGAATCCCAATGTGATGAAAGCTCCCGGAGGCAGTACGAACATAAGCATATTATAGGTTTCGGGCAGCAGTGTGAATCCAAAGATGCTACCGGCTCCCAACAGTTCACGACAGATTCCAAGAAGTGTCAGACCAAGGGTAAAACCCAATCCAATCCCAATACCGTCCATCAAACTTTCTCCTGCACCATTCTTTGCAGCAAACGCTTCTGCACGACCAAGGATGACGCAATTCACCACAATCAGTGGGATGAACAAGCCCAAAGATGCGTAAATATCGGGGAGATAGGCCTGCATCACCATTTGCAAGATTGTAACAAATGAAGCAATGACCACAATGAACACTGGGATGCGCACCATGTCGGGCGTGAGTTTCTTGATGAGCGAAATAACCACATTTGAACAAATAAGCACGAACATGGTTGCTAGACCCATGGCCATACCATTGCTTGCACTAGTGGTAGTGGCCAATGTCGGACACATACCAAGCATCAATACAAAGGTAGGGTTCTCTTTGATGATGCCGTTCTTAATAATACTCAGATAGTTCATTCTTTACCTCCTTCTTTTTTTGTTGCGGTTGTCTCTCCATCAATTGGTGTAGCCTTGAAAGCCTTATAGGCATTATTAACAGCCAACAGGAATGCACGGCTGGTTATGGTTGATGCAGTGATGGCATCCACCTGACCACCATCTTTCGACACAACAAGTTCTTCTTTAGGGTTCTTACCGATAATATCTCCTTTTTCACCTTTCTGGAACCACTTGTCGGCTTTGGCTCCTAGGCCAGGAGTTTCAGCATGTTCCAAAAGAGTATATCCTAAAATGTTGCCTTCTGCGTCAAAGCCGACCAATATCTTCAAATCTCCCCCGAAACCACTTGTGGTGCTTTCTACGGCAGCTCCCAAATCTTTCTTCTGTGCATCTTTTGTTTGATAGATGATATAGGTTAGTTCCTTACCTTTAGCATCGTTCTGTCTTACTGTATCTGTCTTTGAGACAGTAAGATTTTCAACACACATCACGGCTTTGATACCGTCTGCAAGGGCTTTTTCCTTTTGAAGGGCTATAGGTCCCTCTGTGGCATGATTCACGTAGGCAAGTATACAGCCCGTGATGACTGCTACCCCAGTGAGTACCAGCACCATATTTGTTACTGATGATTTTAGTTTTTCCATTATTCTGCCCTCCTATTTCTTTTCCGGCACCTCACCGAAACGTTTGGGTTTTACATACGTGTTGATGATAGGTGTGAATGCATTCATGATTAGAATGGCAAACGACATTCCTTCGGGATAGGAACCCCAATTACGGATTACTACAGTTAGCAAACCAATGGCAATGCCATAGATTATCTGTCCCTTGCCAGTCATAGGTGAAGTGACATAGTCGGTTGCCATGAAAATAGCTCCAAGCATCAGACCGCCAGTTAGTATCTCTGCAAATGGATCGGCGTAAATAGGATTAGCTAGATGGAGCACTCCGCAGAATACAAACACTGTACCAATGATGCTAACAGGAATATGCCATGTGATAATCTTTTTCCATAACATATATACCAAGCCAAGCAGCAGAGCCAGTGCACATACTTCACCGATTGTTCCTAAACCACCTGTGGGGTTGGATCCTAAAAGAAGATGGGTGGCAGAAGGCAACTGCTCAAGCAATGTGGCATCACCAGTTTTGATAGCTGTTTTCATAATGGCAAGCGGTGTTGCTCCAGTCTCTGCATCAAGATAACTTGTCAATTGTCCTGCAACAGGCCAAGAGGTCATCTGGGCAGGGAAACTGATGAGGAGAAACGCTCGTCCCAATAATGCGGGGTTGAAGACATTGCATCCCAAGCCGCCAAATGTCATCTTTCCTACTCCGATGGCAAACAGTGCACCTGCAATGATAATCCAAATTGGAAGATTAGACGGCAGGTTGAATCCTAAGAGCAAGCCTGTAAGGATAGCGCTTCCGTCGCATATCGTTATTTTTTCTCTTTTGAGAATATATTTGGCAATGGCCCACTCAAAGAATACGCAGGCAACTACGCTTGTTGCAAGCACAATGGCTGAACCTAAGCCAAAATAGAACAGCGATACTATGAGTGCGGGTATGAGCGCGATAATCACACCATACATATTCTTCTCCACACTGTCTGTTCCATGTGCATGCGGCGATAATGATACAATTAATTTTCCCATTGTATGATAATCTATTTACTTATTTATTACTTATTACTTTTTTGCGGCAGCTGCTCTGCTGCGGATGATACCCATTACTGTCGATTTGCCCAGTCGAATGTTATCGAGCAACGGACGGTGGGCAGGACATGTGAACTGGCATGAACCACACTCGATGCATGACACGATATCTTCTGCCTCTACTTTTTCCCAGTTCTTTAAACTGGAACATGTAGCCAAAAGATAGGGCTCAAGGCCCATAGGACAAGCACTAACGCATTTCGCACAGCGAATACAAGGTTGGGGCTCTTTACGCTTGGCATCGTCGTCAGAAAGTATCGTCACACTATTTGTTCCTTTACATACCGGAACATCTACAGAGGTCAGAGCTTTACCCATCATCGGACCGCCAGCTAAAAGTTTGTTGTCACCTTCGGGCATACCGCCGCATGCGTCTATTAAGTCTTTCATGGGTGTTCCCATTCTCACAAGGAAATTGCCAGGATTGGCAATCTTCTTGCCGGTTACGGTTGTATAGCGCTCAAATAATGGCTTGTTCTTCATAACTGCCTCATATACAGCAAAAGCAGTGCCAACATTCTGAACAATTGCTCCAACGTTTACAGGAATGGCAGGAGGTGCGGGAACTTGGCGGCGAATAACTGCATCTACTAATTGTTTTTCTCCTCCTTGAGGATATTTCTTTGCCAAAGCAACCACTTCAACATTGAACTTGGTGCCGTTAAATTTCTCATGGCATTTCTTGTCGAGTAGTTCTATGGCCTTTGGCTTGTTGTCTTCAATTCCAATATAGCCTTTTTCCACTTTTGCCGCCATCATCAACAATTCCAGTCCCACGAGAATTTCGTCGGCATGCTCCATCATAAGGCGATAGTCAGCAGTAATGTACGGCTCGCATTCCACAGCATTGATAATCACGCATTCTGCTTTTGCAGTTGGCGGTGGGCAGAGTTTGATGAATGTGGGGAATCCTGCTCCACCCATACCTGTGACGCCAGCCTTCTTGATTCGCTCAACGATTATCTCGGGAGTCAGTTCAGGATGGTCAGCAATAAGTTCCAACTTGTTTGAGCGGTCGATGCTTTCTTCCCACTCGTCACCCTCCACATTAATGATGATTGCAGGTTTGCGATAGCCAGTGGCATCAATGGCAGTGTCTACCTTGAACACTGTGCCAGAAACCGAAGAATAAATGGGGGCAGAAACAAAGCCTCCTGCTTCGGCAAGCAATGAACCTACTTTCACCTTGTCACCTTTCGCCACAACCGGCTTGGCTGGTGCACCAATGTGCTGCGACAGTGGGAATATAGCTTGCTTTGGCAATGATGCTACTTTGGTTTCTACTTCGTGAGTTAGTTTATTTTCCTCGGGATGAACACCGCCTATACGGAAAGTCTTAATTGTCATACGTTTTCCTCCTTTCTTTCTGCAGTTGTTGTGTTAGCTGTTTCTGTAGCTTTTTGTGCAACAGATTCTTCTTTAGTTGCAACAGTCTCTGTAGATGCAACAGGTTTCGGTTTTGGTGCGGGAAAGTTCACTGCATGTATAGCCTTGGTTGGGCAAACTTCTACACATTTCTTGCACAAACGGCACTTGTTGAAGTCAATGTAACTAACATTGTTCTCAATGGTAATGGCTTCAAACTTGCACTCTTTCAGACATTTACCACATCCAATGCAAGCAGCTTTGCAAGCCTTCATGGCTACCGCACCCTTGTCCTTGTTTACACAGCTTACATACACTCGGCGGTTCTTTGGCCCTTTTTTCCTAAGCTCGATGATGTGGCGTGGACATGCTTTCACACATGCACCGCACGATGTACATTTCTCATCGTCAACCTCTGGCACTCCGGTCTCTGGATTTATACGGATGGCGTTAAACTGGCAAGCTGCAACACAATCGCCACAGCCTAGACAACCAAATCCGCAGCCTGTTTCACCAGCACCGCAAGCATTCATGGCTGCACAAGTGTCAAGTCCGTCGTAAGTGGCTATGCGCGGACGAAATTCACAACTACCGTTACATCTTACAACGGCCACCATTGGTTCGCTGTTGGCTATGGCCATACCTAGCAAATCGGCCACCTGACTCATTACGTCGGCCCCGCCTACCGGACAGTTCAGTCCCTCCAAAGAACCTTTGTCGGAAGCTTTCACCAGTGCGTCGGCCATGCCAGAGCAACCAGGGAATCCACAGCCGCCACAATTGGCTCCTGGTAACACTGCTGTTACCTGCCCAACTCGCGGGTCTTCTTGTACAGCAAATTTCTTGGAGCAAAAAAAGAGTATCAATGCGGCTATCAACGCGATACATCCAAGAACAATTACTGCAGTCAAAATAAAATTCATAATTCCTTTTTTTATTTGTTTTAGTTATTAATGATATTTCTCCACCTTGAAGGAAAAGCGATTGGAAATTCGGTCCCTAAACATATATAATAATATGTAATATGGTACCAAAATGCCAACTCCACTCAATGCCATTAGTGGTTCTTCAGTAGTGAATCGGCTCATGAGGAACACAACACTAACCATAAGCACAAATGGAAGAACGAATGCAAGCAAGACGGCATTCCTTCCCGTTTCCATCGATGCCCAAACAGTTACTTGGTCACCCTTGGAGAATCCGTCTGACTCGCTCACGCCATAGACAGACACAATTTTCTCCTTGCTCTCAGAAGCGTGACAATGGCTGGCTGCCTTACATACAGCACAAGCAGATGCTTGTATGATTTTCACCTTTAAACATCCGTCTTTAAATTCCTCAACTATTGCGTCGTGCTTTATTTTGTCGTTCATGCTATTTTTGCAAACTCGTGTTTGCAATTGCAAAGATACGATTAAATTTTTATTTCGACAAATATAATAGGTTTTTTTTCACGTCACATGATGATTCTTGCCGCTCCTCCGCCTAAAAGTAAATAAAAAACTCAATTTATTTTGGCGTTTTCATTATTTAGTGTATCTTTGCCAGAAAATAAGGAGAACAAGCAAAACTGATAACCTATATGAAAGCAACTGAACAGACCATCCAACAGATTGGAAGGTTTATTAAAAAGGTGGCACAGAAACTTCAAGCCAATGAAGACACCATCCTTTTCACCGATATTCATATTCACGTATCGCAGGAAAGCGGCGAGATGCTGGCATTCGATGATGATGAACAGGAAATCACACGCTGCGTGGTGGAGCAATGGATTGACAACAAGGATGAGGACTTCTACGATTCCGTAGCTGCCCAGTTGCGAAAGCAGCTTCATGCAGAGCACGAATTGATAGACAATTTGGGTATTACCAAACCTTATAGTTTCGTGTTGGAGAACGATGACAACGAGAATGTGGCAGAACTCTATTTGGCTGACGACGATACTGTCATCATTGGTGGTGACCTTATGGAAGGCCTCGACCAGGACCTCGATCAATTTTTCGACCACCTTATGGAAGAATAACCTCTCTCCTGCCCGATTGCTAAAAAAATGCGAACTGGGGCTGGCTTTTATTCATCATTCATATTGTTAGCTAATACCTCGTGCTTTACAAAAATGTCTATCTGTTGTTGCCACCTATTCCATTTGTAATATGTGCCACCTCGTAACATGTTGATGTTGGCATACCTTTTCTTGTAATGCTCATCAGTACATTTCGCCATCCTATAAGGGTTTAGCCACAGCTTAAACATTTGCAGTGCTTCTCATGCTTTTATAGACCAGAGTTGCATTACTTTTCCAATCTGCTCTATTGTCTTGGTCTCTGGTAATTATGTCGGAAAAACAAAAAACAATTCCACAACTTTGTCTTTCTTTCAAACTCTGCATAAATAGGAATATAAAATATGAAGAGAATTCTCGTTAGTTTTTTAAAGACTTTATGAACTATGGTTGAGCCCCAAAACTCTTGATTTAGCCGTTACAGAATCTTTCTACCCTTGCATAATTATCACATTCGTCATAGAATGATTGATAATAGTCAAAGATATTTGGATTTTTTCGCAACTTTTTTGTAACTTCGCAACGTCATAACTATTATTAGTTGAACAAAAACCATTTATTAATGAGTTTTTGAGCGTTTGTACTGGTGATGCTATATTAATATAACATATGTGAAACAATGAATATAAGATTAGAAAACCCCAAAGATTATCGTGAGGTTGAGAACCTAACAAGGGATTCATTCTGGAACGTTTATCGCCCTGGATGCATGGAACATTATGTACTTAATCAGTATAGAGTGAATCCTGATTTCATTCCAGAGTTGGATTTGGTGATGGAGGATAATGAAAAGATTATTGGCCATGTTATGTTTTCAAAGGCTGTAATCATCCTCGATGATGGCTCCCACTTCCCTTCATGGACATTCGGCCCCATCAGCATCCACCCGAACTATAAGCGCAAAGGCTACGGTCTCAAACTGCTGCGGTATGCGTTGGAGAAGGCTAAGGAGATGGGAATCGGACTAATACAGATGGAGGGTAACATTGAGTTCTATAAACACGCAGGCTTCGACTTGGCCAGCAAACTGAAGATTCACTATCATGCAGAGCCTAGAGATTCAGAAGTCCCCTATTTCCTTGCCCAAGAACTAATACCTGGTTATTGGGGTAATCGCGAGGGTACCTATTGCCCTCCGATGGGCTACTTTGTGGCTGATGAGCATCCGGAGGCATTCGAGGTATACGAAGCCAGTTTCTCCAAGAAAGAGAAAGCATTCATAGAGGGCCAATTGCCTCAGTTCTGCCAAAGTTGCGGCATGCCATTGACACGCATTGAGGATTGCGGAACAAATGCTGACGGCAGCACAAATTACGATTATTGTGGATACTGCTACAAGGAAGGGCGGTTCCTGCAGGAATGTACAATGGATGAAATGATTGAGCATTGTGCGCAGTTCGTTGATGAAGTCAACAAGCAAATGCCTAAGCCCATGACCAAAGAAGAGTACAAACAGATGATGCTCAGCTTCTTCCCAATGCTTAAAAGATGGAAGAAATGATATTATGGGTGGAATTGCTTTTAAACGTGAATGCCCCATCCATCAAGTTTATCTGTTGCCCCCGATTAATCCTTTGACCTGGACCGACAGATGTCCATTGTGGTCTGCCACGGACCGAATAATAAAAAAGACACCAAACATAAAAGAAATCTTTCTGTTCGGTGTCTTTTGTGTGACTCCCGCGGGATTCAAACCCACAACCTTCTGATCCGTAGTCAGATGCTCTATTCAGTTGAGCTAGGGAGCCTCATTTTTGAAAAGCGATGCAAAGGTAGTAAGTTTTTTATTACCTACCAAATTTTTGAGCATTTTTTTTTGAAAAATATTATTTTTCTTCTGTTTTGTATGTGTTTTTGGAATCTCATATTGGTAAAATGCAGTTTCTGAATACGAAACAGAAATAGTATTCATTTGAACCTGTCTCCCCAACATTGAATCATTCTCTGATACAGCTTTTCTTCAGATGGAGAATGCTGGGCCTTCCATAAGCGACAAAATTGAAGAGCATCCGGCATGAATTGTTGGACAACAAAGTTACCTGGGTAGTCATGAGCATATTTGTAGCCATCACTGTAGCCCAACTCCGCCATCAATGTTGTCGGGGCATTGCGAAGATGTAGGGGAACTGGTTGGTTGCCTGTCTGCTTAACCAAATCCAATGCATTGCCTATACCCAAGTAGGCACTGTTGCTTTTAGGACTGGTGGCAAGGTAAACGGCACATTCTGCAAGTGGAATTCTTCCTTCGGGCCATCCTATCTTCATAACAGCATCGAATGCTGCATTGGCAAGAAGAAGCGCATTGGGATTGGCAAGGCCTATATCTTCAGCAGCACTTATCACCATTCTTCGGGCGATGAATTGCGGGTCTTCGCCACCTTCAATCATCCTCGCCATCCAATATAGTGCTGCATCAGGATCGCTCCCTCGAATACTTTTGATAAAAGCTGAAATGATGTCATAGTGCATCTCGCCGTCTTTATCGTATGCGAGTGGGTTTTGTTGGAGACATTTTTCCACCAAATTGTCTGTAATGGAAACGTGCTCCTCGCCTATTGCACTTACTGTTAATTCGAGAATGTTGAGAAGTTTACGGGCATCCCCCCCACTATATCGAAGAATAGCTCCAGTCTCTTTTAATTCAATTGTTTTCTTTTTTAGTTCAATGTCTTGATTTATAGCTCTTTGCAATAATTCCAACAAGTCGTTTTTTTCCAATGGCTTCAGCACATAAAGCTGGCATCTTGACAATAAAGGACGTATCACTTCGAAAGAAGGATTCTCGGTGGTGGCACCAATGAGTGTTACAATTCCTTTCTCTACGGCTCCCAACAATGAATCTTGTTGAGATTTGCTGAAACGATGAATTTCATCAATGAAAAGAATAGGACTGACAGAGTTGAAGAACCGGCCTCCTTTTGCTTTCTCAATCACGTCACGCACATCTTTAACTCCACTTGTGACTGCGCTTAAAGTATAGAAAGGCGTTTCAAGTTTGTTTGCAATTATTTGAGCAAGAGTAGTCTTTCCTACACCAGGAGGGCCCCATAAAATGAATGAATTAATATGCCCTGCCTCAATCATTTTACGAAGCACAGCATTTTCCCCCACAAGATGCTTTTGTCCGATATACTCTTCTAGAGTATGGGGCCTCATTCTTTCGGCTAATGGTTTTGACATAACTACTTTTGTGCAAAATTAAGAAATATCTTGCATTTGAGCAAAATTTCTTTTTAAAAAACTTGCAAATAAATTTTAATGTATTACTTTTGCAACATATAACCATTATTCATGCGGCAGAATAAATTAAGAGTGACTCTTCTGCAAACAGACATCACTTGGATGGATATGGAGCAAAATAGAAAGAATGCGGAGCTGATGTTAAAAGAAGCCCCGTTTTCTGATATTTTTATTCTTCCTGAAATGTGGAATACAGGCTTTGTCACTTCTAAATATGACTTCTGCCAGGATGATGTTTTGACATGGATGAGAGAAATGGCATGCAAATATGATGCAGCCTTGTGTGGAAGCCTGTCTGTAAGAGATACTTGTGGTGACAATTATAATCGTCTTTACTTTGTTCATCCTAGTGGACATGTGGATTTCTATGACAAACGCCATTTGTTTGGATATGGCGGAGAGGATAAGGTATATAAGGCAGGAGGGCATCGTAAGGTGGTGTGTTATAAAGGTTTGCGCTTTCTTATACTAACTTGCTATGACTTGCGCTTTCCTGTATGGTCGAGAAACAATGATGATTATGATGCCATTATCTATGTTGCTAACTGGCCTGAATCGCGCCAACGGGTATGGGATGTGCTTCTTCGTGCCCGAGCAATAGAGAACCAAAGTTACGTGCTTGGGTGTAACAGGGTCGGAAATGACCCGGAGTGCAGCTATGCTGGCGGTAGTGTTGTGGTAGATTCCAAAGGAAATGTTATTGCAGTTGCTGAAGGCATAACACCGCAAATTGTGTATGCTGAATTAGATTTTTGCAAACAGCAAGCTTTTCGAGAAAAATTTCCTGTTTTGGCTGACCGCGATTTGTTCGAACTAAATCATTAATTACTAAATAACATGAAAGAATCAACAAACAAGGAGAGTACACTGACTCTTAAAAACTTGAATAAGGGTAATGTTTGGGATATACAGGAGAATGACGTTTTCAGAATCTGGGAAGCCTCGGAGAGAGATGCTGACCTGAAAGATAATGTGCGTCATTATACAGACATATTACGCAGTGCCTTCGATATTGAAGAGATAAAAATCGACAATCCAGAAATTGACAAGAAATTGACGGAACGTGGCTTTAAAATTGGTCATATTCGCATTGACGAGTCGGCTAGTCTGAAGTGGGCTATTAAGAAACGGCCTATATCGCGTGTCACAGACCTCACCTATGAGAATATCCGTCATATATCTGCAGCAAAGCTGATGGAAGTGATTGACAGGAATTTTGGTGGTGGTTGGGACAGCTTATCACAAAGTATTAAGGACATTATTCAAAGTGGTTTCGACATCAGCACAACTACCCTGCCCAAAGACAGACTTCATAATCCAGGTGGAATGTATGAAAAAAAGGTTGCCGATGGATTTGAAGTGCTGGAAATCCCTAAAGGAACATGGGTGGAAGCTATTTTTGCCAAGATTAAGCCAATAGCTGATAAGCCGAGAATGAAATATGAGGATGATGATGAGTATAACGGTGATGAAGATGTTGAAATCAATGATCATTATAATGACACCGATGACGATGATTACGATGAAGACAAGCTGACAGAGGAAAGCTATAGAACCACCATCGATGAAAATCCAGAGGATCTCAGCCTTGATGCTGTAGACGTTGCCGAAGACGATGATTTTTAACTAAATAAATGATATCCTTAAAGATGTCCTTTTATTTGTTAATTCATGCTGAATTTATTGGTTATCTCAAAGGTTTTTCATAATTTTGCAACGAATCTATTCGTAAGGTATCATTGTATATGGTAAATATCATTCTGCCGAAGGAAGAAAGCAGACCTCTTAGTTTCTATTTAGCCATGGAAGAATACATTGCCCGCCACATTGATGTGGATGAGGCATTCTTTATATGGCAGGTTGAATCGAGCGTGATTCTTGGCAGAAACCAGTTGGCCGAGAATGAGGTGAATATATCATATTGCAAGCAGAATGGAGTCAAGATTTTTCGCAGAAAAAGTGGTGGCGGATGTGTCTATGCCGACAAAAGCAATATGATGCTTGCTTACATCACAAATAGTGATAATGTGAATTTCACTTACCATAAGTATATTACCATGGTAACCCAAGCACTTCGCCGCTTGGGAATTCCCGCAACAGCAAATGGAAGAAATGATATCCTGATTGAAGGAAGAAAAGTTAGCGGAAATGCTTTCTATCATCTACCTGGCAGAAGTATTGTCCACGGTACTCTTTTGTATGACACCGACATGCGGAACATGATGAAGTGTATTACTCCGGAAAGTGCTAAATTGGAGAGCAAAGGTGTTGATAGCGTTAGACAGCGGATCACACTCCTAAAAGAGCATACCCAACTGTCACTTCAAGAGATTCGTGAGTTCCTCATAAGTTTTTTATGTGACAAAAGAGTGGTTCTATCTGACGATGACATAAAAGGCATAGCGGAATTGGAGAGAGAATACGCTTCTGCAGATTTTATCTTCAACAAATCGCCCCAACACACAGTTGTGAAAAAGAAACACTTTGACGGTGTTGGAACCTTGGAAGTAAGCATGGATGTAAAAAACAATATCATTAAGAACATTGAGATAAAGGGAGATTACTTCCCGCTGGGTGATGTCGACGGACTTTGCGAAATGCTTCGTGGCACGAATTTGACGACGGCAGACTTGGAAAAGGTGATTCCGGACAATCTCGATGAGTTGATAATGAATCTAAACAAATATTTATTAATAACTTTAATAATAGAATAAATAATGGAAAATAAGAAAACGTGTCTTTACGACAAACACGTAGCCTTAGGAGCGCTGATTTCTCCGTTTGGCGGTTTTGACATGCCAATTCAGTATTCAACAATTATTGAAGAGCACAATGCGGTAAGACAGCATTGTGGTGTATTTGATGTGTCACACATGGGAGAAGTTACAGTAAAAGGTAAAGATGCTGAGCGCTATGTGAATCACATTTTTACTAATGATGTAACCAATGCTCCAAAGGGACAAATCTTCTATGGGATGATGTGCTATGAAAATGGCGGTACCGTGGATGATTTGCTGGTTTACAAAATGGATGAACAAGATTTTTTCTTGGTTATTAATGCTGCCAACATTGACAAAGACTGGGCTTGGATTCAGAAACAAGCAGAAGGCTTCAACATTGAGTTGAAGAACTGCTCAGATTACTATGCCCAACTCGCTGTTCAAGGTCCAGAGGCGGAAACTGTAGTTGAAGAGGTGCTAGGTCTGTCATGCAAAGACTTGGTGTTTTATACAGCTAAGACCATTGATGTTGATAATGAAACAATTATCATCAGTCGTACTGGTTATACTGGTGAAGATGGCTTTGAGATTTACGGTTCTCAGTCATTTATCTGCAATCAGTGGGACAAATTGATGGAAAGCGGAAGATGCAAACCATGTGGACTTGGATGCCGCGATACACTTCGCTTTGAGGTGGGGCTTCCATTGTATGGTGATGAACTTAGTGATGATATTTCTCCCGTTATGGCTGGTTTGAGCATGTTCTGCAAACTTGATAAAGAGGAGTTTATTGGCAAGGATGCATTGGCCAAGCAAAAGACAGAAGGTGTGAAGCAACGCGTTATTGGTATTGAATTGAAAGACAAAGCAATCCCTCGTCATGGCTATGCAGTTCTTGCAAATGGTGAAAAAGTTGGTGAGGTGACAACAGGTTATAATTCTATATCAACAGGTAAAAGCGTTTGTATGGCATTGGTAGACACTCCATTTGCAAAACTCGGAACTGAGTTGGAAGTGCAAATACGCAAGAAGACATTTCCTGGCGTGGTCGTAAAGAAGAGATTCTACGATAAGCATTACAAAAAATAATTAGAGAATAAAATAATTTATTAATAACAAACATTTTAAAACAATAACAATCATGGCAATTTTTTTAGAAGGACTTTATTATTCAGAAAGTCACGAATATGTGAAAGTAGAAGGTGACTTCGGTTACATTGGTATTTCTGATTATGCTCAGAATGCTCTTGGCAATGTAGTATATGTTGATATGCCAGAAGTAGACGATGAGGTTTCTGCAGGTGAAGAATTTGGTGCTGTTGAAAGTGTTAAGGCTGCTAGCGACCTGAACAGTCCTGTTAGCGGAACAGTTGTAGAAGTAAACGAGGCTCTTGAAGACACCCCAGAGCTTATCAACCAGAATGCATTTGAAAACTGGATTATCAAAGTTGAGCTCTCTGACAAGAGCGAACTTGATAATTTGATGGATGCCAAAGCATACGAGGAGTTCTGCAAAAACCATTAATATATTGGTATGAATTATAAGTATTTTCCTCATACAGAGGAAGAAGTGCAAGAGATGCTAAAGGTTGCCGGCGTCAAATCTTTAGAGGATTTGTTCGCCGACATACCTGATGGCGTAAGATTTAAGGGCGACTACCAGCTTCCAGAAGGAATGAGTGAACTTGAGATTAGAGAATATTTCAATAATCTAGGTCTACTTAATGACCAGTTTGTTTGTTTCGCGGGTGCTGGTGTTTACGACCACTATACCCCAGCCGTTGTACCAAATATCATTGAACGTTCAGAGTTCCTGACCAGTTATACTCCGTATCAAGCAGAAATCTCTCAAGGAACATTACATTATATCTTTGAGTATCAGAGTATGATGGCTGAACTCACGGGGATGGATGTGTCAAATGCTTCTATGTATGATGGTCCAACTGCTACTGCTGAGGCTGTGTTGATGGCTTATGCTGCCGGGAAAAAGGCAACGAAGGTTCTTGTAAGCGATA
This sequence comes from uncultured Prevotellaceae bacterium, assembly GCA_902783165.1. Taxonomy (GTDB): domain Bacteria; phylum Bacteroidota; class Bacteroidia; order Bacteroidales; family Bacteroidaceae; genus Prevotella. The sequence goes on from CACZPU010000036.1 coordinate 57,859, forward strand.
CTGTTGACCCCAAAACTCGTCGTGTTGTAGAAACTTATGCAAAATTTCATGGTGTTGATATCGTAAACATCAAACAGAAGGATGGCGAGACAGACAAGGAAGACATGCAGGCAAAACTGAATGAAGGTGGTGTGGCTGGTGTCGTTGTGCAGATGCCAAATTATTATGGTGTTGTTGAAGACTTCACTGGATTCGCCGATGCTATCCATGATTCAAAAGCCTTGTTTGTAATTAATAGTATCGCAGCTGATTTGGCAGTACTTAAAACTCCAAAAGAATGGGGTGCAGACATCGCTGTAGGTGATGCACAAAGTCTGGGTATTCCTATGACATTTGGCGGACCTTCTGTTGGATATATGTGCTGTACAGAGAAACTTATCCGTAAAATGCCTGGACGAATTGTCGGTATGACTCAGGATAATCGCGGACAGCGTGCTTTTGTTCTTACATTGCAGGCTCGAGAGCAACATATTCGCCGCCAGAAAGCAACTTCCAATATCTGTTCCAATCAAAGCCTGATGGCATTGTTCGTTACGATTTATATGTCATTGATGGGAAAAGAAGGACTGAAAGAGGCAGCTAACTTATCATATGCAGGTGCTCACTATTTGTGTGATAAACTTGTAGATAGTGGTCTTTTCAAGAAGAAATTTGACAAGCCGTTCTTTAATGAGTTCTGTCTAACCTATGATGGAGATGTGGATGCACTGCAGGATATGTGTCTTGCTTATGGTTACCTTGCCGGAATCAAGATTGACGAGCATACCATTATGCTTGCCGTTACTGAGAAACGTACAAAGGAAGATGTCGACGAATTGGTTGACGTCATTCTAAGTATTAATGAAAACAAAGAGGAGGAATAGCCATGAATAACAAACTTTATGGAAATTTGATTTTTGAATTGTCTCGCCCGGGGCGTAAAGGCTATTCCTTGCCTAAGAATAGTTTTGGCGATTACAATGTTGATTCCTTGCCTGATTTCATGAAAAGAAGCGAAGAAGCTACTCTTCCTGAATGTGATGAAATGACAGTAGTGCGTCATTACACAAATCATAGCGCAAACAACTTTGGTGTGAATAATGGCTTCTATCCTCTTGGGAGTTGTACTATGAAATACAATCCTGTAATCAATGAGGAGATTGCTTCAATGAAAGAATTTGCAGGATTGCACCCATTACAGCCTGCAGACACTTGCCAGGGTGCACTTGAGGTATACTATGGTGTACAACAGTCGTTGGCAGCATTGACTGGACTAAGTGAATTCACTTTGAATCCATGCGCCGGTGCTCATGGCGAATTAACAGGCTTGATGATCATTCGTGCTTATCACGAAAGCCGTAATGACTTAAAGAGAACAAAGGTTATCATTCCTGATTCTGCCCATGGTACGAATCCTGCTTCTGCTGCAGTATGTGGGCTAGAAGTAATAGAGGTGAAAAGTACTGCCGAAGGTTTGGTTGAGGTGGCTGATCTTAAGGAACTTCTTGCCGATCACAGTGAAGAGATTGCGGCAATGATGATGACCAATCCAAACACATTGGGTCTCTTCGAAAAGGAAATTCCTGAGATTGCAAAACTCATTCATGAATGTGGTGGCTTGATGTATTATGATGGAGCGAACTTGAACCCAATGCTTGGTGTAAGCCGACCTGGGGACATGGGATTCGATGTTATGCATATCAACCTTCATAAGACATTCTCTACTCCTCATGGCGGAGGTGGTCCTGGTTCTGGTCCTGTTGGTGTTCGCGAAGGACTTGAGCAGTTCCTCCCTACCCCACGTGTTGTGATGGATGAGGAAAATGAGATGCTTAAGGTTGAAACCGGCAATTATGATAAGTCATTAGGTAGTGTTGGCGCCTTTTTTGGCAACTTTGGTGTCATTTTGCGAGCTTATACATACATCCTTTCATTGGGCAGGGATAATGTAAAAATGGTAGGACCTCTTGCGACCTTAAATGCCAACTATATTAAAGAAAGCCTTAAAGACTTTTACGAACTTCCAATAGGAGGACTATGCAAGCATGAATTTGTATTTGATGGTTTAAAGGACAAGTCTACAGGTGTTACAACAATGGATGTTGCGAAACGTCTACTTGATTATGGCTATCATGCTCCAACTATCTATTTCCCGCTTTTGTTCCATGAGAGTCTCATGATTGAGCCAACAGAAAACGAAAGCAAGGAAACAATCGACGGATTTATCAGTGTAATGAAGACGATAGCACAGGAAGCCAAGGAGAATCCAGAACTTGTAAAGAGTGCTCCTCATAATACGCCGATTGGACGTGTTGATGATGTCTTGGCAGCCAAACATCCTGTAGTGACATTTAAGCAAATGCAGGATGAAAAGTGATCTGATAATTATTGGTAGTGGTCCCGGTGGCTATCGTGCTGCAGAATATGCAGCGCACAAAGGGCTTACCGTGACCATTATTGAAGAAAAGTATGCGGGTGGAACCTGTTTGAATTGTGGATGTATTCCAACAAAAACATTATGTCGAAATGCAGAGATTCTTGATTCTCTTAAAGAGGCTGATGTTTATGGAATACATTTCAGTGATTTTTCTGTCAATTATTCTACAATAAAAGAACGCAAGGATTCTGTTGTTGAACAGTTGCGGTCTGGAGTGGAATTGCTGATGAAATCACCAGGTATTTCCTTTGTGAAAGGAAGGGCTGTCTTTAAAAATGCCAAAACTGTAGAGGTAAATGGCGACGATTATTCAGCAGATAATATTATCATTGCCACAGGTTCATATGCCAAAATGCTTCCTATTGAAGGCATAAATCACCCAAATGTAATTACATCGACAGAACTTCTTGATATTGAACATGTTCCTCAAAAACTCTGTATCATTGGTGCAGGTGTTATTGGCATGGAAATGGCTTCAGTATTCAATAGCTTTGGTGCAGAAGTTACGGTGATTGAATTCTTGAAAGAATGCCTGCCCGTATTGGATTCAGACATTGCCAAGCGTCTTCGTCAGACAATTGCCAAGCGCGGAGTTAATTTCATTATGCAGTCTGGTGTAAAGAAAATTTTACATCCAGAAGATGGGAAATCTATTGTTGTGTATGAACGTAAGGGCAAAGAAGAACAAGTTGAGGCTGATATTATTCTTGTAGCTACGGGAAGAGGAGCCAATGTAGACAACTTGGGTTTGGAGAATACAGGTGTTGAATTTACTCCACGGGGAATACCTGTTGATGATGATATGCAGACAAATGTTCCTGGCATCTATGCAATCGGCGATGTGAATGCCCGTTGCATGTTGGCTCATGCTGCTACATTCCAAGGTATTCATGTCATTAATCATATTCTCAACGTTCAAGATGACATTCGTTTGGATATTATGCCATCAGCCATCTTCACATATCCAGAAGCTGCTAGCGTCGGTCTTTCAGAAGACCAATGTAAGTCACAGGGCATTTCTTACATATGCAAGAAAGGCTATTATCGTGCAAATGGCAAGGCATTGGCAATGAATGAAACCGACGGACTTATCAAATTGATTACTGCTGATAATGGATTGATTATCGGATGCCATGCTTATGGAGCGCATGCTGCCGACATAATTCAAGAAGTCAGTGCCCTCATGTGTCAGAATACAACCGTTCATCAACTTGCAGAAATGGTTCATATTCACCCAACATTAGGAGAAATCGTAGTAGACACTGCAATGACTTTCTGATTCTTATAAAGTAGCCTCCCGATTCTTCAATCAATCTCGAATGACAGATAATAGAGAAATTGAAGAATCGGGAGGCTACTTTTGTTTTTACTTTATATTAAAAGTTGTTTCTTTTAAACGAACTATTGGTGTTGTTCGCGAAGAAGGTCATTGACTGTCTTTACTGGATTAAATGTAGAAAGAGGTACCTCTACGAAGACCGTGTTCCAATTGCTCATAGCTCCATTCCATAGTCCTGGTAGTTCAAGTGCTTTCAGTTCCTTTCCATTTTTGCTTTTGCTGCTGATAAATCCTGTCGTTGTATCAACAAACTTTGGCAAGTCAAAGGCATTTCCTTTGTAATCTTTAACAGCGCAAACCAAGTCAACGGGATTGAAGTGTGTTCCTTCTGTGAACATTTTCATATATTCTTCATTCGACTTGTCAATTTGACTACTTTCGAGAATTTGTAGAGAAACTGTTCCATCTTGGTTATATGTCAGGAATGGACCACCGCCGGGTTCACCAACATTCTTTACGACACCACATACACGCATAGGCCTATTTAGCTTTTCATGCAAGTAGGCAGCAAGTGCTTTATCGTCCAATTCGCAAATATCTGACTTGCGGCAACACAAATCCTTTTCAACAAATTGGACTATCTCTAACAAGTTCTCATGATTTGCTTTCCCTTCGTCGAGCATTCTCAAATAGGCGAATGATTTTTTCTGGAGAGAAACAAGCACACCGGCAATAACTTGCTTGTATTCAACAGTATCGGCTTTCAGACGATCAGGAACTACATTGTCAATGTTCTTGATGAAAACAACATCTGCATCAATATCATTTAAATTCTGTATCAATGCACCATGACCACCAGGACGGAACAGCAAGGAACCGTCTTCATTGCGGAATAATGTGTTGTCTGGATTGGCAGCAACAGTATCGGTGCTTGGCTTCTGTTCAGAGAAAGAGATGTTATATTTTATTCCATACTTTCTCGCTAATCCGTCTTTTTTCTCAGATACTTTTTTCTCAAAGAATTCCAAATGTTCGTGACTTACTGTGAAGTGAATATTAGCCTCTCCATTGCTTGTCGCATACAATGCTCCTTCAACTAGATGCTCTTCCATTGGTGTGCGAGAATCCTCTTTGTAACGATGGAAAAGAAGCATTCCCTTTGGCAGTTGGCCATAGTTCAGGCCTTTTTCGTTCAGCATGTTGGCAACAATGGCTTTATAATTACCGTCTGCTATCAGCGCATTAATACCTTTGCCTTCATTCTTCACACATGCTTCGTTCAATTCATCATAGAATGCGAATTTGTCGAGATTGTCAAAATAGCGTTTTTCGAAGTCTGTGGTTGGAGTGTCGTAATCTGCATTCAAGAAAGCGAACATGTCTTTGAACATTCTGCTTGCAGCTCCACTGGCTGGAACGAATTTCACAATTTTCTTTCCCTCTGCCTTATAGGCATTCCATACATTTACATAATCTTTGCGTGCAGTTTCATCAGGGGCAACAATGCCATTGCCAATGCTGGCTGCAGCTTCAAGTCTAAGGAATGGAAAACCTGTCTTAAACTCATCCAGTTGCATGTTTATCTGCTCTTCGGTGATACCCTTCTGAGCGATTTGTCTTAGGTCTTGGTTTGAAAGCATAATAAAAGGTTTTTGTTGATATTCAATTATTTGTATTGATTTAGTGTAGTCTATTTTGTGATTATTTCTTCCTCTCAATCCATTCTCAAAATGGACTTGTAACTTCATCGTGAAGAATAATGAATCCCTGTTTTTACATTGACTTTTGACTCATAGAATTCTTTAACGCCTGCAACTGTCATTCGATTGTTGTAGAAAGCAACCCATAAATCTCCACCATAATTTACAATTATAAGCTTTACCTGATGAAGGTTTTGCTATGGTGTACATTATTGTATCTTCAAATCAATTGTCGCTATTCATGAGATTCAGAATCTCATCATCGGTTGAGAGATTGAAATCACCAGAAATAGAGTTCTTCAAAGCGGCAGCGGCCAAAGAATAGTCTAAACATCTCTGGTCGTCCCTAGGGAACGTATTTATAGAGTGAAGCATGCCTGCCAAGAATGCATCGCCCACCCCCATGGTATCGACTATATCAAGTATGTCATAGATTCTTGTGAAATATAGTTTTCCTTCGCTCCAAAGCACTGCCGTCAATGTGTTGTGGCTCGAACTAATCATGTTTCTCATTCCCATCAGCCATTTCTTGCATCTGGGGAATCGTTCATGTATCTCGTCAAACCACTGACGGTATTTTTCAACAGGCATTTTGTAGTTGGAGTCAGTTGCTGTAAAGGGAACTTGTCGTCCGGTGATGTATTCGTATTCAATGACATCGGCAAAAACCACATCGGCATATTCAAGCATACGTGACAAAGTCTCTTTGGGTTCTGCGCCATATTTCCACAAGTTTTTCCTGTAGTTAATGTCGAAAGATATTGTAAGTCCCATCTTATCGGCAGTGTCTAATGCTTCGAAAGTGGCATCTGCAGAACCTTTTGAGATAGCGCCTGTGATGCCTGAGGCATGGAAAACGGAGGCATCTTTAAGAATGGTATTCCAGTCGAACATCTGAGGCTTCAGATCATAAAAGGCTGAATTAGCACGGTCATAAATAACCTTTGAACTACGCATTCCGGCAGACTCTTCATAATAGTATGAGCCAAGGCGTTGACCACCATACATTACATGGTTGGTTCCCACGTTAAATTCACGGAGTTTCATACAAGCCGCACGACCCACGGGGGTATCTGGAACACGTGTAACATATTCAACGTCTTCTCCAAGTGTGGCTAGTGACACTGCTACATTGGCCTCACTTCCACCATAGTTACCCGAGAGTTCCCTACCCTGCACTAAGCGATAACGATGATCTTTTGAGAAACGAAGCAGAAGCTCGCCAAAAGTAACAATTTTATTGTTCATATTAAATGTGTGGCATTTTCATTCACTATAGGAGAACCCAACTGCGAATCCATTGCCTTGTTGGTTATGGAATAATTAGCAATTGGGTTCTTTTAATAGTGAACAATTCGTATTTCTTATTCTAGGTTAAGTGATTTCTTGATGGCGGCAATCTTGTCTTCGGCAGCCTTAGTGCAGCGTTCATAGCAGCCCGCACATTTGAAGCTTGGGTCTTTCACCTCTGTGTAGAATTTGATCTTTGGCTCTGTACCAGAAGGACGAACACTTACTTTTGTACCATCCTCGCAGAACCATTGCAGAACATTCGATGTTGCAGGCATGTTGATTTTCTCCACAGTGCCATCAGCTTTCTTGGCTTCCAATGTCTGATAGTCTTTCCATAGACAAATCTTCGATCCTCCCAATTCCTTTGGCGGGTTCTCACGGAAGTTGGTCATCATCTGTTTGATCTCGTCTGCACCAGTCTTACCAGGACGTACCACATTAATGGTAACCTCCTTAGAGAATCCGTATTCCGCATAGATGTCCATCAGCAGGTCATACAAAGTCTTGCCATTGTCACGAGCCCATGCGGCAATTTCACAGATGAGACAGATGCTGGCTGGTGAGTCCTTGTCCCTTACCTTGTCAAATGGCAGGAAGCCAAACGATTCTTCTCCTCCACCAATGTATTTCTTTTTGCCTTCGTTGATACGAATCTCATTGGCAATCCACTTGAATCCAGTGTAGCAGTCCATGTATTCCACATTGTTCTTCTTGGCAATCTCCGCAATAACCTCGGTGGTTACTATCGTTTTAACAAGGAATTCATTTCCCTTAAGCTGTCCAAGTTTTTTCTTGTTGGCAATAATATACCATGAGAACATCATGCAAGTTTGGTTGCCGTTCAGAATTTCCCACTCGCCCTTTGGGTTACGGCAGACAATGGCAAGACGGTCTGCGTCCGGGTCTGAAGCAATCACAAGGTCAGCATTGAGTTTTGTTCCTAGCTTCATGCCTAAGGTCATGGCCTCTGCATTTTCTGGATTTGGGCTTACCACTGTCGGGAAGTTTCCGTCTATAACCATCTGCTCGGGAACTACATGAATATTCTGGAATCCCCATGAACGCAATGCCATTGGAATGATGACACGACCTGTGCCATGCATTGGACTATAGACGATGTTTAAATCCTTCTGGCGCAAAATGACATCTTGGTCAACCATGGCTTCTTTTACCGCCTGGATATAGTCCCAGTCCATCTCACCACCAATGGGAATAATAAGATCCTTATTTCCTTCGAACTTCACATCCTCAATCTTTACCTTGTTCACTTCGTCTATGATACCCTTGTCGTGTGGAGCAAGCACTTGGGCACCATCGTCCCAATAGGCCTTGTATCCATTATACTCACGTGGGTTGTGAGAAGCAGTCACGTTGACACCCGCCTGGCAGCCAAGCTGACGGATGGCAAAGGAAATCTCAGGTGTGGGTCTAAGACTTTCGAATAAGTACACCTTGATACCATTTGCTGAGAAGATATCGGCAACTGTTTCAGCGAACATGCGTCCATTGTTGCGGCAGTCATGACCAACCACAACAGCGCATTGCTTGCCTGGGAAAGCCTTGTTGATATAGTTGGCAAATCCTTGAGTGGCCATGCCGACAATGTATTTGTTCATACGGTTGGTTCCGGCACCCATGATGCCTCGTAAGCCGCCTGTTCCAAATTCTAGGTTTTGATAAAATGCATCAATCAAATCCGTCTTGTCAGGATTGTCAAGCATTGCTTGAACCTCTTTCCTGGTCTGCTCGTCGAATGAAGGTGACAGCCATTCCTTGGCCACCATTTCACACTGTTTGATAAGTTCTGAGTTGTTTGCCATTGTAGTATAATCTTTAAGTTAATAATAATCTTATAGACTACAAAGATAATGAATTATATTTAATCGACAAAGCGATTAATCTTTTTTTACACAATGGAGTGCCCAGAAAATTCATTTTCAATGATAACAATCAGGTAGAAAATGAAAAAAATAAATAGAATATAGTCGTTGTCCTTTCATTCTCCAAGCATTTGTGTCATTCTTAGGTTTGTGGTTGAAGCTTGGAGAATGAAAGGATAGTCTTCTCAATATATGTATCTTGAATTATTATTTGATGGTGACCTGTGTGGCGCCATATCCGTATTCTTGAAACGAAGCGTCTTGATATGGATATGATTTATATTTGTAGTTCAACTCGTTAATGATGGCACGTCTTAACACACCGTCGCCTTTTCCGTGGATAAATATAATCTTCTGACCTTTGTTACCTCCGTAATCTGCAAGTGTTCGGCGGAAAACATCCAATTGAAAACTTAGGATGTCACCAGGAGACATGCCTGCTGTCGTTTCAAGCAGTTCGTTGGCATGAAGATCGATTACGACAGGTTCGTCTCCAACTCGGTGTTTGGGCGTAAAAGGATTACCATTCTTACCTTGCTCGTATCTACGCACATATGAGTTGTTGGATAGCTGTTTCGTTCCAGACAATTGTTGACGAGTCGGAATGTTGTCGTTTTTCGAAGCATACATCTCTTGTTTCAGTTGTTTTGCATCTATCACCAATGGACGGGCCACCTTGTCGTTTTCAATGATGGTGTGTATTAGAGCGTTGGTTTCGAAGAAATCGTTCTCTTGGAATGTGTGAAGTTTATAGAATTTCACCGGGTCAATGCGTATTTGCACAGATACCGCATCCTTAAGCATGAACGATTTGTCGCGTTTGTATGCAATGAATTGCACAGCAATATGTTCCATTCCGTTCAAATCCTCACGCCCAAATTCCTCAATGAACAGTTTAGTGTTTGGTTCAATCTCACCCGATGATTTCAGTTGCCATGACCTGCCCTCTGCAACCAAATAGCTAAACGTTATGTAGTAGTTGCTATCATTTACAAGGTATGTTTCAAATCGTGTTTTTGTTATCTCGTGGATGTCTATGGGAACAAAGGCTAAATATGCAGAGAGTACATCGCCGCCTTTGCGTTCCTCGGCTTTTGCCTTGAAGCTTATAGGCAAATCGGCAGGCTCTTTTTCCTTATCCGATTGTTCCTTTCCTGTCTGTGAAACAGCCTCTCTTTTTTTCTTTTGTTTTTTTTCGACAACGTGTGTCATGCTGTAGTCTTCTTGTCCAACGACCACCACTTCGTTGATGGATGTGGGAATCTGAAATCCGTCAGCATCTTCTACCAATACAATATTCTTTCCTTGAAAACCTGCAACCACTCCACCACCGGTTTCCGTCAGGAATCTTACTTTATCTCCAATTTTCATATTGTTTTATTATTTTTTGCTCATATTATTTCTTCGTCATAACCAACATGATTAGTTGTTATTTCATTAGACGAATAAATATATGTTTTAGTCTTTGATACAATTTACGGAATTAGTAATGAACTGTCGCCATAGCTGAGGAAACGGAAATTGTGCCCCAGTGCATAATCGTAAATGCGACGCCAATCTCCATGTACGAAGGCACTGACCAGCAGTAGCAGGGTGCTTTGCGGCTGATGGAAATTGGTGACTAGCATCCTGACAATCTTGTACTCATATCCAGGTGCAATGATAATCTGAGTACTGCCATGAAATGTGTTCAAATCATTGTGTTCCAACCAGTCGACAATATTCTGTAATGCTTTCAAAACAGTAATGTCTTGATTTTCATTGTTATCATATGGCGTCCATTGTTTTACATGCAGTCCCTCCTCTGTTTCATTTGGATTTCCCTCTAGATGGCAGCCTATATAGTATAAACTTTCAAGAGTTCTTACACTTGTCGTGCCTACGGCTATAGCTTGAGCATTGTGTTGAATGAGCTTTTGTAAAGTGCTCTTTTTCACACTAATATACTCAGTATGCATATTGTGTCCTTCAATCTCTTCGCTCTTGACTGGCTTAAAGGTTCCTGCTCCTACATGTAGTGTGAGTTCTTCTCGTTCAATGCCGTGTTGGTCCAGAGATTTTAGCACCTCCTCTGTAAAATGTAGTCCCGCTGTGGGAGCAGCTACACTGCCTTTTATTTTACTATATACCGTTTGGTAAGATATTTTGTCGCTGTCTTGAGTCTTCCTGTTTAGGTATGGAGGAATCGGAAGCTCTCCTATTGCATCGAGAATATCTGCAAATGTAATCTGTTCGTTATCCCATTTGAAGTCCACCCAATGGCTTGTACCTTGTTCGTGCATTCTTGTTGCTTGGAACATGATGTGTACGCCATTGATTTCAAGTTCACGATTCAACACTCCCTCTTTCCATTTCTTCAAATTGCCAACCAAGCAGAGCCACGAACATTTGCCTCTGGTTTGGAACATTTGTTCATAATCTGCTGGGGAAGCAGGCTCCAACAGGAACACCTCAATAAGTGCCCCCGTTGCTTTACGGAAGTGAAGACGTGCTTGGATGACACGCGTGTTGTTGAAAATCATTAATGCACCCTTGGGAAGATGGCTTGCTATGTTGCAAAATACATCTTCAGAAACTTCTCCTTTGTTGTATATTAACAGTTTGCTTTGGTCACGTTTGCCGATAGGGTATTTCGCAATTCTCTCATCGGGTAATGGATAGTCGTAATCTTTTATTTTAATGTGTTTTGTATCAGTATTCATCATGTTGATAATTATATAAATGATGCTTTGAGAATGGCAAATGCCAATATCAAAACCATAACAGTTATGATTATGTCTATATCGTTTCCTGAAATTTTATAACTAAAATCGTCCGTTCCTCCTGTTTCCTCAGCTATTGTTGTATGAAAATAATGTATTTGAAGTCGAAGAAACAATCTATAGAAGCAGTATCCCATGCCTATGCCAAATATCAGACCACAAAGGATGTCGCTTGGGTAATGCATCCCCAAATATAGACGGGTGTAGCAATTCAATACTACCCATGTAGACATGGCTATAGTGAATAGTTTGCGCTTAAAGATAAACGACAAGTAAGTGGCAACCACAGACGTGTTGGCGGCGTGGGCAGAAAAGAAACTATAGTCTTTGTTCCCAATAGGGATAACCATGTCGACCATGTATTTTATGAGAGGGTCATTCAATGGTCGAGGCCTGGCAATTACGGGTTTGACTATAAAATTGGTGATACATGCAGTAACAACAACAGCTGCAATGGCACAAGCAACGATGAGGTTTATTTGTGCCATGGTCTCATTTTCTTTCATAATGATATAGAACAATGCTATATACATAGGTATCCAGACAACTCCGGATGTGAGCGTCACAATGATATTGTCCAGGAACAAAGAGTTGCTCCCATTGAAAAGAAACAATAACTGTTGGTCTATCTCTGTAAAGATGTGCATTTATATCTTTTCTATTGCTGAGGTTTGAACCCATCCCTCTCTGCCATCAGCCAGACGGACTCCTTTCCATTCGCGCATAGTGTCATCCATGATATCCACTCTTGTACCTTCGTGGATTACACCTTGGTCGGAACTGTTTGTAGAGGGAGTTTTCTTGACGACTGTAGATGGCACAATGACAATGGCCCCGTCACGCGATTTGAGTTCTGATGTCTGTTGAAAAGCAAAGATATTGCTTAAAATAAACAATACAATGAAAAACAGACCGCCGAAGAAACCAATTTTTCTCAATAGAATATTCGACGAGAACAGGTAGACCAAAGCCAAGATAAGTGTTAGCAAGATGCTGATGAGTGCCAGATTGGCCCAGCTGTCAATGTTCATCATGTTTACCAATGAACGGTACCATGCGAAAAAGAACATCTCACTTTGTGGCATAATCTTATCTATGGTCTTCGAACGTGCCATTTGCAAATTGAACCGGATGTCTTCATCAGCTGGAGAAAGCAGCAAGGCTCTTTCATAGTTAATGACGGCGCGTGTGATATTGTCTGTTCGGTAATAGGCGTTCCCTAAATTGTAATACAAATCAGAGTTACTGTCTTTTTTGAGCAGTTCTTCATACAGTTTGATTGCTTGAACATAGTTACCTTTGCTATATTCAGCATCGGCATCCTCCTTAGTAATTGCCCATGATGAGGCGGGCAATAGCAATAACAGCAATACTAGCGCATTTATTTTGCTTGTCGATGGCTTCTTTTTCATTACATCTTCTATTTCGGTAATGGCTGTGATGGCCGATTCAAATGTCTTAAGCATGTTACCGGCTGAATCGCCTGGTGCATATCTTTCATATTCACACTCATCAAGTGCCTCGATAAATTTGTTAATGGTAGGTGTGTCAACATTGTGTGCCACCAACTTCTCTGCAATATTGTCGTGGGACAGATCGGTAACAGGAATGTTCAGTTTGTCTCCCATGTAGCCCCATAAAGCACGAAGCACCTCGTCGTAGAATTCTCCAGGCTTGTTCTCATGCATGAGTTTGTTGGCAAGCTTAAGTCGCTTGGTCGCTATCTTATTGGCTTTCTTTCCTTTCATCTTGACTATGTCGGCATTTTCAATAGCTCTTTTCCTGAATAGAATCATGAGCACAATGAAGATGATGAATAACATAAGAAGCAGAGTCCAATATAATTTGCTTCCAAAGAACAGGTTCCCTGAACTGAGCGATTTTGAATTTCCTGTCTTAATAGAACGGATATCCTGATTCTTTTCAGAAGTGAAATCGGCAGAGTTGCCAGTACCTCCACTACCCTTCTCCACTTTCAGGTCGAATGACTGGGTTTTGATAGTCTTGTACGATTTGCTGCCAAGGTCGAAGTATGTGAATTCCACCGGGGGAATCTTGTACTCACCTTGGTTACGGGGCACGGCAAGAAAGTCGTAAATGATGTTTCCTTCAACGCCATTTACAGTCAGCTTGGTCTTGTCTGTTACCTTTGGATCGTATTTGTCGAAGTCTTTTGGCAGATTGATTATCGGTTGCTTGATGAGTTTTAGGTTTCCAGTGCCGCCTATTACTACACGCAAAGTGATGGGCTCATTGGCTTTTACCACAGACTTGTTCATTTGTGCAGAGATGTTAAACCGACCTACGCCACCTGAAAAATCTGCGGGCTTTGCTGGTAAGGGGTCTACTTGGATGGTGAGACCAGGAGCCTTGATGCTACGTTTTACTTCAATGTATCCACTTCCACCATTGAAAAATTCTTCAAAAGGATCAACCTCGTGGTTCTTCTGGACAACTGTTCCTTCAAAGGTAATACTAGGAATTTCCAGTTTTCCAGTCATCTGAGGATACATGACGTATTGACTCCATGTTCCTGTGCGGTAACTCTTTCCGTTTACATTTTCCACATGCAACGATTTCTGCTGGGGAAGTTTTACCTCCTGAGAGTGAAAACCTGTCAAATCAGGCATGTTTCCTTCAAACTGTGTTAGCCCCACCAATGTATATACTTTGTATGTCAACAATATTGGTTCTTGCTCGTAAACGCGGCGTTTGTTTGCGCTTACTTTGATAAACAGGTCATTCCCTGTTACTGGGGTTCCTGCTGCTCTCACTTGTGGCATGTCGTCTTCGTCATTGTGCATTCTGGGAGTGCCATTATGATTGCCAGAACCGCCAGAAACAACAATTTTCACCGCTTGCGATGCTATTTGCTTTCCGTTGGCATTGATATGTGCGGGTGGTATGGAGTATGTACCATTCTTGTTGGCACATAAAATGAAAGTGTAAGTAATCGATGATGAACTGCTGGTGTGGCCGTTAACCATCTGAAAACTTGACTGGGTTGAGGTGTAAGGACCAGTGACAACTTCCAATCCGTCAGGTATGCCGCCAATACGGAAATCGGCTGCATTTTGTGTGTTCACTGTGTATTTTAGATGGAAATTCTCTCCATTTTGCACATGAGATGGCGCACTGACAGTCAATGTTTGGGCATTAATTGTCAACACGGCTATAACAGAAACCAATATCAAGTACAATTTTTTCATATCTGTGGGCTTACCAATTCTTGTTCAAGTTTCTTTTTTGAGGTCTTTGCATGGCCTGTTTGAGCCTTTGTTGAGTGGCTTTCTCATTTTGTACGGCAGCATCGAGCAATCGTTCCGCATTGTCCTTGCTCATTTGTTCTTGAGGCTGCTGCTGTTGCTTTTTTTCCTGCTTGTCTTGCTTTTGATTTTGTTTGTTCTGCTGTTCATCATTGTCTTCATTCTTCTTCTGATCGTCTTTGTTCTGTTGAGGATTGTCTTTCTGCAATTTCTTGCATAATGCAAGGTTATAGCGCGTTTCGTCGTCTTTGGGGTTGCATCTTAGCGATTGTGCATATGCCTTTATGGCATCTCCATACATCTTATGGTTTTGGCATATCACTCCAATATTATGATACACTTTGGATAGTCTCATCTTGGTGCTTTCTATTTTGGCTGCTTTCTGGAATTGTGCAACCGCCGCTGAATCTTTCTGTTGCATCATCAGTGCACATCCCAGATTATAGTTGGCTTGAGGGTTGTCTTGTTTTTTTGCCAATGCTTTTCTATATAGCACCTCTGCTTTGGCATAGTCTTTCTGCCTATACATCCTGTTTCCTTCTCTGATGCACTGGCGGTCGTCCTGCGCATAGGCTAAAAGCGGGAACATTATCAATATGACATATATAATTTTTTTCATTTCTTTCTGAATAAAGTTACTCGTTTCGTGAGAGGATTTTTGCTCTCAAGGACAATCACCTCGATAATCAACAAAAGAAGAACCAATATGCCGAAAGCTTGGAATTGTTCGTCATATTCACCATAAGTGGTGCTTGTTATTTCTCCTTTTTGCAATTTGGTCAATTCTTGGTTGAGATGTTCTTGAGCAGCATTGGTGTTGTCAACATGAATGTATGCTCCACCTCCAGCTTCTGCTATTTGTTGGCACATCTGTTCATTCAATGCCGACATTACTTCAGTACCAGTGTTGTCTTTCATATAACCGCCTGCACCATCGGGTATGGGCGAGCCCTTGTCAGAGCCAACACCAAGTACAAACACCCTCATTCCCTTTTTCTTGGCAGCTTTGGCAGCTTCGATGGCTCCACCTTCGTGATCTTCTCCATCGGTAATGATGATAATGGCTCTTCCAATTTTTTCTTGTTGTGTGAAACTGTTGGCGGAAATTCGAATGGCCTCTGCTATATTGGTTCCTTGGGTGGCAATCAGCGATGGGTCGATACTTTGAAGAAACATTTTTGCCGAAACATAGTCACTGGTAATAGGCAACTGGATAAAAGCATCGCCAGCAAAAACGACCAATCCCAACTTGTCGTTGTTGAATTTGTCAACCATGTTTTCTATCAGCATCTTGCTTTTGTCCAAACGTGAAGGCACAACGTCTTCTGCCTTCATAGAATTGCTGATGTCAACAGCAATCATGGTTTCTATTCCATTTCGTTTATCCATTGACACTTTTTTACCCATCTGCGGACGTGCCATGAGTATGATAAGCAGCGCGAGAGCTGATAGCATCAGCCAAAACTTAACCAATGGGCGGTACTTTGAAACATCTGGCATCAATTGCTTCAATAATTCCATCTCACCGAAAGTTTTCAGTTTTTTCTTTCGCTGCCGATAAGTGAAATATCTAACTAGTGCCAATATTGGAATAAGCACTAGCAGGTATAAATATATAGGATTCTCAAAACGAAACATATTCAATCTTTACTTTAAGGTATTCTTCTAAACCAAGTGATTCTCAAGAGGATTTCAAGAAGAAGCATTAAAAATGCTGCAATCGCAAATGGAAGGTATGCTTCGTATCTCTTTGAGTATTTCTTCACCTCCATTTTCGACTTCTCCAACTTGTCGATATCACTGTATATTTTTTTCAGTTCCTCTGTATTCGTTGCTCGATAGAAATGACCATCCGACATAGATGCAATCTCTGAAAGCGTTTTCGTGTCAACGTCAGCACGTATGTTTACATACTGAATGGTTCCACCTACTCTCATGGGATATGGTGCAACAGTTTTGCTGCCCACTGCAATAGTGTATACCCTTATCCCCATACTTTTAGCTATTTGGGCAGCTGTAAGGGGCGAGATGTCACCCATGTTGTTGCTACCATCAGTCAGGAGGATGACCACTTTGCTTTTTGCTTTACTGTCTTTCAGTCGAGAAATGGCGTTAGCTAGTCCCATACCTACAGCTGTACCATCTTCAATCAATCCTCTTTCGGCTATATCTGTCCTAACATTTTCGAGAAGGTTTAACAAAGATGTATGATCGGTGGTCATAGGGCATTGGGTGAAAGCTTCGCCAGCAAATATGGTTAATCCGATATTGTCATCCGGGCGGCCGGAAATGAATTCTGCCGCCACATCTTTTGCAGCTTCGATTCTGTTTGGTTTCAAATCTTGGGCAAGCATACTGGTTGAAACGTCCATGGAAAGCATAATGTCTATACCTTCAGAGATGCGCTTTCCCCAGTTATTGTATGTTTGCGGTCGCGCCAACACCATGACAATTAGGACAAATGTCAATATTCTCAGGAAAGCGGGCAGCCATACCAAACGCTGACGCAGACTCTTGGGAGCATACTGGTAAGCGAATGTGCTGCTCATTTGTATGGTTGGTTCGCTTTTCTTGCGATATAGTAAATACCAAAGGATATATGGTATTAACAAAAGCAGTAATATGAAATATTCTTTATTTACAAATTCCATATATATATTTATCCGTTATAATAACAAATATGTTCTGTACAAGACATATACAAACAGAATGACTGCAATTGCGGCAATGACAAATATTGTCCATGTCAAGATGGTTCTTGAACGCATCGACCGGATGTCTTTTTCTGTCAGTTTCGGTTCTATTCGTTCTGTTGTTGGAAGATTCTCAAGTTTTGTCGTGTTGATAAAATCAATAGCACTCACCAAATTGGCATCATTCTCATTGATAAGTGTAGAATATTTGGCGAATTTCACCAAGTCGGCTGTCGTAAACAGTGAACGCAGTTCGTCAATCATTGTTTTGTCTTCAGCCTGGTTGAGACGCTCGATAATCTCAGAACTTGTCATTTCCATGGCATTGAAGCCGAAACGTTCTTCTATATACTTGCGGAGTGTGTCGGTAAGACGAGTATAATATGCTTTTTGGTCTTCGGAAGAAGACATCCTCTCCGACTTGATTTTTTCAATTTCTTTCATTGCCTTTTGGTGAGGCAGCATCTTCTTGACAATCTTCACGGAGGCAATAATAGGCTTGTTGTCTTTTAGGCGCAGCCTCAGATAGAATGCTACACAAACTAACAGGAGGACAAGTACGCTCATCCAAAAGATGCCACTCCACTCTTTCCACATGAAAGGATTGTCTTGTACATCTTTCGGCGGAAAGAAATTCTCGGGATGCATGGTGTCTACAGGCATAGTGATTACTTTCAAGGCGAGACTCTTGCTCTTGTATTCTTTTCCGTCTACACTCACGGTCATTTCAGGAATATAATACAGATTTTCGTCAAACGACGTAAGTGTGTATTCTTTTTTCACTTTGACCAAGCCCTCATCCAGCAATGATGTGTCAGCCTTGCTCGTAGAAAGAACTTCCACTCCATTGGTGATATATTGTGATGGAGAAAAGTCAGGCATTTGGAGTTTCTGTTCCTTTTTCATTGTTACACACAATGAAAGGTTTGTCTGTTCTCCAATCAGGATTTCCATTGAATCTATTTTCGATTCAACCTGTACCTGCGATTTTCCATCCACGGCCACAGCAAGCAATAATATGAAAATGAACCACTTCTTCATTTTTTTATCCTCTCATTTGGAACAACAACATCAACTGTTTGACATAATCATCATTGGTGGCAATGCTCACTTTGTCTACATTGCTTTTGCTGAAGGTCTTGTTCAGCTCTTCTTGCCGATTAATCCAATATTGAGTGTGAGCGCGACGTAGTTTCTTGCTGCTTGTGTCTATATACATTTCGTGTCCTGTCTCTGCATCGCGAACTTTCATCAGTCCCACATCGGGTAGCATCTTCGCACGTTCATCATACACCTGAATGGCCACAACGTCGTGTTTGCGATTGCAAATAGTAAGCACTTGCTCGAAATTGTTTGTAGTATAGAAGTCGCTTATCAGGAATGCTGTGCAATGCCTTTTCATGATGCTGGTGAGAAACTCAACGGCAAGCTTCACATCGGTCTTTCTGCTTTCTGGGTGAAAATCAAGCATTTCACGAATAATATATAATATGTGCTTCCTTCCTTTCTTCGGGGGTATGTATTTCTCCACCCTGTCAGAAAAGAAAACAACACCTATTTTATCATTATTCTGAATAGCGCTGAATGCAATAGTGGCAGCAATCTCTGTCACCATGTCTTTTTTCATCTGGCGTTGCGTACCGAATTCCAGAGAACCACTCACGTCGATTAATAGCATAACGGTCAGTTCGCGTTCTTCTTCAAACACCTTAACGTACGGCCGGTTGAAGCGGGCTGTTACATTCCAGTCAATGTCGCGCACGTCATCGCCGAATTGGTATTCGCGCACCTCACTGAACGCCATTCCTCTTCCCTTGAAGGCCGAATGGTATTGACCGGCAAAGATATTGTTGCTCAGACCACGTGTCTTGATCTCAATCTTGCGAACTTTCTTCAGTATCTCCGAAGTCTCCATTATGGAACCTCTACTTTATTGATTATTTTGCTTATCAATTCTTCACTTGTAACATTCATGGCTTCAGCCTCGTAGCTCAGTCCGATACGGTGGCGAAGCACGTCATGGGCAACGGCTCTGACATCCTCAGGTACCACATAGCCGCGACGTTTGATGAATGCGTAGGCTCTTGCTGCCTTAGCCAGATTGATAGATGCACGGGGAGAGCCACCGAAGGAAATCAGGTCTTTCATGTCTGCCAAGCCATATCTGTCGGGATATCGTGTTGCGAAGACAATATCGGCAATGTATTGTTCGATTTTTTCATCGATGTATACTTGTCTAACAACGTCGCGTGCTTTCAATATTTCTTCTGAACTTACCACAGGTTTCACTTGTGGCAATCCGCTCTGAAGGTTTTCGCGTATAATCAGTTTCTCTTCCTCTATTGATGGATAGTCAATGACAACTTTGAGCATGAAACGGTCAACTTGTGCCTCAGGAAGAGGATAGGTACCTTCTTGTTCGATAGGGTTCTGTGTTGCCATCACAAGGAATGGTTTGGGAAGGGAGAATGTGTCGCTGCCTATGGTCACCTGATGTTCCTGCATGGATTCCAAAAGTGCACTCTGCACTTTTGCCGGAGCGCGGTTTATTTCATCGGCAAGTACGAAATTAGCGAATACAGGACCCTTCTTCACCAAGAATTTTTCATCCTTTTGAGAATAGATCATGGTGCCAATCACATCGGCTGGCAACAAGTCGGGCGTAAACTGTATACGGCTGTATTCTGCGTCAACCAATTGTGACAAGGTTTTAATTGCCAAGGTCTTTGCCAGTCCAGGAACTCCTTCCAGCAAAATATGTCCGTCACTCAGTAAACCTATCAACAGAGAATCTACCAAATGTTTCTGACCTACAATTACCTGATTCATGCCTTGAATCAGATTCGTTAAAAATGCACTTTGTTGTTCTATCCGGATATTCAACTCTCGGATGTCTATTGCTTCTGCCATATTTGTTTGATAATTTTTGGTTTTCTGACTTTTTATTTAGAACGCAAAATTACAACTTTCATAAATGATAGTCGAAAAATAGTGACTAAAAAGTATTAAAAAAGTTTCTTAAAACTTACTTTTAAGAAACTTTATATGCTGTATGCTGTTTTTTTACTTATGTCTGCTCTACAAACTATTTCTTTTTCTTCATTTGAAGTTTGGGGATGCGCAGTTTCATTCCTTCTTTTACCTCAGAAATACCATTGTAGGTTTGGAGGTAGCATTCCATGCCATCGCCAAAGTAGAATTTTGATATCGACTTCATGCTTTGGCCAGCTTTTACGGTGATGGTTTCTTGTGTTCCCACTATGCTGTAGGCACCTGTGTTGACCATTTGTTTGGCTGCCTTTAAAGCAGTTGTGCCATCATCTTGTTTGGGTAATATCGGCTTCTCGGTTTTTGTTTGTGCTGGTTGCACCTTGTCTTTCGCAGCACTTGCATTCTGCTTTGGCTGTGTGTTATTAGCGTCTTTCTTTTCTGAGGGTGCTGCAAGCTTCACTTCATTTGGATTATCTTTTGCAGCCTTGATTGATTCGTTGCGGGCTTCCCTTACTTGTGTCAAAGAGTCAACTTTTGCCTTAATTCTTGCTTCTCTTGCAGTCTGGATGGAATCCAGTTTCTTGAGGGAATCTGTTTGTGTTGAGTCAATCAGTTCGCCGTTAATCACTTCGGCCTGTCCCATTGGAATGTATACTTTCGATTTCTTGACACCAATGTAGTAGCCGATACCTAATGCTAAAAGAGCAACTATAAGATAGCTCAATAATTTGCTCCAAAAATTTGATTTTTCTTCCATGGTAGTCTCTTCGTTTTCTTTATCGTTATTATTTGTTTTTTCTTTGTTGTCGTTTTCATCACCGTCTTCAGCGTCATCTGAACCCTCTTCATTCTCTGCTGCAGAATTCTCTTCCTCTACAGAGACAGTGTTGTCTTCTGTATTGTCAGTTTCTTGAGCATTGTCGAGATTGATGAGATTAGCTGCCGATTCTTTTGCGATGATATTGTTATTAGTGGTTTTTTCAGATTCAGCACTTTCTTCCACATGTTCTAGTACGGGTTCTTCTTGGACAATTCCTGTTTGTGTGACGATTGTTTCGGAATCTTCGGGATGTCCTGTTTCCTCTATTGCATCCTCGGGAACAGAGTCTTTCTGGTCCTCTGTTATCGCTATAGTTTCGTCATTATCTTCTTTTAGGATTGTGTCAATAGCTTCTTGTTCATTGATAGACGTGCTATCTACAATACCAAGTGCCTGTGGTTGAGAATCTGGGCTTTCTTGAAAGTCGTCAAATACCACACCATCGTTGAGTACGGTTGTCTCAAATAGGGAAAAAGGCTTGTTCACAAGTTCTTTCATCACACTGTCTGGCGTGAAATTGATTTTCCCCCTACCCTCGATTACTATGCGCTCACCTGTATTGACATTGATGCTTTCGCGATTCTTTACTTCAATTATCTTGAACGAACCGAAACCCTTTATCTTGACAAGTTTGTCGTTGGTAAGACCATTGTTTATCACGTCAATGAAATGGTCGATAAACAGTTCCGCACTATTCTGGCTGAGGCCGTGCTTCTCTGCAAGCAACGATGCAATATCATGAATACCAACTTTTGCCATGTTATTGCCCTCCATTCTTTAACTTTTCTTTGATTGCCGCAATGGGCTTGAAGGTCAGCACCAATTTAGGTGGGACAAGCAAGCGTTGCTGGGTTGCGGGATTCACGATGATTCGCTCGTTTCTCTTTTTGATTTCAAAAGTACCGAATCCCGGAAATGTCACAGCATCACCTTCTTGAAACTTCTCGTTCAAAGCATCTATGAGCGTGTAGACCATCCGTTGCGTGTCTTCTTGAGAATAACGGGTGCGTTGCGACAGTTCTGCGATGAAGTTCTTATTGTTCATATTATGGTTGTTGCATATAAGTCAAATTCCTCTGAGTTAGTTATCAGAACACGGTGAAAGGTTCCAACGCGGAGATGTTTTTCATGGGCGGGTATCAGCACCTCCGGGTCTACTTCCGGGGAAGAAAACTCAGTTCGGCAGACATAGTAGTTGCCTTCCTTTCTATCTACTATCACTTTCTGTATCGTGCCCACTTGTTCTGCTTCAAGTTCTGAACTGATTTCCTGTTGTAATGCCATCAGCTTGTCGAGACGCTGTTGCTTGATATTTTCGGGAACATCGTCTTTATAATGCATGGCGCTGTATGTCCCTTCTTCTTCTGAATAGGCAAAAGCGCCCATTCTTTCGAATCTGGCCCATTT
Organism: uncultured Prevotellaceae bacterium; assembly: GCA_902783165.1. Taxonomy (GTDB): domain Bacteria; phylum Bacteroidota; class Bacteroidia; order Bacteroidales; family Bacteroidaceae; genus Prevotella. The sequence continues at coordinate 80,366 of CACZPU010000036.1, forward strand.
TGTAAATTCCATCAGCTCTTCGAAATCTTTTTGAGTTTCACCGGGGAATCCTACCATCAGTGTAGTGCGGATATGAATGCCCGGTACTTCCCTTCGGAGCATCTCGATGAATTCGTAGGTTTCTTTTTTGGTGAAATGGCGCTTCATTGCTTTCAGCATGTTGTCTGAAATATGTTGCAGTGCCACATCCAGATATTTGCAAACATTCTCTTTCTCCCTCATCACTTTTAATAGATCTTTGGGAAAATGTGTGGGATAGGCATAGTGGAGGCGAATCCATTTCACTCCGGGAATGTCAGCCATGTCGGAAATGAGTTCGGCAATATGCTGCTTGCCGTCGATATCCATGCCGTAGTAGGTCAGCTCTTGTGCAATGATTTGAAATTCTTTCACTCCCTTTGCCACCAACTTGGTCACCTCGCTGAGTATATCTTTTTTCTTGCGGCTTTGGTGTTTTCCAGTAATGAGCGGGATGGCACAATAGGCACAATGACGATTGCATCCTTCGCTGATTTTAATATAGGCGTAGTGGTGAGGTGTGGTGAGGAACCGTTCTCCCTCGCAGGTGTTGTATTCTGGTCCTTTTAGGTCTTTTATTAGGTTCTTGTAGTCGAATTTCCCATAGAATCCATCCACTTCGGGCAGTTCAATCTTTAACTCTTTCAAATAGCGTTGTGACAGGCATCCCATCACGAAGAGTTTTTTGAGTCTTCCCTCGCTTTTGCGTTTGGCAAAAGTCAAGATGGTGTTGATGCTTTCCTCTTTGGCATCACCGATGAAACCGCAGGTATTAACAACAGCAATCTCTCCTTGTGGGTTTTTGCTGTCGTGCCTGCATTGATAGCCGTTGGCTTCGAACATGCCTATCAGAATCTCGCTGTCAACCAGATTCTTCGAACAGCCCATGGTGATGATGTCAACCAAATTCTTAATCATTGAAGAGTGACTCTACGAACTGACGTTTGTTAAACAACTGTAAGTCTTCCATACCTTCGCCCAGTCCAATATATTTGACAGGCACTTTCAGTTGGTCGCTGATGCCAATCACCACCCCGCCTTTGGCGGTTCCATCGAGCTTGGTAATGGCCATGGAGGTGATTTGCGTCACAGCGGCGAACTGTTTTGCTTGTTCAAAAGCGTTTTGACCTGTACTACCGTCGAGTACGAGCATCACCTCGTCTGGCGCTTCAGGCAGCACTTTCTTCATGACGTCCTTTATTTTCTTCAGTTCGTTCATCAGGCCAACTTTGTTGTGTAGTCTGCCAGCCGTGTCTATGATCACCACATCGGCACCGTTAGCCTTTGCAGAACTGAGAGTGTCGAATGCCACACTGGCTGGATCGGAACCCATTTGCTGCTTGATAACAGGCACTCCCACACGCTCACCCCAGATGCAAAGCTGTTCTACGGCTGCTGCTCGGAATGTGTCGGCGGCTCCCAGATAGACTTTCTTTCCAGCCTGTTTGAACTGCCAAGCCAGTTTGCCAATGGTTGTGGTCTTACCAACTCCGTTCACTCCCACCACAAGAATGACATATGGCTTGTGGTCGGTTGGCAAATCCCAGCTGTCGTTGTCGTCGCTATTATTTTCGCTCAGTAGACCGGCAATCTCATCGCGTAGAATTCCGTTTAGCTCGGAGGTGGATACATATTTGTCTCTTGACACACGTTCCTCTATGCGTTCTATAATCTTCAGCGTGGTGTCAACGCCCACATCGCTTGTTATCAGCACCTCCTCCAAATCGTCGAGCACATCGTCGTCCACTTTCGATTTGCCGGCGATGGCGCGTGTTAGCTTAGAAAAAACACTTTGTTTTGTTTTTTCAAGTCCTTTGTCGAGCGTTTCTTTCTTGCTCTTGTTGAATAATCCAAAAATTCCCATATCGAATATAAATCAAATGTATTGGTATATGAAAAACGCTCAATACACCAATTTGGTGCAAAATTACGCAAAATAGAGTGAAATGCAAAAAGAAAACTTGTTTTTCTTTCCATTTCCGAGTGTCACTAAGTCCATCCAAGCATGAAATACGTAAAATCGAGTACAGAACAAAACAATTGGATTGTTTTCTATGCCGAAAAGACGTAAATCCGCGATTTCATCGCAAAAATACAAAATAAAGCCTAATAATCCAAATTTATTCGTCCGTTTCTTTGGGGGGATTCAGCTTAGTGGGTAGAGTGTTTTTTGTTTTCTCATTTTGTTGGAGTACTTGCAAGTGCAGGGATACGTGAATATACCATTTGCATAAAAAAAGAGTTGCAACATTGCGTTGCAACTCTTTATATGGTCGTATTCAGAAAATTAATTCTTGAAAAAATCTTGCACAGCCTCATTGGGAACCATCTGCTCATCAAAGATGTATGCACCGGTCTTAGGGCTTTTCACCATTTTGATTACCTTTGTGTAAGAGCGTCCTTCCTTAGAACCTTCATGAAGAGACGCAACGGTTTTTTTTGCCATTTCTTAATCTGATTATTTAATTTCCTTGTGAATAGTCATTCTCTTCAGAATGGGATTGTATTTCTTAATCTCCATTCTCTCAGGAGTATTTTTACGATTCTTGGTCGTAACATAACGACTTGTGCCTGGAAGACCACTGTTCTTCATTTCTGTGCACTCAAGAATAACCTGAACCCTGTTGCCTTTAGCTTTCTTTGATGCCATGGTAATTATTCTCCTATTACTTTAATGTCTTTCCAGTCAACATACCCATTGCTAACAGCCTGTTTGAGAGCTGCGTCAAGGCCTATCTTATTAATAATTCGCAATCCGGCTGCGCTAATCTTCAGACGTATCCAGCACTGCTCCTCTACATAGTAGAATTTCTTGCTGAACAGATTTACATCGAAACTGCGCTTTGTGCGATGCTTTGAGTGGGAAACGTTATTTCCAATCTGGGCTTTCTTTCCCGTAATCTGACAAATCTTCGACATTGCTATCTACTTTTTTACTTTCAATTTTTGATACTTATTCCAAACAGGGTGCAAAATTACAGTTTTTTTGTGAATAAACAAAATATTTTCGTAAATAAAGTTGCCAATTAAGATTTTTTTTCGATTAAGCCTTCATTTTTGCTCTATTATCTCATGTTCTACAAATGAAAATGACTGTTCTTCATAAGCCTTTCACATGACAGCAAGTGGTAGTACTATCTGTTTTGGAGAGCACAACCACAATTACATTTATCCTATGCTTCCATTTTATGCAAATATGGTGTTTTTATACCAGGCTTACAAATTATTAGTTGTTAATAAAAATTTTCTTCGAAATGATTTGAGCAAAGCAAAA
>CACZPU010000037.1 GCA_902783165.1 uncultured Prevotellaceae bacterium
CTCTCTGTGGTAAAAGAGCAAACACCGAAGTGGCATTCAGTGCGGGATGCAGTGTAGGTTCCAGTGTGGGATAAAATCAAGCAAAGCGTTGGCAGACAAGAAGATAAGTCCTTAGTGCGGGTTCTTTTGTTTTATCAACTATAGACAGTTAGACCCTCATATATATTTATATTGCTGTTGATAGATGGGTGTTGCAAAAGGCTACAAGTTGAAAGAAAAACACAAATAATAAACAAAATGACAAAGACGTCATTTGGGCTGTTTTACCTGTCCTTTGCTGCCATCAAGAATGCCTTGGCAAACTCCCAAATAACAATTCCTGCTGTCACCGAGACATTCATTGAGTGTTTGGTACCAAACTGCGGAATCTCCAAGCAACCGTCACAACAATCGACCACCTGTTGATGGACACCTTTCACCTCGTTGCCAAAAACAACAGCATACCTGCCTTCTGTTGTCTGGCGCCCACTCTCCCATAAGTGCTGCAACTTATCGCTGCCTTCACATTGCTCCACGGCATAAACAAAAAAACCATTGCGCTGAAGTTCATCAACAGCATCCTGAGCAGTACTGAAATAACGCCATTCCACACTGTCCTCGCCCCCCAAGGCGGTCTTGTGTATTTCGGGATGTGGCGGTGTGGCGGTGATACCACAAAGATAGACGGCTTCCACGCGGAAGGCGTCGGCAGTGCGGAACACGCTGCCAATGTTGTACATGGAGCGCACATCGTCGAGCACAACGACCAACGGCAGTTTGTCAGCTTGCTTGAACTCGTCTACCGACAAACGGTTCATTTCTATGGTACGTAGTTTGCGCATCTATGTACTATTTTTCTATGATGAATGACTGATGGAGTATGCCAACGCATATGCCCTCATCTGCTTCACCATGGCAAGCAGACCATTGCTTCGTGTTGGTGACAGATGTTCGCGCAAACCGATGCGCTCAATGAAGTAGAGGTCGGCATCGAGTATCTCGCGTGGTGTATGGTCGCTGAGTACACGGATGAGCAGCGCAATGATGCCTTTCACGATGAGCGCATCGCTCTCGGCAGTGAAATGAATGGTGGCATCCTTGCCGTCGGAAGCAGGAATATAGTCGGCCTGCAGCCACACGCGGCTCTGGCAACCGTCTATAAGGTTGCTCTCGGTCTTATATTTGTCTTCCAGTGGTTGTTGCTCGTTTCCCAAGTCTATGAGCAGCTGATATTTATCCATCCAGTCGTCGAAATCGGAAAACTCTTCGATTATCTCGTCTTGAATCTCGTTGATGGTCATATTATTGTCGTTGTTTATTGTTTCAGATTCGTTTTGTTGTTGCTCGAAAGGCAGAATGAGTTGACAATGTCATTCGCTCTTCACCAACTTGAAAAGCTTGTCGCTGGGACGCACCTTGTCAGGAACGGCAATGCTCACCTTGGTGCCTTGCAGGGCTGTTTCCACCGGACCATGGTCATCGTGAATCTCTTCGGCTGTGACATACATCACACCTGTGGTGGGTCCGGTGATGAGCAGTTTGTCGCCTACGCTGAAGGTTGTGGCGTCGACACTGAACTCTGCCACACCCAAACGGGAGAAATATTTCACTCCCTTGCCAATATACACCTTACGCTCGGTGGCATTCGACCCGTAGTTTTGGTTCCACTCGCCCAAGGTCTGGCCCTGATAGTAACCGTCCCAAAAGCCGCGGTTGAACACCCGTGCAAGCCTTTCGTCCCACTCATCCTTCTTCTCTTCGGTGAAAGTGCCTTCAAGCACGCTCTTGATGGCCTCTTTGTAGCATTTCACCACCGTGTATACATAGTCGCCACCACGGGCGCGCCCTTCAATCTTGAACACCCGCACTCCCGACAGCATCATGCGGTCGATGAAACGGATGGTCTTCAAGTCTTTGGGGCTCATGATATACTTGTTGTCTATCTCGAGTTGGTTGCCCGTTTCGGCATCGGTCACGATATAAGAACGGCGGCATATCTGCATGCATTCGCCACGATTGGCAGAGCGTCCGGTGTTCTGCAACGACAGATAGCACTTGCCGGATATGGCCATGCACAACGCGCCGTGACAAAACATCTCTATGCGAATGGGCTGTCCCGACGGACCACAAATGTTCTCCTCCTCTGCCAAGCGATGGATTTCTGCCACCTGATTCATATTCAGCTCGCGTGCCAACACCACCACATCGGCAAATTGTGCATAAAAACGCAGTGCATCAATGTTGGAAATGTTCAGCTGAGTGGAAAGATGAACCTCCTGCCCCACACGCCGACAGTAGGTCATCACCGCCACATCCGATGCAATGACAGCCGTTATGCCCGCCTGTTTGGCTGCATCGATTATCTCGTGCATAAGGGGAATGTCCTCACCATAGATGATGGTGTTCACCGTGAGATAGGTCTTGATGCCATGCTCATTGCAGAGCACTGCTATCTCTTGCAGGTCGTTGATAGTGAAAGTAGAAGCGGAATGGGCTCGCATGTTCAGCTTCTCAATTCCGAAATAGATGGAGTCGGCACCTGCCTGAATGGCAGCCATAAGCGATTCGCGGCTGCCCACAGGAGCCATCACCTCAAATTCTTCGAATGAAGCTTTCAAGCACCCTTTGCCTGTTGTTGTATTATTCATGGGTGCAAAGGTACGCAAAAAAAATCAGAAACATACAAGAATCGCTATACATTCTCTTCCATGGGGAAAAGACCGTAAAGCTTCGCGTCGATCATGTCGGTCACCTGCTTGAAGTCGTGTGGATTCTCACCAAACTTGCAATGGTCGCCATCAATGATAATCAGCTGACCTTTATAGGTGGCTATCCAGTCTTCGTAGCGTTTCTCCAAACCTTGCAGATAGTCGAGTCGCATGGTCTGTTCATATTCACGCCCGCGCTTTTGGATTTGTGCCACCAGCGTGGGGATGCTCGAACGGATATAAATCATCAGGTCGGGCAACTTCACCAGCGACATCATCAACTCGAACAAATCGGTATAGTTGTTGAAATCGCGGTCGCTCATCATTCCTTGTCCATGCAGGTTGGGTGCGAAGATGCGTGCGTCTTCAAAGATGGTTCGGTCTTGTATAATGGTATCGCTGCTTTTGGATATTTCAACCACCTCTTTGAAACGTTTGTTGAGAAAATATATTTGAAGATTGAAAGACCATCTTGGCATGTCGGCGTAGAAATCTGCCAGATAAGGGTTGTTGTCAACAGGCTCGTATCTTGGTGTCCACCCATATCGATGGGCCAAAAGTTTGGTGAGGGTGGTTTTGCCGCTGCCTATGTTTCCTGCTACTGCTATGTGCATATCTTTGTGTTTTAAGGGTTATCGTGTTTGGGGGAGTTGTTAACGACAAATATTCATTCTTCTGGGAAAAGGCCGTAGAGCGTATTGTCTATGCGGTCGATAATCTGAGCAAAGTCGCGTGGCTGGTGTTCAAAATCGAGCAAGTCTTTTTCTATCACCATCACAGGTCCTTTGTATTTTTCGAATATGAACTCATCGTACCTCTTGTTCAGGTTCTCCAGATATTCCAATTGTATCATTTGCTCATAGTCGCGTCCGCGCTTCTGGATATTAGCCACCAAATGAGGTACCGAAGCACGCAGATAAATCATCAGGTCGGGATACTTCACAATGGCCATCATCTGCTCAAACAACTCCATATAGGTTTCAAAATCGCGGTCGCTCATGTGTCCCATAGCCTTGTTGTTGGCCACAAACACATAGACACCTTCGAAGATAGTACGGTCCTGGATGATGGTGTGCTTGGCATGAGCTATGTCGAGCAAGTCGCGGAAACGCTCCTTGAGAAAATGCACTTCAAGATTGAACGACCACCGGTGGATATCGCGGTAATAGTCTTCCAAATAAGGATTGTTGCTTACCGACTCGTAGCGTGCTTCCCAATGATAATGTTTGGCAAGCATACCAGTAAGCGTCGTCTTTCCACTACCAATATTTCCAGCGATAGCTATATGCATAAATATTGTTTAGGTTTCTGTTGGCAAAGTTACGAATAAACGAGCAAAATGCAAAATGAAAAACTGTTTTTATTTTGCATTTTCGAACGAAAGTAACTTATCTGTTGTCACGAATAAACGAGCAAATTGCACAATTTATTTGGTTCTTTCCGCATAATTGATTACATTTGTACACACAAACAAAAAAAGAGAATGAAAAAAATAAAGAACCCCTGGTTAGAAAAAGAGGGTTACAACTGTTTCGGTTGCTGTCCGGACAATCCAGCTGGTATCCACATGGAGTTTTTTGAAGACGGTGACGATATTCTATGTTTCTGGAAACCAGAGTCGCACTTTCAGGGATGGATAAACACCTTGCATGGTGGCATACAAGCCACATTGATTGACGAATGTGCCAGCTGGGTGGTGTTCAGGAAATTGCAGACCAGTGGTGTAACGGGCAAGATGGAAATAAGATACCACAAGTCGATTATGACCACCGAACCCCAAATCACCATTCGTGCCCGACTGAAAGAACTGCGTCGGAATGTGGCCTTCATCCATGCACAAATAGAAAACGCGATGGGTGAGATATGCACCGAAAGCGACTTAGTTTATTTCGTCTCGTCAAAAGAAAAGGCAGCAGAGATGGGGTTCACCTGTTGTGAGACAGAAAGTGAGACTTTCCTGTTCTGACTTCTTTCAAGAATGGCTGTGGAAATGAAAGGTATGCATCTGAAAAATGGGTGCTTGTCACTCTACGTTGTATGCGGCATAGCGTTCTGTGTCGTATGCATAGTCATTCTGATTGCTATCCATTTGATGGCCGACAAGCACCAACCAAGCAATATCTCCCAGACCCATGCAATGAAAATAGACTGCTTGGTGAAAACCACACCCGTGAAAAACCAAGGCAAAAGCAATCTTTGCTGGGCTTACGCCATGCTTGCCACTATAGAAAGCGAACACCTCATGCAGGGCGACTCTGTAAATCTCTCACCCTTGTACATCGGTAGAATGCTTCTACAAGACAAGGCGGTGAAATACTATCTCACCCAAGGCAGACAGCCCATAAAAACGCGGGGAATGGCTTCGATGCTACTCACGTTCATTCAACAATATGGTATCACCCACTACGATGCCTTTCACGACGATGTGAACTTCAACGTGTTGGCTCGCAAAACGCAAAAAACAGCTGCCAACTGCCTTGCCAAACAAAAGGGATTGCAACAACTGAAGACCTCTGTCAGCAATATGTTGGACAACAATATGCACACCGTCCCAAAATATGTTTTCATGCTTGGTGCCGAATACACAACGCTCGAATTTGCAAGAAGTGTATGTCGTAGCAACGAATACATAGCATTGACCAGTTTCACACACCATCCTTTCTATCAACAATTCGTACTTGAAGTGCCCGATAACCACAATCACGACCAATTCTTCAACCTGCCCATCGACACTCTGATACATCGTGTGGAGCAGGCACTCAGAAACGGACATCCCGTTTGTTGGGAAGGCGACATCAGCGAACCAAAGTTCTCATTCAGCAAAGGCATGGCGCAACTGGAACAAGACGACAAGCCCGTGACACAAGCCACACGACAAACCATGTTCGAACGATTTGATACCACGGACGACCATTGCATGGAATTAATAGGTGTTGCTCATGCCGATAACGGTAAAAAATTCTTCTTGTGCAAAAATTCGTGGGGTTCCAACAATCCCTTTGGCGGCATGATGTTCGTCAGCGAAAACTATCTACGAGCCAAAACCATTGCCGTATGGATGAGCAACGAGGCGCTCACAAGAAAATATAGATAACCACGCCTGCTGTTTCCACACCACTTGATTATTTTATTATTTGCTGAGAAAGAATTATTATTTCTTTTTATTGCTTACGCTTATTAAATTCTGCGGGACAATACGTGTAATTGTAAAGTTGGTAGATGTTCAGCATCTGGCGCTCACGTTCCAAAAAATCACCATAGTTTTTCTGCTTCGGCATCACCCATTGGACTTCACTCATAGCTGCAGCTCTTGGCAACATTTGGTATTCCAACAGATTTTTATAAGCAATATATTCTGTCCATATATTTGCTTGGGCTCCAATGATGTGCTTCTTTGCCACAACCGACAAGGAGTCGGGTGAAGGGTCAAGACTGTAAACACGCTCCATGGGCAAATAAGCCTTGAACAGGGTGGGATTATTCCAATCCTCTGGATTGGTTTGATAATAATCAAAATAACCATGGCTGGTAGGGGCCATCACTACGTCATGTCCCTTTTCAGCTGCCTCAAGACCCCCTTTAACACCTCTCCAACTCATAATCATGGCGCTGACATTCACATCGCCTTCGAGGATTTCATCCCATCCGATAATGCGCCGACCTTTACTAATGAGATAATTCTCTACACGATTGGTAAAATAGCCTTGAAGTTTTGCCTCGGCAGCGTATTTCCCATCGCCCTTCAGTCCTAACTCGCGGATGCGCTGCTGGCATTTGGGACATTTCTCCCAACGTTCGCGCGGAGCCTCATCGCCACCAATATGAAAAATTTGAGAGGGGAATATATCCATCAGTTCGTCAAGGACATCATTGATAAACTGGTATGTCTGCTCGTTGCCGGCACAAAGGATATCTTCAAACACGCCCCATCTGCCTTCTGTTTCATAGGGTCCACCCGTACAGCCCAGTTCTGGATAAGCCTTCAGTGCACCGAGCATATGGCCTGGCATGTCCACTTCGGGTATAACCGTGATGTATCTGTCTTTTGCATATTGCACCACTTCACGAGCCTCATCCTGTGTAAAGTATCCTCCATAAGGTGTGTCGTCATAGACACCCATATTTCTGCCTATCACCGTATGTTTGCGCTGGGAACCCAGTTGCGCCAGCTTGGGATATTTCTTGATTTCTATTCTCCAGCCTTGATCGTCGGTAATATGCCAATGGAATGTGTTCATATTATGCAGCGCCATGATGTCAAGATACTCTTTCACCACATCAATACCGAAGAAATGGCGGCTCACATCCAAGTGCATGCCTCTATAGGCAAAACGAGGCTGGTCATTGATAACTACAGCAGGCAACTCCACCTGGTTTGTTACACCACTATTGTCGTTGCGCTCTGTTTCCAAAATGATTGGAAGCGACTTGCGCAAAGTTTGGATGCCGTAGAACACTCCTTGGGCTGTACGCCCTTCTATTCTTACCAACCTATCGTTAACGGTCAGCCTGTAACCTTCATCATTGGTAATTTCTGCATTGATTGTCAACCATAAGGTGTGCCCGTCGCCCTTTATCCTTGCCGCCTTTTTGGTTTTGTTAGCAATGTATGGTTTCAAAGCCATAGAAATGCCTGTTGCCTTTTCTACATAATCCTTCAAAAACCCTGCATTGCGTTGCATATCAATCATGTTGTCGGGGAAAGCAATACTGCAATTGCCATCTATCATAAAGCCACGTCCTTCACTCAACAAAATTTCGCGCGGCAATGGCACTACCTTGTTATAGGAAGCTTGTTTATCAGCGGCCTGAGACGTACAAATGATGCAGCATCCCACCACCATCCATACAATTCTTTTTATCCACATCTTTTTCTTACGTTTTATTATTGATGGTCGATAACAATATATTCCAATTATAACTGTTATAGCAAAGAAAGCCAATTCTCAACTGGAATGCCACAATTTTTATCCACATTATCCTTGTTGCACTCAATCAATTTATAAAGGGCATCCATAGCATGTCGTGTGCTCTCTTTCAGCTGATTTCCACTCAATAGTCTGCCTATGAGAATGGCCGAGAACATATCGCCTGTACCAGGAAAGTGAACGGGAATCTCATCATAGTGCAACACGAAATGTTCACCGCTCTCTCTATTGAATCCAGCCACAGCATGTTTGCCATCAATCACCATACTCGTCACCAGTACAGAACGCGAACCCATTTTTCGAAGTCGGTCGGTCAAATCGAAAGCCTCTTCAAGGGTAACACCTTGTTCTTTGAAAGACGAATCGGTCAAGAAACAAGCCTCTGTATAGTTGGGGAATATCAAGTCGGCCACGCCTATCATTTCACGCATACTTTCCACGGTCTCTTCTGTCACACCATTGTAAAGTTTTCCCTCGTCGCCCATAATTGGATCAACAAACACTGTCGTTCCCCTCTGTGCTTGTTCCTTGCAATATTCGGCAATGATACGTGCCTGTTTTACGCTTGCCATAAAACCTGTAGCAATGGCATCGAATCGGAATCCCAATTCTTTCCAAACCGGGAACACACCCTGAATATATTCAGTAGTGTCCATAATGTTGAATTTTCCATAATCGAGCGTATTGCTCACCAGAGCCGTTGGCAGATTATACACGGGGTGTCCCATATACGAAAGAATGGGCATCATGGCTGCTGTGGCCACTTTCCCATATCCGGCCAAATCGTTTATCAACAATATCTGTTTTTTCATTCTATATGATTAAGCGCTTCAAAGTTACAAATAAACAAACGAAATGCAAAAGGAAACACTGTTTTTTATTTTTCTAACGTCAATGCCATCAAGCCTACCACTACATCATTGGAAAGCGTACGAAGAGTGAGGCTTCTCAAAGGCTTTTTCCGATTCAATGGCATTTGTAACAATAGAGCAGCACCACCAGGTATTTCCCTTCCATATACTCCCTTTATATTCATTGTTTTTCCAATATCTCTACTTACTTGCCCTGTTCCTAAACATATTCTGATAGGTCTGGTTTGTTCTTGGTCTTCAAAACGTTCATTGTTTCTTTCTATTTTGAATGCCTTTCCATCTATATAATAGTCTTGTTCTATAGGACACCAATTATAAGGTGGAATAATATGTAGAGTATCGTTTGTGCCATCCTTGTAGTTAACAATGACCAAGGCATTGTCTATTCTACATTGCATATGATTTGTACTACCAGCCATTAACAAGTGTGCAAAACTTGCTTTTCCCTTTAAGGGTATGCAAATACTGTCAGGATAGTTGTCCCATAAAGAAGTGAAAATGATATTGTTGCCCTCTGCAGGTGACTTGAACTTCACCCCATTGACCATTGTTTGGTTGTTAACCAATAATGAACGATATACAGAATCATTGATTTCAGGACAATACAAAGGATGACACCACTCCCCTACCCCTTGTTTGGGAATTTGCAAAGATGTGTAGGGCGAACGTGGTGACAAATATTCGTTCTTGAAAATATCATCTATGTTTGCATTAAACCATTTGTCTAGTGATATCTGTGTCAAAGAATGAGGTGAATAAACTTTATTTGAGTCAGAATAACATAATCCGAGTTTCTTGTTTGACAATAATCTTATTGTATTCTCAGATTGTTCTTTGTTTTTGGAAATATCGTTAGTTAACTGAACAGAATTGTTTTCTACAACTATTGTTTGTACACTATCTGTTGTTCCAACTATATCTTTACAATTTCCTTCTCCTATATTATAACGCAAAATGATTTGGAGAGGTTGTGTGAAATACTGACGCACTTCGTAAATATCTTTATTGCCATCACGATGAAAGCGATAGGAAAGATAAGGCGTATGAACAGATGCTTCGTTCCATTGAGAGGGAAAACCAGGTCGTATCATGCATTTTCCATCAAGTGCTTGTGGAACAATACCAAAAAGTCCCTGTATCAATGTACGAGCAGAGATACCTGTATTGTCGGCAAAATCGCGATAGCACTCACCTCGAGCTGCATCCAAATAGCTTACTTGACCAAAATTACCAGGACTACTACCCAGATACATTTGGTCGAGAATATTTGCTTTCATTAAACTATAGGCCTCTTCGTTTCGCCCTGCTTCGAAAAATGAAAGAGCTGTATGCATGATTTCCGCAGCAGCAACATTATTAATACTCCAGGAATATGGCATCCAATTGGAACTGCTTATTATTTCCAAAGCTTTGTATTCGTTTGACAAGGAAATATCATCAGCTATTTTAATATGTGGAATGTCTTTTATTACATAATCGGTGGCTCTCCATGCCTGCTGGTTTGTACATGCACCGCAATCTATCGCTGTATAAATACTCCAAAGAGCCGCATCCGCATGTAAACGCTTCAATCCCATATAGTCTTTGTACTCTGCCCAATGCCCTTTATCTTCAAGCCACAGAGTCTTGTTCATAGCGGAAAGTATTTTATTTGCTTCTGCTTCGTATGGTTGTGCATCCTCGTTTAATAGGTGTGCTATTTTAGCTGTGAGAAGATTGGCTCGATAATTATAAGCTGAAGCATGTGTCACTGCCCCACTATTATAATATAAAGCATCGCTTGCCCATATACAACAATAGCCGTCATAGAGTCCGTCATCATCAGGATCGAAATTTCTTTTTTCCCAGTCAAGATGCAACTTCAAAATGGGAAACATCTTGCGCATATATGTTGTATCAGCATTGTATTGGAAATGCCAAAGTAATTCATCTATATAATTAAGATTCATGTCATAATGAGACATTTCCTTCTTTCCATTGGGGCGCCTACAAATATAACCATTACTATACATTTGTGTTCCCCACTTCTTCTCCGCCCTTGCCAAATTTTGTAGACTGTCCTGCGATGGATGAGAAAAAATAGGGTTCACATCTTTAACAATACTTTGAGCATAAGCATCAAAATGACTTCTTGCACGATTGTTCCAACCAAGCACATCGCCTAAATAGCCTCCGCGCCAGCCAGCAAGTTGTGTTCGCCAACCTATTGCGCCATGTAGCCACGTCTCGCCGTCCCAGGCGCCGTCAGCTGCCAAAGACAATGCAGAACCTAAAGTGTTGATGTATTCGTCAGGAGTTTTAAATGATATAGTATTACATATATTATTTAAATGCTTTTCTGTTTCTGACAATAATAATCTACACTCATTTTCATCAATAAGTCTAAGCTTCAAGTCATCGGCAAATATTATTGCGTTTTTAGATAAGTCTATTTCCAACTGTTGTAAAATATGGCCATCGCTTTCGAAACAACCTGGGCGGTCGGCACCCATATCACCATTTCTATTCAGTTTTTTTTCTCTTATCCCTGATACAATAATATTTAATTTCAAATGATCCACATCTAAGAATGAGTCTGTTTTTATTTCCAAAACAGCACCTTCTTGATTGAAAATACAGGTGGATGTAATGAATAATTTACCCCTCCATGATTTGTCTTTTACTTCGTAGATTCTCTTTCCGCCACTATAAAAAGATTTACACCATGAGGTACTGTCTAAAGCCAATGCATGACCATTGACAGAAAAACGCATATCAACATGCCGGCAATTGCGTGAATCTTTAAACAAGACAAATACTGGACGATCGCTTGTCTCAAGTCGATAATTGGTATATCCCCCATAAAGAGCCCTCGTGAAACGATTATTCCCATTCATACATACAAACCCTCCATCGTAAGGTTCATATTGTATTTTCCGTGTCAATCCTCGTGAACAGTCATTATATGATATAGACTCGATATAATCACCTACTCTTTTCTGCGCTAATGACTGACATGAAAATAGAATAATAAAATAGAATAATAGTTTCCTCACTCTAATCTGTGGTCAATAACTTTGTAATTTTTGTATTTATCTTTTGGAAAATCGAATATACTTTCACTTATCCCACCACACTTGTAATTAGAAATTTTGACAGTAGTCCAAATAATCCCCAATTTTACGCGCAAACTCAACGGATTATGTGTACGCTTATCCAACAGTACGCGTACCAGTTTTATACCCTTGGTATGCGGCTTTGCCTTCAAAGTGAGTTCAAAATGACTGGACATGTCTTTGATGGAATAAAGAAAATTCTCGGGATAGAAAACAAATTTAGTAGCATATTTGTCGCGTTTTTCAGACTGGGCATCATGAATATGCACAGTTTGTTTTTTGCGCTCCACCAACCAATAGGTGGTTCCATCACAAAAAGAATTGTAACGCTCATCAACAAATTTGCTTTTTTTGTTTTTATACCAAATGGTACCCTCAGTCTTGAAAATGCCTATTATATTTACAGCATAATGAAGAGTACTACCTTCGTTACCGAATGTTTTTTCATAAACTTCATTAAAAATACGTCGCGCTTGACGAGAATTGGGCGTATCTTTAGCTGAAAGACTGATTGAAAATACGAATGATAATAATAATAATGTATTTCTTAAATAATTCATCAAAATATACTTCTTTTGTTTTTGCGGTGCAAAGTTAATGCTTTTTGTGGATAAAACGGTGGATAACTCTGTTTATCATTGTGGATTATAATTATTTTTTCCTATTATTCACATTGTATAAAATAAAAATAGTGTATAATCACCACCATTTACTATTTTTTTACACATGCTTCTACACATGCTTCATAACTGAATATGAGAGTGATATGATAGTTTTCCACTTTATCCACACTCCATTATATTCTTCTTTAAAAAGAAATTTTAAAATTTAAATATATAAATAATGAATGAGTGGGTGGAAGTATTCAATATAATGAAAGAAATGGTTATCTAACAATGGCTATACGACATACCACACCTTTTTTTCCTTCACCGGTTGCGGTGTGAACCATATATACGCCAGACGCTACTGGACGACCATTAAGGTCGTTAGTGTTCCAACTATATGTTCCTCCGCTGCTACGTCCCTGATGTACAAGTACACCATTGGCAGTGGTAATCTTTACATCAGCATTAGCAGTAAGTCCACGTATGGTGACAAAACCAGAGAAATTGGGTTCTACTGGATTAGGATAAGCATAAACGTTGTCACGTTCCATTGTTTCTGCTTGGCTGGTAGCATCGCCCATAAATGAGCATAAACCATGATCTGTGGCTATGAATACTTCACCTGTATTATGGTTGATACAGATAGCCTCTATATTGTCTGATAGCAATTGACTGTTCTCTGTGGTGAAATGATGAATGGTCTCTATATTGTCATTTCCTATCAGATAAATTCCATTGGTTTTTGAACCAAACCATTTACGGTTGGCACCGTCTACTGCTACACATTTTATATCGACGTTGTTGAGAAGATAATCGGCATAGTTTGTACCATCATTGCGAGGCACTTTTGGTTGTGTATAAATAATGTTACTGTTTCTTATATTTTCAGCTGTCAACATAAGTGGTCCACAATCGGTGCAAATCCAAAGATTGCCTTCTAAATCTTCTTTAATATCGTTGATATATTTTACATCAAGACTTTTATCATCTTGATTGATAAATTCACTATATTTGTCTACTTGTTCTGTTTTAGGATTGTAGCAGAACATAAGTGTACCACCCATAAAGTCTTCACCAAACCAAAACAATTGTCTGCTATCGAGCATTAGATTTGCCAAGTGTGGATAAACGGTTTTATTATCGTCCCATTCAAGTTGTTCATTGTGGTGAGAAACCCATGTTTCATCGGGAAGCATTTCGAGTATGGCTGATTCTTTTCCATAGCTGTTGAGCACCCATAGATGACTGTTGTTGTCGAACATTAACGAGTGCACCCATACATAATTGTAAAAATTATTATCAATCACATTAACATGGGTAAGCAATGAATTATCATAAGAATAGCGTTTGTAAAGTTGTCCGTTACGAAATTCATTAATACCAGAACGTCCACCAACTACAACACGCTGAGGATTGTTAGGGTCAACATCAATGGAACGCATGGATACAAACATCTGGTTTGGTGTACTGAAATCGTCTTGATAGATTTGCCAAGTGTTACCATCATAAACCTGTATAGTTGCTTGTCTGTTTAAGTCAACCATCTGTGACCATCCTCCACAAGTAGCATAAAGTTTACCATTTAGTATTTTCATGGCGCCAAAGAAGTTTGTCTTTGGTGAATCGGGACATATATCTTTTGCAATGATGGTTATTTTGCCATCTTGGTCTTGCGTATAGGCCATGAGTTTATTGTCCTTTTGATTGCTCCAATAACACTTATTATGATTGTCGTATGTATAATAGTGTTCATATTCATCTGTATATTCATAAAAAATGTCGTTTGTATTGAAGTAGTCTACATAGTCTGAGGAGTATGTCCATATTGCCGGATCGAGTAAATTATCATGAATGTTCGCCTTTAGTTGATTATCTGCTGTTTTTGCATAGATATAGTTACCTTTTATGATACTTCTTTCTATTTTCTTATTGAGAATATAGGTATCAGTTATTTCTCCTTTTTTTACATTCAGATTGATAATACCGAAATTGGTGGAAATATAGGCGTTGTTTCCACTGATGTTGATATTATTTATTTGTTTGTCTTGTGAGATGGAAGCTTTCATATAACCTGAAACGTTGATTACATGCTGATTATTATCGAGTAAATCAATGTTGTAGTTATCGTAAATAATAATCAAACGATTGGCACTGTTGCACCAGGCTATATTCCTAATGCCAGTATCGCTTAGTGGAAACACTTTAGAGTAAGTATTTATACTGTGATCGTTGACATTATAGGAGAATAGATTGTTGCTGCTAAGAACATAAATAGTATTTCCAGCAGGCTCTATATCGGTGATATTTCTGTATGCGAGAAAGGCGTTCCATTGACCAATAGGAACTGCATTTATGGTGTTAAGAATAAAAAAAAGTACAAATAGAGATGTAATTTTCTTCATACTTGTTGATGCTTAAGATGTAAGAAATAAATAAGTTTATATATATTAAACAAAAAAATTCGTGGTTTATTGTATATAAGCTTGTTTCTTATGAATTTGCCTATTATTGGATAGGTATATTTTAATAAGGAAGTTGCTATTGGTTTTTTTTCAATGAAATCTAATATGGTTGAAAATCCGCTGATTTTTTCTTGAAATTTAAATAATGTTTGTAGAGACTGTTCGGTTTTTTCTACATATTGTTGGTTGCTTTCAAATGATTCAAACGTAATGGTATTATCAATATGAGTTATAGAAAGATGATTGTTTTTGAGTTGTTTACCAAAAAGTACATCCTCATAGCCATATTGTTTTATGCTTTCATTGAAAGGATTGTTTAACATAATCTGCTTACTTACAAGAAAGTTGCAAGTATGAAAATTATGAAAAGGTTTTATTTGTCGTTGTTGTGCAATATGATTGTAAGGATGTTTCTTCTCAATCATATATCTTAGGTTGTTTTTATCGCTGCCTAAAATATCGTATCCGCCATAAATAACAAGATTATCGTTTTGTAAATAAGTTGCAATAAAAGAGGGATTGTGGAGTGTCATGTCTCCATCGATAAAGAGGAGCCAATTATAACATGCTTGTTGAGCAAGAAAATTGCGTATGGCTGCTCTTCCGATATTATTTTCAAGAACAATATAATGAACGTTCTTAAGTTGTGTGATGGAATTATTTTTTTGGATGAATGATTTTTCAGGAGATGCGTCATCGGCAACAATTATCTCATATTGCAGCAGTTTGATGGTCTCACATTGTTGTTGTAAGGCTTCCACCAATTGTTTGCAACAGCAATTGTATGTAGGGATGAGTATAGAAATTTCCTTTTTCATTCATCTTTGTTTAAATAGTTGCCAAGAGAAGAAAATAATCAACTGTTGAGCAGGAAATCAGCTAATTTTGTAACGGCTCTTGCTCGATGAGAGATAGTGTTTTTTATATCCATACCCAATTGTGCAAAAGTTTCTTGATATCCTTCTGGTTGGAATATTGGATCGTATCCAAATCCTTCCAAACCACTTTTATTGCGAGTGATGACACCATTTACAATACCCTCGAACATATGGCATTGAGGTTGATCATCATTGTTTGAAAGAAGCAAAGCAATGACCGTACGGAAGCGAGCCTTCCTGTTGTTTTGATGTTCCATCTTGAGTAAAAGTTTGTTCATATTGGCATCGCTATCATGGTCAGTACCTTCAGCATACCGGGCAGAATGGACACCAGGTTCTCCATTCAGACATTCCACTTCCAAACCAGTATCATCCGCAAAACAGCTTACTCCGAAATGGTCGTATATGTAATGAGCCTTTTGAAGAGCATTACCTTCCAACGTGTCGGCAGTTTCGGGTATGTCTTCAAAACAACCAATATCGTTGAGCGAAAGCACTTGGATGGTGTCGCCCAAAATATCTCTTATTTCTTGGAGTTTGTGCTGGTTATTTGTTGCAAATACAATTTTCATGTTTTGGGTAAATTTTTTTCTTTCTTTTTCACATTCACTTTAATGGAATCGAATCCTTCACCAAACACTCCAATGACAGCACTCTGACTAACAAATGCTTGAGGGTCGATCATCTTTATTAAACGGAATATGGTGGTGCTTTCGTTTTTTCTTGCGAGGATACAAAGAACTTTGCTTTGTTTTCCTGTATACCAGCCATGACCGTCGAGAATAGTAACACCATGTTCCATCTGTGTTCCTATGGCATTGGCTATTTCCTGCCACTTCTTTGAAAATATCATGAATTGTACACTTGACCGCTGACGACCATAGATGTAGTCGAGCATAAAGTTTTCTATTACCATTGTGCAGAAACCAAACACTACCATATAGGTACGCTGGAGGACGGTTCCGAATTGTGGTATGAACATACAACTGCCAATAATGACGAAGTCGACAAAGATAAGGATGGTTCCCAGCGACATGTTGTGATACTTGTTAACCGAAGCTGCGATAATATCGGTTCCTCCAGTACTTCCATTATAGAGGAAGACAAGTCCGAGCGATGTTCCAGTCATCATACATCCAATAATGAGTGACATGAAATTCTGTCCTTCACCAAGAATTTTTACCATGTTGCCTTGTTCGTCTACGGGAGCAAAAAATTTCATTAGCCATAGAAGAAAAGTGAGCATGAGAATAGCATAAATGGTCTTGATGAGAAATTTCCATCCAAGAATTTTCAAGCCAATGACAAGCAAGGCAGCATTCACCAAAAAATAGGTGTAAGAGTTTGGGAAACTTGTAGCATAATATACAATGGCGGCAATACCAGCTACGCCACCTGTAACTATCTCGTAAGGCATCAGGAAAAAAGTGAAGCCAAACGAATAGAGAATGAGGCCAAAGGTTATGCCAAGATAATCTTTGGCCTCGTTCATGATTATTTGATTATTAATGGTCATTAGTGTGTTTTTATTTTATAACTACGTTTACCATGCGTTTTGGAACGATGATAACCTTAACAACTTGTTTTCCTTCTAAATATTTCATGGCTCTTTCGTCAGTAAGTACCGCCTCTTGGATAGTTTGGTTGTCGGCATCGGCGGCAAATTGCATTTCAAAGCGTGTTTTACCATTGAATGCAACTCCAAGTTTGATTGTGTTTTCTACTAGATATTCTTCGTTCCAAGTTGGCCATGTAGCATCGCAGACAGATAGTTGCATGTTGGATGCCTTGTCAGTGTCTTCAGACAAACGTATTCTCTCCCATAGTTCCTCAGCAATATGTGGAGCAAACGGGGCAATCAGCGCAACCAAAGTTTTGAGAATTTCACGGTTCTTACATTTCTGCTGTTGTAACTCGTTTACACAAATCATAAAAGCAGAAATACTTGTGTTGTAAGAGAATTGCGGAATGTCCTGCGACACTTTTTTTATGAGTTTATGGAGACTCTTCAGATTATCGGGTGTTGCTTCCGAATTGTTTATTTCCACTTCTTGATAGAGATTCCAAAATTTCTTTAAGAAGCGATGACAACCATCAATACCATTGGTATCCCATGGTTTGCTTTGTTCAACCGGACCGAGGAACATTTCGTAAAGACGGAGCGTGTCTGCACCATATTTCTCAACAATCATATCTGGATTGACCACATTGAACATAGATTTCGACATCTTTTCGATAGCCCATCCACACACGTATTTACCATCTTCAAGCACAAATTCTGCATCGTTGTATTCGGGACGCCATGCCTTGAAAGCATCAATGTCAAGGATGTCGTTTTGGACAATGTTTACATCCACATGGATAGGTGTAACATCCTCGTAGTTTTTCTTCAAGTTAAGACTTACAAAAACAGGATGTTTTTTTGCTTTGCTGGCAACATTGTCACGATAGACAAAGTTGCTTCTACCTTGTATCATACCCTGATTGACCAGTTTCTGGAAAGGCTCTTCCTTACAGCTTACGCCATAGTCGAAGAGAAATTTATTCCAAAAACGTGAATAAATAAGATGGCCAGTGGCATGTTCAGTTCCACCTACATACAAATCCACATTCTGCCAGTATTCATCTACATCTTTGCTTACCAATGCATCATTGTTGTGTGGATCCATATAGCGCAGATAGTATGCACTTGAACCAGCAAATCCTGGCATAGTACTCAATTCAAGCGGGAAAACAACAGTATTGTCAATCAAATTGTTATCAACCACTTGGTTATTCTTGGTATCCCATGCCCATTTCTTAGCATTGCCGAGAGGTGGTTGACCATCCTCGGTGGGTTTGTAGTGACTAACTTCTGGCAGTTGCAGAGGAAGGCACTCTTCAGGAATCATATAAGGCATTCCATCCTTATAGTAGACAGGGAATGGCTCACCCCAATAGCGCTGACGTGAGAATATGGCATCGCGCAGACGGAAATTCACTTTAACGCGTCCAAGTTTCTTATTTGTTACATATTCCTTGGTTTTCTGTATAGCTTCCTTTACAGTGAGTCCATTCAGGGAGAATTCTCCATTTGAACTGTTCATTACAATACCTTCTTTGGCATCGAAACTCTCTTCCGAAATGTCTGCTCCTTCAATCAATGGTATAATGGGCAGGTTAAAATGCTTGGCAAAAGCATAGTCGCGACTGTCATGGGCGGGTACAGCCATGATGGCGCCAGTACCATAGCCAGCAAGTACATATTCGGCAATCCAAATGGGGATTTTCTCATTTGTAAGTGGATTGATAGCATACGAACCGGAGAATACACCCGTTACTTTGTGGTCCATCTGACGTTCACGCTCGGTGCGTTTCTTAACATAGTCAAGATATTTTTCTACTTCTTCTTTCTGTTCAGCAGTTGTGAGTTGACCAACCAATTCACTTTCGGGAGCCAACACCATAAAGGTAACACCAAAGATGGTGTCGGCACGGGTGGTGAAAATAGTGAACTGCATGTCAGAGTCGGCCACGCGGAACTGCATTTCTGTACCTTCTGAACGACCAATCCAATTGCGTTGTGTCTCTTTCAACGAGTCTGTCCAATCGATATGGTCTAGTCCGTCGAGCAGTCGTTGGGCATATGCAGACACACGTAAGCACCATTGGCGCATTTTCTTTTGTACCACAGGGAATCCGCCACGTACACTCACACCGTCAACAACTTCGTCGTTGGCAAGAACTGTACCTAGTCCTGCGCACCAGTTTACCATGGTTTCTCCAAGATAAGCAATACGGTAGTTCATCAATACCTCTTGTTGGCGCTTTTCATTCCAGCTGTTCCACTCGTCAGCAGTGAACTCCAGTTCTTCGCTTTGAGCCACATCAAGACCTTCGGTTCCCTTCTCAGTAAAATGTGCAATTAACTTTTCAATAGGTTGAGCACTCTGGCATCGATTGCAATAGAATGAGTTGAACATCTTCTGAAAAGCCCATTGTGTCCATTTATAGTAGTTAGGCTCGCAGGTGCGCACCTCTCTTTCCCAATCGAAACAAAATCCTATTTTATCCAACTGCTCGCGATAGCGCTTGATGTTCTCTTCTGTTGTTACAGCAGGATGTTGCCCTGTCTGAATGGCATACTGTTCTGCTGGTAGTCCATAAGCATCATAACCCATTGGGTTGAGCACATTGAAACCCTGTTGACGCTTGAATCGTGCGTAGATGTCGCTGGCAATATATCCCAATGGATGCCCTACATGTAAGCCCGCACCGCTAGGATAGGGGAACATGTTGAGCACGTAGTATTTTTTCTTTTCCTTGTTTTCTGTCACTCGATAGGTTCCTTGTTCCACCCATCGCTGTTGCCATTTCTTCTCGATGTCTCTGAAATTGTATTCCATCTTCTTTTTCTTATTCTGTTATTATTTAGTTCGCGTGTGTGTATAAATCGGTGCAAAATTACGCTAAAAATAACAAATAACAAAATTATTGCCCATTTTATCTATGTAAAGGCAATAGATAATCAATGATAATTATCTTTATTATATCATCGTTCCAAGACATGGAACTTTTTTCCCAATTATTGGGTCACTCATTTAACATTATCTGTCATTTTGCAAAACATACTTTTTTGCAGTTCAAAAGTTTACCATTTGCGACTCAAAACATAATGTTCTGTAAAGTAATATATAACCTCTTGATTTAGAGAAATTTACATATTACTATAGAATGCTGAATAATATGTACCGATTAAGGTTTAACTATTTTGGAAGAACTCCCCCACTCTACTTTAAGATGGTGCAAAAGCAGTGCACTTGAGCCAGATGAACCAGTGTGCTGCATGCCAATTCCGAAGTAGTGAGGTGGATTTATTTTTGCTGAGAGGTTCACTTCTTTTGCCAGACTGCTCTCTCGTTGCTTCGAGGTAGTGCTGATGTTGGCGTGAAGTTGATATTTGCTATCGGTGTAGAGTCGTATAGTGCAGCCTGTGAGAAAGCAAGTGGTAGAGACGGGTTCGGTGATTGGCGATGATTGTCCATTTTCATATTTCATCAGTTTCATATCTACGGCATTGGCGTATTTGGTGGTTCGTTCAATGCGTAACCCATAGCCTGAGAGCGTTTTTGTGTCGTAATGAATCATCAAATCAAAATATTGGCCAGTAGGTGAGCCGAATCCTTGTCCTGCCTGTTTACTTGGGTCGAGTAAGAGGGTTATAGTCATAGTTTGGGGAGTACTTGTTTGTTGGATATTTTTTACAGAAGGTGTATATAACATGCGTGAACCCCTTGCTTGATGTAGCATACCGTAGCCTATAGCTCCTGCCTCACCTTTTCCATAGCACCAATTGTTGGCCGACACTTTCCAAGGATGTTGGGCGGTATCAAGTGGTTTATATCCGTCCAAAGTCCAATAACCATCTTTCACTTGGTGTTGCTCAAAGGCGGGGAAATGAGCGAAATCAGTTTCGAGAACAGCTTGCTGAGGAACGTCCTGCAAGTTGATAAATACAGCATTGGAGAGAGTGCATGGTGCAGAAGTGTTGCCGAAAACATTTTGGGGAAAGAAAGATGTTTCTGGTAAGGCTATGCTTCGGATGTGCTTAGGTGCAAGGGCGGCAATAATGTAATGGTTTTCATCCCCAGGCTGTAGCTTGTAGAATTGTTTTGGACGGTCAAGGCGTGAGATGGCAATGGCAACAGCATTAGTTCCTTTGGCATCATCGCACCGATACCAGGTGATGACTGACTGATCTTCACGGCCTTTCAATTCCAACTGATAGTTTAGTTCCAGCACACCATCTTGTTTTTTTGCGATGACAGGAGTTGCAATAATGGTAGGTGCAGGTAGTGTCGAGGGAGCAATGTCCAGAGCATAACCAGCTGACAATCCATCGGCATTGGATAATGATAGATATATCTTTTGTGTGTTATCGGTGGTGTTGATGCTAGCTACTTGTCGTTGTAATGGATTATTTGTATCGATTAATTTTACGTATGTAGGATCAGACAATCGCCATTCAACGGGAGAGAGATTGGCAGGATACCCGCACAACCGTTTGGCAACAATGCTTAAAACGGCAGGCTTTTGTCCTTGTTCTACCCTATCATGACTCGCCTTGACAGCCATGAAAATAGGAAGTTGGTGGAGCTTGCGGCCTGTGTTTTTTTCCATTTGTTCTATATCCTTCTTCACGTTCATAGGATCCCATCCGTCGTCGCCTTCCAAAAGGTTGAATGTATTGTAGATGGTTTTGCCCTGATAATTGATTTTATAGGCGTCCAATAGAGGTTTATTGTCAATGCAAACGGTTGTGCCAGACTGTTGGCTCTGCAAGCTAACGGGTTTGCCATTTTGTGTGATGCCTGCCTGATAACATCTCAAGTCTGGCTTTGGGTCGGGTTTCCATTCCAAACGAATGTCTTCGGGTGTATGGTATCGACAGTCGATGATGGAGATAGGCCCCCTTGACTTAATGAGATATTGCACAGAACGATGAGAGTTCACATCCGATGATTTCGAGTGGAAGTCGCAATCCAGAAGAACCGCTCCTGTTTCTTGTGTATGTCCAAAGGGCATACTGCCATAGAAATCGAAGTTGCATGACAGATAAACTCCTGAAGGACACATGGCATCGTCGGTGCTTTCAAAATGGCATCGCTCGAAAAATGTGCGCTTTCCACCATTGAGTGGACATGTGTTCAATCTGCTCACAAATCGGCAGTTGTGAGCTTCAAGCCGGTCGCCATCAGCAAAAGCCAGTTGAGCCTGTGTGATGGCA
The DNA here is from genome assembly GCA_902783165.1 of uncultured Prevotellaceae bacterium. GTDB lineage: Bacteria > Bacteroidota > Bacteroidia > Bacteroidales > Bacteroidaceae > Prevotella. The sequence goes on from CACZPU010000037.1 coordinate 22,297, forward strand.
TCCATGCGCCGATGTCTGTTTAATTCTGGTTTCAATGGAAACACTAAGTCGATGTTGCAATAATTGCCAAAAGTGAGATTATTCAGTGAAATGCCATCACCGTGGAAGTAAAACATGGTGAAATTGCCATAAGCACCTTGTTGTTGACCCCTGTTGCAAGCAAGCACAACATTCTCTGGGTGGGGAGTAAGCCCGATAAAGGTGAGATAAGGGCAATGCAAGTGCATGGCGATGGGCGAACCACCGTTCTCCCCTACCCTCATGCTTGGGTCGTCGGGATTGTCAACCCAGTAGACGTACGGAGCGAAATACACATTCATTCGGTCATTGTCGGATGTACCGGCAACCAAATGTTTCATGGCTTCATGGAATGAATTGAAAACAAAGGGTGAAATGGCAGCTTGTTTGTCGGTTATGCTACCGTCAATGTATATGTTTTTGGCATTCAAAAATATCTTTTTGCCTTGGTATACAATATATTTACTCTTCACAAGAATGGGATTTGCCTGATCGAGTGATTGATATTTGCGAGCCGATGACTGAAATGAACAAATGGCTAAAACCAGGAGAAAGATGATTTTTTTCATGAGGTTTGAGGTTTTATGAAGTAAGTCTGAATAATTGTTTTCACTTTGCTGAGTGTATCTTATTTTATGCAAAGATAGTAAAAGAGGGATTTCTTTTTACAAATCATTTTATAAAACGCTCCGTAATCGTTTGCGTTATGATTGCCCAAACAAAAGTGTTTTTCTTGAAAAATTGATCATTTATTTTGATTTTTCATGAAAAACGGCTATCTTTGCAATTCATATTTACAATCAAAGATGGCTATCAAGGAAAAAGAGCTGACACCCATGATGAAGCAGTTTTTCTCGTTAAAGGAGAAGCATCCTGACGCATTACTGCTTTTCAGATGTGGTGATTTCTACGAGACTTATTGCGAAGATGCCGTTGTGGCAGCAGGAATACTGGGTATTACGCTTACTCACAGGAATAACGGAGCAGGCGCAAGAGGGGATGAGATGGCAGGATTCCCTCATCATGCATTGGATACCTATCTGCCTAAGCTTATCAGGGCGGGTAGGAGAGTGGCCATCTGCGATCAGTTGGAAGATCCTAAACTGACCAAAAAACTTGTGAAGCGTGGCATCACCGAACTTGTGACGCCTGGTGTTGCCATGAGCGACAATGTGCTCAATTACAAGGAAAATAATTTCTTAGCTGCGGTTCATTTCGGGAAAAGTGCTTGTGGGGTTTCGTTCCTTGATATATCAACGGGCGAGTTCCTTACAGGCGAAGGTTCATATGACTATGTGGAAAAGCTTTTAGGCAATTTCCTACCAAAGGAAGTGCTCTTCGACCGCGGTCATAAACAAGATTTTGAACGTTATTTCGGTTCCAAATATTGCACTTTCATGATGGACGATTGGGTGTTTACCGACCAGACCGCCCGCCAGAAACTACTGAAGCATTTTGGAGTGAAAAACCTGAAAGGGTTCGGTGTGGAGCATTTGCACAATGGAGTGATTGCCAGTGGTGCTGTGTTGCAATACTTGGAACAGACGCTTCATACTCAAATAGGGCATATTACGACTCTATCACGAATAGAGGAAGAACGTTATGTCAGGCTCGACAAGTTTACCGTACGCTCGCTTGAATTGGTGTATCCCATGCAGGAAGACGGAAAGTCTCTCTTAGATGTCATTGACAAGACGGTGTCGCCCATGGGAGCACGTATGTTGAAACGCTGGATGGTGTTCCCCCTGAAAGATGAGAAACCCATCAACGAACGGTTGAATGTGGTGGAATATTTCTTCCGTGAACCTCAATTTCGTGAATTGGTGAATGAGCAATTCCAGTGTGTGGGCGATTTGGAGCGAATCACCTCAAAAGCGGCTGCAGGCAGAATATCACCTCGTGAAATAGTGTCGCTGAAAGTGGCTTTGCAAGCTTTGTTTTCAGTAAAGGAAGCTTGCATGCAAACAGATAACGAAGTAATAAAGCGGGTAGGGGAGCGGTTGGATGTTTGCGAAGAATTGGTGGAGCGTATAACAAAAGAAATGAAGGAGGACGCACCTCAATTGGTGAACAAAGGCAACTTTATTCGTGAAGGTTATAATAGTGAGCTCGATGAACTCAGGAATATTGCTTATAGCGGGAAAGATTATCTATTGAAGATACAGCAGCGCGAAACAGAACTCACTGGTATCTCCTCGTTGAAGATAGGCTATAATAATGTTTTCGGATATTATCTTGAAGTGCGCAACACTTATAAGGACAAAGTGCCAGCCGAGTGGGTGCGTAAACAGACTTTGGCTCAGGCAGAACGCTATATCACACAGGAGCTGAAAGAGTACGAGGAGAAAATCTTGGGCGCCGAAGACAAAATTCTTACGCTTGAAACCAGACTTTTCAATGAGTTGGTGACAGATATGCAACAGTTTATTCCTGCTATCCTACTGAATGCCAATCTTGTTGCTCAACTCGACTGTTTGCTAGGTTTTGCCAAGTCTGCACAGGAAAACAACTATATCCGTCCGATAATCGACCAATCGGATGTGATAGATATTCATCAGGGAAGACATCCTGTTATTGAAAAGCAATTGCCATTGGGCGAGAAATATGTTCCTAACGATATCTATTTGGATACCGAAAAGCAGCAGATAATAATCATAACAGGTCCGAATATGGCAGGAAAATCGGCGCTGCTTCGACAAACGGCCTTGATTGTACTATTGGCCCAGATAGGTTGTTTCGTGCCCGCAGAGAGTGCGAGAATCGGTCTGGTGGACAAGATTTTCACAAGGGTAGGGGCTTCTGATAACATTTCTTTGGGTGAATCCACGTTTATGGTGGAAATGACCGAGGCATCGAACATTTTAAACAATGTTACTCCTAAATCGCTTGTATTGTTTGATGAGTTGGGCAGGGGTACTTCCACATACGATGGCATCAGCATAGCATGGGCTATTGTGGAATATCTGCATGAGCATCCCAAGGCTCAGGCTCGTACGCTTTTTGCCACTCACTATCACGAGCTGAACGAGATGGAGAAGAACTTCAGCCGCATCAAGAACTATAATGTGAGTGTCAAAGAGGTGGAGAATAAGGTGATATTCCTCCGAAAGTTGATGCGTGGCGGCTCTGAACACTCTTTTGGTATTCATGTGGCGCAGATTGCAGGTATGCCAAAGAGCATTGTAAAGCGCGCAAGCACCATCTTGAAGCAATTGGAAGCCGACAACAGTGGAGTAGGGGTGGGGAAACCTTCTGCCGAAACACTCAACCAAAGCCGCGATGGTATGCAACTGAGCTTCTTCCAACTTGACGATCCTGTGCTCTGCCAAGTTCGTGACGAGATATTAAATCTCGACATCAACAACCTCACACCCGTTGAGGCCTTGAACAAACTCAACGACATCAAGCGGATAGTGAAGGGAAAATAATATTATTATTCAGTATTATTTAGGATTTTTTCTTTGCTCTCAGCATGCACCATACTCCGATGATGATGAAGGGGATGCTGAGGAGTTGTCCCATGTTAAACATCATATTTTCCTCGAAGGCTTCCTGTACGTCCTTGGTGTATTCTATAAAGAAGCGGAAAGTGAAGATGTACGTCAGACAAAAACCGAAAAAGAAGCCGGTGCCCACTTGGGGAATCCTGCTTTCGGGTGCCCATTGCTGATTGGCTTTCAGGTTCTGAGGCATTCCCTTGCGACTCTTCTTGTAAAGATACCACATGAGGAAGAAGAGAATGGCATAGGCGATGGCTTCGTAGAGCTGTCCGGGATGCCTTGGAATCATATCCACACGCTCGAAGATGAAGGCCCAAGGCACATCAGTGGGCTTGCCGATAATCTCTGAGTTCATGAGGTTTCCCAAGCGGATGAAACAGGCGGTGGTACCTGTGGCAATGGCGATGTTGTCGAGCACAGTCCAGATGCTCAGCTTTGACCAACGCACATAGAGGATCAAGGCGATAATCAAACCTAATGTACCGCCATGACTGGCCAGTCCTTCATATCCCGTAAACTTCCATCCGCCGTCGGCGAGGAAATGAATGGGCAGCAACATCTCCACGATGTGCTTGCCACTAGTCAGGAAATAGTCGGGCTGATAGAAGAGACAATGCCCTAAGCGTGCTCCAATGAGAATACCCAAGAAACAATAAATGAATAACGGGTCGAAGACATTTTCCTCTTGTTTTTTTCCTTTTACAACGGTGGTGCGCACGGCTATTTTCTGCTCATAAAACAGTTTTCTAACGATGAAATAGGCCAGTGCCAAACCAATGAGCCAACATAGTGAATACCAACGGAACGGCCCAAAAGTGAGGCTGGGGTTCCATGTGATGAAAAGGATACTATTCATAGTTACATCTCAATAAGTCTGGCAAAGATAAGCATAAAATCTGATAACACCATCCAATCCTTCATTTTTTAATAATAATTTCCTTTTTATCTCTTTGTGTTTATGTGTGATTACATAATTTGAAGATTGTTGTGGAAACATGTGTCAGAAAGGATTCTTTGGACTTCTGCCAAACACCAATTCCGTTTTCATTATTTAGGTTCTTTTACCCTAAAGGTCTTGCTAATTATAAATACTTTTTTCCTTTTCATCATTCTTCACACTTAATAGTTTCATCCGTTTGGTTATTATATGGGTATAAATACACCGTCCGCTACTGCTTAACTTTGTAAAAACAGAAGCAGTGGCGGACGTATAGCCATAATAAGGAAAAATTTTACACATTGAAACGGAAATGCATGATGTCGCCATCTTGGACAATATAATCTTTGCCCTCGACACCCATTTTCCCAGCCTCGCGGACAGCGCTTTCGCTGCCATATTGGATGTAATCATCGTATTTAATGACCTCGGCACGGATGAAGCCTTTCTCGAAGTCGGTATGAATAACACCTGCACATTGTGGTGCCTTCCATCCTTTCTTGTAGGTCCATGCCTTTACCTCCATGGGGCCGGCAGTAATGAAGGTTTCGAGATTCAACAAAGCGTAGGCTTTCTTAATGAGACGATTCACTCCACTCTCTTCAAGACCCAGTTCTTCAAGGAACATTTGTTTGTCTTCGTACGACTCCAATTCGGCAATATCTTCTTCGGTTTTGGCGGCAATAATCATCGATTCGGCTCCTTCTTCCTTGGCAAGTGCCTCTATCTTGCGTGTGAAATCGTTGCCATTCTTGGCATCTGCCTCGCCCACATTACATACATAGAGCACCGGCTTGGCGGTAAGCAGGAAAAGATTGCGAGCTGCGTCTTGTTCGTCTTTTGTTTCAAATTCCACTACGCGGGCATTTTTGCCTTGTTCCAACACCTCTTTATATGCTTTCAATACGGTGGCTTCAATTTTTGCATCCTTGTTGCCAGCAGCAGCTGCTTTCTCGGTTTTAGCCAAGCGTCCCTCAATGGTTTCCAAGTCTTTCAATTGTAATTCGGTATCAATGATTTCCTTGTCGCGGATGGGATCGATGTTACCATCGACATGGGTGATATTTTCATCTTCAAAACAACGCAGAACATGGATGATGGCATCGGTTTCGCGGATGTTTCCCAAGAACTTGTTTCCCAGTCCTTCACCTTTGGATGCTCCTTTCACTAAACCGGCAATGTCAACAATCTCGCATGTGGCTGGGACAATCCGGCCAGGATGTACCAATTCGGCCAGTTTGGTGAGTCGCTCATCGGGGACGGTAATCACACCTACATTGGGTTCTATTGTACAAAAGGGAAAATTTGCTGCCTGTGCCTTGGCACTGCTAAGGCAGTTAAACAATGTGGACTTGCCCACATTGGGGAGTCCCACGATACCACATTTTAATGCCATTGTCTATAAACGTTTATATTTTAGCTGCAAAATTACTACTTTTCTTTGAATAATAGGCGATGTTGCAATGAAATCTTTCCTTTTGCCTACATGTCGTGATTAGTGTACAGAAGACTTTTTGGAGTTCATGTGTATTAGAAAGTGGTGTTTAATGGGCTTCGAGCCAGTTGGCACCCCATCCACAATCTGCCACCAATGGAACATTCAAGGCATAGGCATTCTGCATTTCTTCAAGAACGATACGTTCAACGGTTTCTTTTTCATCGGGATAGACGGAGAAGTTGAGTTCATCGTGTACCTGAAGAATCATTTTGCTTCTTATTCTTTCTGCTTTGAAACGATTGTAAATGCGAATCATAGCCACCTTGATAATGTCTGCTGCGCTCCCTTGAATAGGGGCGTTGATGGCATTTCTCTCTGCAAAATTGCGGACGGTGGCATTGTGCGAGTTGATATCTGGTAAATAGCGTCTACGTTTGAAAATGGTTTCTGCATACCCTCTTTCACGAGCCTTTTGTTTGGAAGCTTCCATATATGCATGTACTTTTGGAAATGTCTCAAAGAATCCGTCAATGAGCTGCTTAGCTTCATCGCGGCTGATGTCCAGTCTTTCTGCCAATCCGAACACGGTGATACCATAGATGATACCAAAATTGGCACGTTTAGATTTGGTGCGTTCATCGCGACTCACATCGCTAATATTTTTTTTATAGATAGTTGAGGCTGTAGCAGCGTGCAAATCTTTTCCATCACGGAACACATTTATCATGTGTTCATCGCCCGAAAGGTGGGCCATAACACGTAGTTCTATCTGACTATAATCTGCTGAAAAAAACATACAACCAGGTTCTGGAATAAATGCTTTTCTTATTTCTTTTCCATCTTCACCACGGATTGGTATGTTTTGAAGATTCGGGTCGCTTGAAGAAAGTCTGCCAGTAGCTGTGATGGTTTGATTGAATGACGTATGGATGTGTCCAGTCCTACTATTTATTAGTTTAGGAAGGGCGTCTATATAGGTACCCAGTAATTTTTTCAAACCTCTGTAATTCAATATGTCTTCAACAATTTCGCTTTTGTTCTTCAGTTGTTGAAGCACTTCTTCGCTGGTAACATATTGGCCTGTCTTGGTCTTTTTGGGTTTCTCTATGATTTTCATTTTTCCAAACAGGATATCACCCACTTGTTTGGGTGATGCAATATTGAATTCCTCTCCTGCAAGTTTATAAATTCTTTGTTCCAATTCTTTCATCCTGTTGGTAAAAATATCGGAAGTTTCCCTCAAAGAATCAGTATCAATACATACACCATTCATCTCCATGTCTGCTAATACTGGCACTAGAGGCATTTCTATTTCATAGAACAATTTTTCAACTTGGGCTTCCTTGAGCCTTGGTTCTAAGATATTTTTCAATCTGAGGGTGATGTCGGCATCTTCGGCAGCATATTCGTATACTTCTTTCGGATCAAGGTCGCGCATTGACTTTTGGTTTTTCCCTTTGGGTCCAATCAGTTCATCGATGTGAATTGTTTTATAGTTAAGACATGTTTCTGCCATATAGTCCATGTTGTGTCTAAGTTCGGGTTGGATGAGGTAGTGGGCAATCATTGTATCGAACATCTTGCCTTTCAATTCCACACCATAATTATGAAGCACTTCCAAATCGTATTTGATATTTTGTCCCACTTTAAGAATACTGGGGTTTTCATAGATGGGTTTAAAAATTTTAACTATCTTTTGTGCTTTTTCACGATTGCTTGGAATAGCGATGTAAAACGCCTCTTTTTCCTTCACAGCGAAGCTCAATCCTACCAATTCGGCATCAATAGGATTGGTTGAGGTGGTTTCTGTGTCTAGACTTAAAATTTCTGATGCAGAAAAATATTCAAAAATTTTTTTTGCATCTTCTTCATTTTCAATGAGTTTGTATTCGTGAGGTGTTGTTTTTAACGTCTCAAAACTCGCGAATTCTGAAGTTTTCGTATCCTCGGCCTCAAAAAATCCAAAGAGATCAGGTTGTGTTTTTGTGTTTTTTTGAACTATTTTTGTTTTGTTAAGAAATTTGTCTATGAGGCTTTTAAATTCCAATTCGTTGAAAATTTTTCGTAATTCTTCCTCGTTGGGTTCTTTCATTTTTAATTCTTCCAGATTCAGTTCAACTGGAACATCAATTCTGATGGTGGCAAGAAATTTCGACATTTTGATATCATCGATGGCTCCTTCCACTTTTTCACGCATCTTCCCTTTTAGTTGATTAGTGTTGGCCAAAAGATTCTCAACAGAACCAAATTCATCGATTAGCTTTACTGCCGTTTTCTCTCCAACTCCCGGACAGCCAGGAAAATTGTCTGCTGTATCACCCATGAGTGCTAGAAGATCTATGACTTGCATTGTATTTTTGATTCCATATTTTTCGCACACACCTTGTGGGTCGAGTTTTTCATAACCACCACCGTGGCGCGGACGATAAATAAATACATCTGGTTTCACCAATTGGCCATAATCCTTGTCAGGAGTCAACATATATGTTTCTACACTGATGGAATCATCGTTTTTGGATAGATTACTGGCTTTTGTTGCCAGTGTGCCAATCACATCATCTGCTTCGTAGCCGTCCACTTGAATGACGGGAATATTCATAGTTTTGAGAATATTCTTGATGATTGGAACCGAGGATCGAATGTCTTCTGGTGTTTCCTCTCTTTGGGCCTTATATGCTGGATAAACTTCCGAACGGAATGTGGGGCCGTGTGGATCGAATGCTACACCAAGATAGGTGGGTTTCTCTTTCTCTAGAACTTCGTGGAGTGTATTGCAGAAGCCCATGATGGCAGATGTGTTTTGACCCTTTGAATTGATGCGCGGATTTTTTATAAAGGCATAATAAGCGCGATATATGAGCGCATAAGCATCTAAAAGAAACAATTTATCCATAAATATTCTAATTTTCCGTTCAAAATTACAAATTCTTTTTCATTAATCTGAATATTTTCTGTAATTTTGTACGAAATTTCAGAATTCATGGACTATCTGCCTATCATCCAAGAACCCATTCAAGAAGAATTGGCATGTTTTGTCAACATGTTCAATGATTCTTTAACTCACTCTGATGGACTCCTCAATCATGCGTTGAACCATATACTGAGTAGAGGAGGAAAACGTATGCGCCCAATTCTTGTTTTGCTAACTGCAAAGAACTTTGGCACAATCAACCAATCAACTTTTAATGCAGCAATAGGAATGGAGTTATTGCATACTGCCAGCTTGGTTCATGATGATGTGGTCGATGAGAGTCGCGAACGGCGCGGACAATCATCTGTAAACGAAATATATAACAATAAAGTAGCCGTATTGGTTGGTGATTATCTTCTTTCTACTTCTTTGCTTCATGTGAGTAAAACCCATCAGCAAAAGATATTTCAATTGGTGGCAGAACTAGGAAGAACTTTGTCGAGTGGAGAAATTCTTCAGTTGACAAATCATCAAGATTCTGGTCTTTCAGAGGATATCTATTATCAGGTAATCAACCAAAAAACAGCCTCTCTTTTCGAGAAATGTAGTGCCGTTGGTGCTATATCTGTAGGTGCCTCTGAAGAAAACGTTAATGCCTCTGCAGAGTTTGGAAATAAAATTGGTATGATATTCCAAATCCGCGATGACATCTTTGATTATTATGATTCTAAAGCCATTGGTAAGCCTACAGGAAACGATATGGCCGAAGGTAAGTTGACTTTACCCATTATCTATGCTTTACGTAAGTCAAATGATTCATCGATGAAATCGTTGGCAAAGAAAGTGAAGGAAGGTACAATAAATACCGATGAAATCGAAGTTTTAGTTGATTTTGCCAAATCCAATGGTGGAATTGAATATGCTGAGCAAATAATGAATAGCATGGCGGCTGAAGCAAAGGTTTTTATTGAATCTTTCATCAAGCCAGAGTTAAGGAGAGCATTCAATTCTTATCTTGACTATGTTATTCAGCGTAGTAATTGAATGACAAATTAACCTTGTTTGTTGTTTTTTGTTTATGGTCTGTAAACTAATTGTCTACGCCCTGTAGACAAATGGTCTTCACGACGTAGACAAAATAATATATTCATATAATATCTCTAATAATATGATATTATATAATATTTATCAGAAGAATTTCACTTCTTTTCCTTCAATTTCAGAAAGTAGAAGGTTGGCCAAACGGCTTGTTCCAATGCGGAACCACTTGTTGGTAAGCCATTTCTCGCCAAGTACTTCTTTCACGATGGTGTAGTAGATCATGGCATCCATTACCGAATTGATACCTCCAGCCGGTTTGAAACCTACTTGAATGCCTGTTTCATCATAGTATTCTTTAATGGCCTGGCACATTACATAGGCTGCTTCTGGCGTAGCTGAGATCTTTTCCTTACCTGTAGATGTCTTGATATAATCTGCACCAGCATACATGGATAGAATGGATGCTTTTTTGATATTAGAAACGGTTTTGAGACAACCGGTCTCTAATATCACCTTCATGGAATGTTCACCGCATACACTCTTCAGTTCGCTGATTTCATCGCACATGCCCTCATAATCGCCGCTAAGGAATTTTCCTACTGGCATTACGATATCTATTTCAGTTGCACCGTCTTTTAGAGCTAGGGCAGTTTCTGCAATTTTTATCTCTGGAAAACTCTGTGAAGAGGGGAAACAAGCAGCGACGCAAGCTATCTCAACTCCATCGATTTCAAGCGTTTCTGATACGGTTTTAGCATAACATGGATACACACAGATAGTTGCCACATGGGGTAATTCTGCGTATGCTTCATCAAACTGATTTACTTTCTCAGTGAAAGCCATTACTGAATCTTCCGAATCGGTTGTTTTTAGTGTAGTCAACTCTATACTTCCAAACAGAAATTTCTTCGTTTCGAGCGTGTCGTTCTCGTGAACTTTCTCTGTAATGATTTTCTTCACAATAGCTACAACATCTTCATCCTTGATGTTGCAATTGTATTTTGCAAGTGCTTGTTCGTACTTGCTTTGCGGATGTGTGTGCTGGTGTTCATGTTCTTGATGATTGTGTACATGCTCCAGATTCTTGTTTACAGCCATAATATTAAACTATTTTGTGAGTGATTAATTTATTACTTTTCTTATAAGGAGATATTTATCAAGTCTTTAGTTTAGGGTTGTCAAGGTGTCTTGACTTATCTCTAAATGTTTTTTTCTCAATAGATTTATGTAATTCCTCTGTGAGGTCAACACCGGTTTGGTTTGCAAGGCAGATAAGTACCCAAAGAATGTCTGCCATTTCTTCTCCGATATTAGCAGTTTCACCTTCTTTAAAGCTTTGGTCACCGTATTTTCTCGCCATTACACGAGCTAATTCTCCTACTTCTTCAGTGAGACATGCCATATTCGTGAGTTCGCTGAAATATCGCACCCCATATTTCTTAATCCATTGGTCTACAGCTATTTGCGCTTCTTTTATAGTCATTTTTTAAATGAAAAGGTAGATAAGAACAATTATACAGATTATAAAGATAACGATATTGGAAATATTTTTCCATTTTTCATTGTATTTCCACTGTATTATACCCCAAAGTGATGCTATTCCTAAAGTCACATATCCTATTACGTAAATAGTTCCATTACTGAGGATTCTGCCTAAAATGATGAGCAATAGTCCTAAAACACTACCCCAATCAATGATTCCTTTTATTATTTTTTTCATCTTGAAATTTGTGTATTTGTTTTTATTCTTTTCTTTTGGTGTCCATGCAAATGGTTACTGGGCCATCGTTTACAAGCTCCACCTGCATGTTGGCTCCAAATTCGCCTGTTGCAACTGGTTTATGCAATACTTCTGAAAGCATTTGGCAGAATTCTTCATAAAGAGGAATGGCCTTTTCATGCTTGGCTGCTTTGAACCAAGAAGGCCGGTTTCCTTTTTTGTAACTCGCCATAAGGGTGAACTGTGAGATAACAAGGATATTGCCATCAATGTCCATGATACTACAGTTCATCACATGATTGTTGTCATCGAATACACGCAATCCAATGATTTTGTGAACCAACCATTCCACATCTTCTTTTGTATCTTCTTCGCAGATGCCCAAAAGAATGAGGAATCCCTTATCTATAGATGACTTTATTTGCTTATTTATCGTTACAGAAGCTCTGCTTACTCTTTGTATGACTACTCTCATTTCTGTCTTTTTCTTTTTTGATTAAAGTGGAATGAGTATTGTTTTGCAAATATACAGAATTATTTTTGTTTTCACTATGAATTGTATCATTATTTAATGAAAATTGTTATAAATAATATCTGCTTTTGATTTGCCAACAATTTCTATAAGGTTCTGTAAATCAGCTGCTTTAATATTTTTGACGGTCTTTAGTTTTTTTAAAAGTAATTCTTTTGTCTTGGCTCCAATTCCCTTGATGTCGTCAAGTTCCGAATGAAGTGCACGCTTACTTCTTTTGTCCCTATGAAAACTAATTGCGTAACGATGTACTTCATCTTGTATTCGGGTAAGTATATGAAACAATTCTGAATCGGTTTTCATACCGATAACAACAGGTGGGAAACCGAATAATAGTTCATTCGTTCGGTGGTGATTATCTTTGGCAAGTCCTGCAATAGGAATATGCAACCCCAGTTCATCTTCGATGACTTCTCTTACCACTTCCATTTGTCCTTTTCCACCATCGGTGATAATTAGGTCGGGTAGGGGAGTGCCTTCTTCTTTTATACGAGTATAACGCCGCCGTACAACCTCTTGCATTGATGCATAATCATCAGGACCATTAACAGTTTTTATGTTGTATTTTCTATAGTCTTTTTTTGACGGTTTCATTCCTTTGAATACTACACAACCTGCCACAGCATCACTTCCAGATATGTTGGAGTTGTCAAAACATTCAATCTGATAGGGCATTTTTTCTAATTTCAGAGCATTTTGTAGCTCTTTCATTAGACGTGTTTGTTTCTGTTCTGGATTCAGTTTTTCACTTTGTTTTAGTCTGTCAAACTTGTATTGTTTGCCGTTCATAATCGAGAGTTCAAGCAGTGTCTTTTTGTCTCCTCTTAATGGCACTGTAATAGAGATATCTTTTATCCCAGTTTCCAGATGGAAAGGCACAATAATTTCTTTAGAATTACTTTTCAATTGCTCTCTGATTTGAAGTATTCCGAGTGAAAGAATTTCTGTATCGCTTTCGTCAAGTTTCTTTTTAAACTCGTATGTAAATGCCTGATTGATACAACCATTAGTTACATGCATATAATTGATATATGCTATTTTCTCATCGCTGTTTATACTAAATACTTCTACATTGTTAATAGTATGGCTGACAACCTCGCTTTTAGACACAAAATTTTCAAGTGCAAGATATTGTCTTTTTAATACTTCGGCATCTTCAAACCTTAATTCTTCTGCTGCTTTTTGCATCTCTTGAAATAATTTTTTCTCTACTTCTCGAGACCTACCTTTAAGTATTTCTTGAGCTTGAAAAATGTTTTCTATATAGTTTTCATAGGTTTGTTTGCCTATGCAAGGTGCTTCGCAATTGTGCATATGATATTCCAAGCACGGTTTGTATTTTCTTTTTTCTATTCCTTCCTTCGTAATTGGTGTCCTACAAGCCCTTGGCTTGTATAATTTCCTTATCAAATCAAGCAGAGCATACATCGTACCAATGTGACTGTATGGTCCATAATATATACCAAATTTCTTGTTGATGTTTCTTGTATTTATTATTCTTGGTAAATATTCTTTTGTAATACAAATACTAGGATAGGTTTTTCCGTCTTTTAATAGTATGTTGTACTTTGGTTTGTATTTCTTGATAAGATTATTTTCCAACAACAAAGCATCTTCTTCTGTGTTTACTACTGTGTAAGTAATATCCCAAATTTTACTCACAAGAATTTTGGTTTTGAAGCGATCTACTTCTTTATGGAAATAAGATGACACACGACTTTTAAGGTTTTTTGCTTTTCCTACATATATAATTGTACCTTGGTCATCATAATACTGATAACTACCAGGTTTCTCAGGAAGACTGCTTACAATGTTTTTCAGTCTCTCCAGTCTTTGTTCATCTTTTTTATTCGTCATTTAAATATTCCTAATATTCAACTATCTATATGCATTTTGTTTCACGTGAAACAAAAATTCGTTGACGTTTGCTCTTATCTGTTTTTTTTATAATTTTTTCAATTGACGAAGTGTTTACTTCTGTAGCTTATTGTTTTGTTTAACTTGTTTGGCAGAATAATTCTTCTTTAAATGGTGCTTATACTTGTATAAGCGTAGTTATCTCTGTTTCCTTGTCAAATATATCACGTCCGTGAAGCCCTTCATCATTGATTTCTATGATGAAATTCACATATATATTTTTAGGATTGAATTTCTTCACAAGATTGTATGCAGCTTTCATTGTGCCACCTGTTGCTAGTAGGTCGTCGTGCAATAACACTATGTCGTTTTCGTCTATTGCGTCTTTGTGGATTTCTATAGTGTCCTCACCGTATTCTTTTGTGTAACTTTCTTGTACGGTTTCAGCAGGAAGTTTGCCGGGTTTTCTGCATAAAATAACACCGGCGTTTAATCGTACGGCTAATGCTGAAGCAATGACAAACCCTCTACTTTCTATTCCTACAATTTTTGTGATACCTTTTTCTTTGTAGATTTCGTAGAGTTCATCAACCATTACCTTTAAACATTCGGCATTTTTGAAAAGTGTAGTTACGTCCCTAAAATTAATACCTTTTTGAGGGAAGTCTGGTATACATCTCAGATTTTCTAATAATAATTTGTTGTTCATGTTTATATTTGATAATTAATGATTAACTGTTCATTTGTTTCACGTGGAACACATGTCGGACTATCTTCCCATCAAAACCAACAAAACATTGATGTCGCTTGGTGAAACGCCTGGAATTCTGCTTGCTTGTGCAAGTGTTTCCGGATTAATATGTTTCAGCTTTTGCCTACATTCTGTTGAAAGTGATTGTAAGGAGTCATAGTTAAAACGACCTTTGATCTTGATGTTTTCTAAGCGATGCATCTTTTCTGCAATTATTTTTTCGCGCTCTATATATCCAGCATATTTCATTTTCACTTCTGCAGCTTCTATGGTTTCTTCTTTTCTGTTCTCAAAAGAATCGAATAGTTCTGCTAGTCCTGGTATTAGTTCTGCCATGGTAGATAATGAAATCTGTGGTCTTTCTATTAAGTCAATAACTTTACAGCCAGCGCGTAGTGGTGTTGTTCCTAACGATTCCAAAGCACTGTTGATATCTTTCGGTTTTACTGGAGTGTTATTGCAAAACGAAA
Organism: uncultured Prevotellaceae bacterium; assembly: GCA_902783165.1. Taxonomy (GTDB): domain Bacteria; phylum Bacteroidota; class Bacteroidia; order Bacteroidales; family Bacteroidaceae; genus Prevotella. Next base: position 37,472 of record CACZPU010000037.1, read on the forward strand.
TGATTTTTTCGATGTTCTTTTTTTTGTTCATCCACCAATCATATCTGTCGCGTTTTGCCACGCCTAAATCGTATGCTTTCTCGGTTAATCGAGCATCTGCATCATCTTGTCGTAGTAGTATTCTATATTCAGCTCGTGAAGTAAACATCCTATACGGTTCGTCTACGCCCTTCGTTACCAAATCGTCAATCAGCACACCGATATAACTTTCGTCTCGATTCATGACCAACGGATTTGAGAACGAAGTGTCTTGAGTGTTCGAAGAGACATAAATGGCCGCATTCACTCCAGCAACTAACCCCTGTCCTGCAGCCTCTTCATAACCAGTTGTACCATTTATTTGCCCAGCAAAAAACAATCCTTTTATTAATTTTGATTCTAAAGAGTGATACAATTGTGTAGGGTCAAAGAAATCGTATTCTATTGCATATCCTGGACGATAAACTTTAACATCGCGTAGGGCAGGAATTTTCTTAAGCGCTTCAATCTGAATATTCATCGGCATGCTTGATGAGAATCCGTTCAGATACATTTCGTTTGTGTCCTCACCTTCCGGTTCAAGGAACAATGGATGTGTGTCTCTATCGGGGAAAGTCATCAGTTTTGTTTCTATTGACGGGCAATACCTCGGACCGATGCTTTGTATTTGTCCATTATATAATGGAGAGTCTTTTAGTCCTGAGCGAAGAATATCATGTACATCCGTGTTTGTGTTGAGTGTCCAGCAAGGCAATTGCATTAGTGGATGTTGAATGTCTAAATATGAAAAACCAGTAATCGCCTGTTCTCCCGGTTGTTTTTCTGTATCTTCGAAATGCACACTTCGTTTGTCAATTCGTACTGGTGTGCCGGTTTTCATTCGAGCAAACGATATGCCGAATTGGGTGATACTTTCAGTAAGTTTTGTTACTGCTGGTTCTGCAATTCTTCCACCAGGTACCATTCTTTTTCCTATGTGCATTAGTCCGTTCAGAAACGTTCCTGCTGTAATGATGACAGACTTTGCATGCAACTCTGCTCCCCATATAGTTTTCACACCCTTTACGTATAAATGTGGTGTGGAATTGGGGTCGGAGTCTACAATTAGTTCTTCCGCTTGGTCTTGCCAGATGTCAAGGTTGTCTGTGTTGTCGAGTTGTTTGCGCCATTCCCAAATAAATTTTTCTCTGTCGCACTGTGCCCTTGGACTCCACATGGCCGGTCCTTTCGAGCGATTAAGCATTCTGAATTGTATGGCAGACCGATCGGTTACAATCCCCATCTTACCACCAAGTGCATCGATTTCTCTCACAATCTGCCCTTTGGCAATACCGCCAACAGCTGGATTGCAAGACATCTGAGCTATTTTGTTCATATCCATTGTTACCAAACATGTCTTTGCGCCCATGTTGGCAGCAGCCGAAGCTGCTTCGCATCCAGCATGCCCTCCACCAATTACCAGAACATCGTATTTTAGTTTCATATTGTTGTTTGCTTCTTCTGCGTTGCAAAAATACAAAATCTTTTGCAAATAAAGTACATTGTAATATAAAGAAGTGCTAAAACAACTAACTGTTTTTATTTATATCAGGTAAATAGCATACCTAATACTTCTTGTTTTTTCATTCTGGGAATAGACAATCAATATGTGCAGCACGATTACAGCCATTTTAATGAGAAGAGATACTCTATTAGCAATTTTTTTGATATATTGTCGCGTACTATTGGTCATAATAATTCTTCGTCGTGCCAAACTATCAATGCTTAAGTCCACGAATTTGTTTTTTTTATCTGTAAAGCATTGATATTTAGATAGATATATTTTTTGTGTGTTCTTTTTTTTGCTTATTTTCTTTGGTAATCGTTAGAATTTTTGCATGAATTGCCAACAAAAGTACAATCTATTATCTCACGATATCTTATCTATCATCTTCAAAGAACTTATTCACGACATAAGAAGAGGTAATTTACGTCGCAACAAGACCATATCTATATCACAACAATAGATCCTTCATTGCAGGATAATTATTCTGTTATCAAAATGAACATCGTCTATTATGATTGTTTTAAGTTTAGGATTTCGAGATAACAGTTTTTCATTTACAAGGGCAAATGGATGATGAAAAACATAATCTTTTCTTTAAAAAAATATTTTGATGGAAAGGGAAAAATAATTATCTTTGTGCCATATTTGAAAACTATTCTAAAAGTTCAACACATTTAGTTATGACAATCAAGAGAAGAGGACTACATTTGCTGATGGTGCTGTTATTGTTAACAATGGCTATGCCGAGTTTGGCACAAGGAAGAAAAGTAAAACCTGCTGGTAATATACAATCGAAGAAAGTTTCAAGTACACAAGTTGGTTTGTTCTGCCACCCTTGGCAGGGCAGGCGTGTTGCCTATTTCGGTGATTCCATTACCGATCCTCGCAACGAAGCATCAGACAAGAAATATTGGAGCCTGTTGCAAGATTGGCTTGGCATAGAACCATTTGTTTATGGCATCAGCGGCAGGCAATGGAACGATATTCCGCGTCAGGCGGAACAGTTGAAGAAAGAACATGGTGAGGAATTTGATGCCATCATCATTTTCATCGGCACAAACGATTTTAATGCAGCCGTTCCGGTGGGAGAGTGGTATGTGGAAACAGAGGATTCGGTATTGGTTGCCGTTCACAAGCCCAAGGAGGTTGTGCTTCGCTGCCACCGTCAGCCTTCGATGAACAAGGACACTTATCGCGGACGTATTAATATTGCCATGAGGAAAATCAAGGAACTGTTCCCTAAGAAACAGGTGGTGTTGATGACTCCTATTCATCGTGGACTCTTTGACCGCAGTAATACCAACATACAGCCTACCGAAGCCTATCAGAATGCCTGTGGAGAGTGGGTGGACGCTTATGTTCAGAGTGTCAAACAAGCAGGTAACATATGGTCAGTTCCTGTTATCGACCTGAATGCTTCTTGTGGCTTGTTTCCATTGGTAGCCCAGCAATTGGTGCATTTTAACGATGCTTCCGTTGACCAATTACATCCTAATAATAGCGGTCACTTGCGCATGGCTCGTACAATGATGTATCAGTTGCTCACGTTACCTTGCGTATTCGAATGATTTAAGTTGTTTTTCACAAAGCATCCGTATGCGCATTTTTGGCTACGGCTTGTAGACAAAAAGAAAACAAAGCGCAGAAAATAAATATCCAATATGAATAAAACAAGTCGTTGCTTATTTTTTATTTTTGTTCTGATGCTTATTGGTGTCAATTGCGAGGCTGCAAAACGGCAGAAAGTAAACTTATGGCCTGACGGCACGCCTATTGATGCATGGTTTAGCGATACAACGAAGGTGGATGTTGGTACATTGGGCAAACAGTATGTCATTACCGACTACGGTGTTATTCGCGACAGTATGTTGCTGCAGACAGAAGCCATTCAGCGGGTAATCGACAAGGTTGCTAGCAATGGCGGTGGAGTGGTTGTTATACCGCGTGGCACATTCCTTACAGGCTCACTCTTCTTCAAACCAGGCACACATTTGCATATCATTGAAGGTGGAGTGCTAAAAGGTATCGATGCCATAAAACACTATCCGTTGGTGATGACGCGCATGGAAGGGCAGACACTCAACTATTTTGCAGCACTTATTAATGCCGACGGAATAGACGGGTTCTCCATATCTGGCCGCGGCACAATCAATGGCAACGGGCTCCGGTTTTGGGAGGAGTTCTGGATTAGACGGAAGTTCAATCCGCAATGCACCAACTTGGAAGCATTGCGCCCACGACTGGTATATATCTCGAATTGCAAAAACGTGACCGTTCAGGATGTGCATCTCATAAATAGCGCCTTTTGGACCAATCATCTCTATCGTTGCGAACGCGTGAAGTATCTTGGATGTACTATTTATGCGCCCCATGAGCCACCCCATGCAAAGGCCCCTAGTAGCGATGCAATTGATTTGGATGTGTGCCGTGATGTGCTGGTGAACGGTTGTGACATCAGTGTGAACGACGATGCTGTTGTGCTAAAAGGCGGAAAGGGCACTTGGGCAGACAAAGACCCCAGTAATGGCCCCAACAGTTGTATCTTGGTGCAAAACTGCCATTATGGTTTTGTACATGGATGCGTTACACTTGGCAGCGAGTCTATTTACGATCGGAACATAGTGCTCCGCAATTGTCAGGTGGATGAGGCTGTGAGGGTACTTTGGCTGAAAATGCGTACAGACACCCCGCAACATTATGAATATGTTACTGTGGAAAATCTTAGAGGCACATGCCGCAGTTTTCTTGTGGTGCGTCCATGGACCCAGTTCTACAAGCCAGAAGAACGCGACGACATGCCTTTGTCGCAAAGCAACGATATCGTGATTCGGAACATTGTTATGAAGTGTAATAACTTTTTCGATGTAGGCTCTTCTGAGAAGTATGTTCTGAAGAATTTCACGTTTGAAAATATTCAGGTGAGCGACAAGAAAAACTCTTTCAATCCTTCGCTTATTGAAAATGCCGTTGTGAAGAATGTTGAGATTAATGCAGAACGCTTAAAACTGTAGGAATATGCAAATGAGAGGCTATCGTTTCGAAACTGTTCTGACATGTGCAATGCTATTGTTCGTGGTGTTTCCGGTCTTTTCACAAGAGTGGCCACCAGCAAACCATGAGTCAAAGCCAGGAAGCCGCTGGTGGTGGCTTGGTTCGGCTGTTGATGAAAAGAATCTTGAATGGAACATAAAGCAATACGCTTCTCATGGAATAGGCACGCTTGAAATAACGCCTCTTTATGGAGTACAGGGTAACGACCAGAACAATATTCCATTCCTGTCGGAACGTTGGATGGAGATTCTGAGGTTCTGTCAAGATGAAGGTAAAAACAATGGAATACGGATAGATATGAATTGCGGTACGGGCTGGCCTTTTGGCGGTCCAGAGGTGAAAATGGAAGAAGCCGCTTGCAAGCTAGTGTTGGTTGATACCACGGTTACGCATGAACAGCTAACCGATTTGGTGATCGCCATATCTCCCAAAGAGAAACCATACAGCGTACTTCAGAAAGTAATGGCTTTCTCTGTGAATGTTCCTAAGTATACAAACAAGAATGTGACCAAGGTGGCCGATGTAACCAATGCTGTGACAGACGGACACCTCCGACTGCGCAATGTGGACAAAGGTATATGGCGAATCATTGCAATTTTCGCTGGGCGAACCAGACAAAAGGTAAAACGTGCAGCTCCTGGTGGTGAGGGATGGGTGGTCGACCATTTTGATTCCACAGCTGTTGCACATTATTTGCAACGTTTTGAGAAGGCTTTCGAACAAACGGGTACACCCTATCCACATACCTTTTTCAACGATAGTTATGAGGTTCATCATGCTGATTGGACTCCCCGTTTGCTGCAAGAGTTTGAGAAGCGCCGAGGTTATAAGTTGGAATATCGACTTAGACAATTTGCTGATGGTGACCCAATTGTTATTCATGATTACCGGGAAACATTGGGGGAACTGTTGTTGGAGAATTTCATCAATCAGTGGGTGCGTTGGTGCCATAAGCATGGCGCATTGGTCCGCAACCAAGCTCATGGCTCGCCGGCCAATCTGATTGACATTTACGCTGCGGTGGACATACCAGAAATAGAGGGATTCGGTCTTTCAGATTTCGGCATCAAGGGGTTGCGTACTGATCCTGGCATGACACGCAAAAACGATAGTGACTTGTCAATGCTTAAATATGCATCAAGTGCAGCTCATATTATGGGTAAACCATTTACCAGTAGCGAGTCGATGACATGGCTTACCGAACATTTTCGCACTTCGTTGTCACAGATGAAACCCGACATGGATTTGATGTTTTGTGCCGGTGTGAACCACATGTTCTTCCACGGCACATGTTATTCGCCAAAGAATGATCCTTGGCCGGGATGGAAATTTTATGCCAGCATTGACATGTCGCCCACCAATTCCATTTGGCGAGATGCTCCTTATTTCATGGATTATATAGAACGATGCCAGCGTTTTCTACAATGGGGACAGCCTGACAACGACTTTCTGGTGTATCTGCCAGTTCACAATATGTGGTCTAAACGGGGAAGCGAATTGCTCATGCAGTTTGCCATTCATTCTATGGATAAATTGGCCCCAGAATTTATTCGTGCCATTCTCACTATCGATAGTCTTGGATTTGACTGTGATTATATTTCGGACAAATATATTCTTTCAACTGTTGTCGATGGAAATGTGTTGCGAACGGCAGCCGGAACACCCTATAAGGCGCTGGTGATTCCTGACGACTGTGTGATGCCTGATAAGGTAAAGAAACATCTGGAACAATTGGAAAAACAAGGAGCAAGGGTAATCCGTGGTCTCTCTTCGTGGGATATGGGCATGGCAAGCAGACCAGAATTGATGAAATCGCAACTGGGCTTGAATATGATTCGTCGGAAGAACAACAAGGGTTATCATTATTTTATTGTAAATTTAACACCTAACGATGTTGACCAATTGATTGCTCTTGCGGTTGACTTCAAGGATGCAATATGGTTTGATCCGATGACGGGCAATCGCTATGCTGCGGAAAAACTGGGTGACAATGTAAGAGTTGCACTCCGTTCGGGTGAGTCCATGATACTGGAAACTTTCAACAATAACATTGGCTGTGTCTTTCCAGAAAGAAAAACCAAGACAGGCTATTCTATGGTCGTTGATAAAGGCTGGCAACTTTCATTCAAGGAAAGTACTCCGATGATAGTAATAAACTATCCTATTGATAAATTACAAACTTGGGAGAACTTAGACGAGCGAACGCGATGGCTGATGGGAACAGGCATTTATGAATGCACTTTCACAATGAATAGAAGTATTCTGAAAAAGTCGAAACAATGGCTGATTGATTTGGGGGATGTTCGCGAAAGCGCTCGTGTGTACATCAACGGACATGATGTTGGTTGTGCATGGGCAGTTCCTTTTGCTCTTAAGTTTGACTCTGACATTTTAAAGGCTGGGAAAAACAAATTGCGTATAGAAGTAACAAACCTACCTGCCAACAGAATTTCCAAATTAGATCGCGAAGGAATAAAATGGAGGAAATTCAACGAAATCAATTTTGTGGATATCCGGTACAACAAAAACATATTGTACAAGGACTGGAAACAAATGCCTTCTGGATTAAATAGTGAGGTGAAGCTTGTCTGTATTGAGTGAATGGTACAAAATATTACAAGAAACAATGGAAAAGAATGAAAACAGACAGCATGCTGCCTATTTTGTTCTTTTCTGTTAAATTATTCTTAATTTATGATATTATATATACGCGTGAAGGTAGAAAATAAAAGTTTTTCTTTGTTTTTTAACTGAATTAACCTATCTTTGCGCCACAGATGCGAGAATTCATAAAAGTTTTACATCGCTTTGTACCGCCTTATAAGAAATATCTTGTACTCACGGTGTTGTTCAATATACTTAGTGCTATATTGAACATCTTCTCGTTTATGGCCATCATTCCGATACTGAATATTCTTTTTCAAACCGACCCGGGAATGAGGGCTGTGGATTGGATTCCTTGGAGTGAGATGACTTTGGGCAACTGTACAGATGTAATGAGCAACAATACAAATTATATTGTGCAGGGATGGGTGCTCGATTGGGGCGCTACCACCACCTTGCTCATTATTGGATTGTTCTTGGCATTCATGACCTTCTTGAAGACGGGTGCCTACTTCTTGTCTTCAGCAACCATGATACCAATCCGTACAGGTGTGGTACGCGACATACGCAACCAGCTCTATCAGAAAATTACATCACTTCCTTTGGGATTTTTCAGCGAAGAGCGCAAGGGTGACATCATTGCACGCATGAGCGGTGATGTGCAAGAAATAGAGAATTCTATTATGGCAAGTCTAGACATGCTTTTCAAGAATCCCATTTTGATTTTTTCTTATTTTACGGCATGTCTTATTGTCTCTTGGGAACTCACGGTTTTTACCATAGTCTTTGTGCCAGTGTTCGGCTGGTTTATGGGGTTTGTGGGAAAGAAACTGAAGGCAAAGAGTATTAAGGCACAGTCTCTTTGGAGTGATACAATGAGTCAGGTGGAAGAAACGTTGGGAGGCTTGCGAATTATCAAGGCATTCAATGCCGAAGATAAGATGAACAACAGGTTTGACCGTGTGAACTCTGCTTATCGTAATGACATCATGAGAGTGAACATCCGTCAGTCAATGGCACATCCAATGAGCGAATTCCTTGGTACTGTGATGATAGTCATTGTGTTATGGTTTGGCGGTATCTTGGTGTTGAACAAGGCTGTGCTGAGTGGACCAACGTTCATCTACTATCTGGTAATGCTTTATAGTGTGATTAATCCACTGAAAGAATTCTCGAAGGCAAGCTACAACATACCGAAGGGACTTGCTTCGATGGAACGAGTGGATAAGATTCTGCTTACTGAAAACAATATCAAAGAACCTGAAAATCCAAAACATATCAGTAGCTTTGAACATCAAATAGAATTCCGTCATGTTTCCTTTAAATATGCTGAGCAATGGGTGCTCCACGACATCAATTTGGTAATACCCAAAGGCAAGACCATAGCATTAGTGGGACAGAGTGGCAGTGGAAAGTCTACGATGGTCGATTTGATTCCACGCTATTATGATGTACAGGAGGGCGAGGTCCTCATCGATGGTATTAATGTAAAAGACCTTGGCATTCATGATTTGCGGCAACTGATAGGCAATGTAAACCAAGAAGCAATCCTTTTCAACGATACATTCTACAATAATATATCATTTGGTGTAGACAGTGTAACACCCGAAGAGGTAGAAAAAGCTGCTAGTATAGCCAATGCGCACGAATTCATCATGACATCGGAACAAGGATACGACACTAATATTGGCGACAGAGGCGGCCGACTTTCTGGTGGGCAGCGTCAGCGTGTCAGCATTGCCAGAGCCATATTGAAGAATCCACCAATCCTAATACTCGACGAGGCAACCTCTGCGCTCGACACGGAAAGTGAACGATTGGTTCAAGATGCATTAGAAAGGCTGATGAAGACTCGTACGACGGTGGCCATTGCCCACCGACTCAGCACCATCAAGAATGCTGACGAGATATGTGTGCTGCACGAAGGCCGCATTGTTGAACGGGGTACGCACGATGAGTTGCTCTCTTTTGACGGCTACTATAAGAAACTGCACAACATGCAGCAAGTGTAAATAAGCAAGAAAGTGAAACGAAGATTATCATTCCTTTTGAAGACGTTGCTATGGACAGTGCTGGTTTTTATTGGTGCTAAAGTGTGGTTCATGCTTGCGTGCCGTGAAGGTCATATCTTTACAATGGCTGATGTGTGGCAAGTAATAATTCATGGTATCTCCCTTGATTTGTCTACAAGTCTTTATTTTCTTGTTCTTCCTTTTTTGCTGATTATTGTTAGTATATGGTGGCAGAGCAAATGGATGAGACGAGTACTTCAGGTTTATTTCTTATTGGTTAGTATCGCCTTTTCGCTTGCTTTTGTAGCAGATACGTGTCTTTATCCTTTTTGGCAATTCAAGCTTGATGCCTCGTGCCTACAATATTTGGAAACACCAGATGAAGCAGCTGCCAGTGTTTCTAAAACTTATCTTTTTAAACAACTGATAATGGTGGTGTTTGTCACTGCTTTCATTTATTATGGTTATAGAAGTTTTTGTGTTTCCAAACAGACGAGATCTAGTAGAGGCAGGAGCATTTTGCCTAGAGTGATGGAATGTGTTCTATATCTTTTATGCATTCCAATGATGGTTTTAGGAATCCGTGGAGGTGTGGATGAATCAACAACCAACATAGGTCAGGTTTATTATTCGCAGAATCAGTTCTTGAATCATTCGGCTGTGAATCCTGTGTTTAGTTTCTTGTCATCTATTAGTAAGTCACGAAACTATATCATTCAATATGACTATTTTGATGAAGAAGAATGTGCCCAGCTTACTGATGGCATTTACACTGTAGAAAGTATAGGTTGCGATACACTCTTGAACAATCAACGTCCTAATATCTTGATCGTCATCATGGAGAGTTGTGGAGGCCAATTTACTGAAATTGGTGGGCATCAGGAAATAACGCCACATCTGAATCAGTTAGCCAAGGAATCGGTTTATTTTACTCAACTCTATGCAAACTCTTGGAGGACAGACAAGGGTACTGTCAGCATTCTCAGCGGTTATCCGGCTTTTCCAATTACTTCAGTTATGAAGATTCCAGAAAAGAGCCGCAAATTGCCTTCCATAGCCAAGAGTCTTCAGCAAGCAGGATATGATAACAGTTTTTATTATGGAGGTGACATCAACTTTACTAATATGCGGAGCTATGTCATGTCTTCTGGCTATAAACAGTTGAAGTGGAAGAACGACTATAGCAGTGAGCAACAATCCACTGCAAAATGGGGAGTACGCGATGATATCATGGTAAACACGCTTATTGATGATGTGAAAAACAGCCCCAATGACAAACCTTGGATGAAAACATGGCTGACTTTAAGTAGTCATGAGCCTTGGGATGTGCCAGCAAAGGAACTGGACAATCCTGTGTATAATGCATTCCATTATTTGGATAATTGTATAGATACACTAATTACACAGTTAAAACAGACACCACAATGGGATAATCTTCTTGTTATCATTCTGCCCGATCATGGTTATCGCTACGAGGGAATAAATGAAACAACTCGTCTCTATAATCATATCCCGATGATATGGACAGGAGGAGCCGTCAAATCGTCCTATCGTTTTACTAAGGTTTGTATGCAAAGCGATTTGGCTGCCACATTATTGGGGCAAATGCAATTGCCACACGAAGAATTTACTTTCAGTCGTGATGTCCTTAGTAAGACATACATTCGTCCAATGGCATTCCACACTTATGTGAATGGAATGGCAGTTATTGACAGCTGTGGCTTTATGTCCTACGATTTGGATGCCAAGAAAATCATTGCATCGGAGGGGAAAGACACTTTAGGTCTGCTCAAATTGGGAAGGGCATTGCTACAACTGTCATCTCATGATTTGATCAGTCGATAACGGTTTTGCATTTATTGCTAAATAATTCTAAATATTCGGAAATCATTATTTTTTGAAGAACCTGTTCAAATCATCAATAACACGTTCAAACTGTTTGGGATTGATGTGATAATTGTCTATGGGATTCATGTTCGAGTCTGTCACCTCAATCCAACCGGCTCCTTCTTTTGTTAAGATAGTATCTTTCTTTAATAAGAAGGCATATCGGAGTTCATTGCCAACAAAATGCCATAAACGTGGAGTGGAATCGTTTAGATGAAGACCTACGCAATAGTCTCTCATTGGATTGGTTACACCAAGATAATCTTTCATCAATGTCGGGACAAAATCGTAATGAGTTGTACGGTGAGAGTATCGTTTGGCAATATTGTTTCCAGGAGTATGTACAATCAAAGGAACACCTATTTGGTATTGTGAGAAATTACTGCTATGACCCCAATAGTTCTTGTGGTTCTCATTAAACTCCTGGCCATGGTCGCCAGTAATGATAATCAATGAGTTGTCGTAAAGATTGCTCGCCTTTAGTTGTTCAATGATTTGTCCCACAAAGCGATCAGTGGCAAAACATAGGTTCATATATAAATTCCAAAAAGGCTCCACTGGTGTATCATTATTAAGTGAAGCATAATCGGCGTAATCCCAAGCGGGCTTGAAATATTTCGGCTTGTTTGGCGGATAGGTCAAGCCATGAGGCATATCGAAGAACACAAAAGCAAAGAATGGCTTTTGGTTTCTTGCGAGTTTAGGAATATCTCTTACGAAATCTGATGCAATCACACTATCGCGTTGATAAGGTGAATTTCCTGGAGTATCTGTTCGTAGGTTGGGGACGTGTTGGAAAAGCACTTTAGAGAAAGGTGGTGACTTTAATGTGGCACTCGGATATGCTTTGAATATATATCCTTGATCTAACAATTGGTCAATCAGCAATGGACTGGTATGGCTGGCTTGGAAAGCTGGCCAGTAATATGGCTGAAGGCCTGTGAAGATGCCAAAGACGGAATAGCGAGTACCATTGCTGCAACTTATATGATTGTCATAGAAAAGTTCTTCTTGTGACATTTTCCATAAATATGGCATTCCCGTTTTTGACAATGCACGTTTGTTCCATGAATCAATAAGTATGAAGATGATGTTTGTCTTGGTCGTGTCACTTCTTTCTATCGAGATGGGCTGTAGTGGATATTTCAAATCGCTTCCAGACAAACTGGCCTCAGTTTCCAGTGCTTGATGCTCGAAGCCCATCTTGGTTAATAAAGAATTGGCCGAAACCGGGAAATAGTATGGAATCAATCTCGATGTGAGCAAGATAGAAGGCTTCACAACAAATGCACCGTATATATGTATACCATTGGCTAGTAGAAACATTGTCAAAAACAAGGTAACTGCCCACCGACCGTGTTGTTTTTTCCATTTTTTCACCACACGCCCTGCAATGAACCAAAGAAAAATGCAAACAGCGATAATCAAGAACAATAGCAATCCTTCTTGAAAATATAGAGTTCCGTCGAATTGGAAGATGTCTGTAGGATTGGGTCCTGTCAGCATGTTCAATATGAATCCGTTGATATGAAAGCGGTATATCTTGTAAACTTGCATATTTAAGACACAAACCGATGCAAGCATAGACACTGAACTAATAAAGAGTATGGTCGCCAATTTTATTTGGCGCAATAAGACCCACGGAAGAAAAAAGACAAGAAACAAAGCGAGTACAAGCAAGGCTGCGTGTGAAAGGCAAGATGTGATAAAGAATAGCCAGCCCCAGCCGTCAATTCTGCTGATGATAGAGTCCCCTTGTATATAAAACATGAAAAGTCCACTTATCAAGAGCGAAGCTAACAAGTAGAATATAAAACCTTTCTTTAGAAAATCCTTAATCATGTTTGCAAAGGTATAAAAAAAAAACGATTAAGCTTATGAATTAATATTTATTTTGTACCTTTGTGCCTGATATGAAGAAACCTGGCATACCTCAGTTGGCAGTTCTATCGAACTTGTTTCTTGTCTATTTGGTTTATCAGATAGCACGTTTGGAGTATTTCTTTGAAAACACGGAGTATCTCAGCTATTCATTTGATATTTTTAAGGGAGGTTTGTTGTTCGACACCTCTGCCATTTTTTATACCAATTCTCTTTGCATCTTGTTGATGCTGATACCTGTTGCCAACAAAGGATACCAACAAGTATGCAAATGGTTGTTTCTTGTTATTAATGGTGTGGCACTTGCTGTTAATCTTGCCGATTCAGTTTATTTCCAATATACGATGCGGCGAACAACAACCACTGTTTTTGGGGAGTTCTCCAATGAAAACAATCTTGGAAGTATTATTGGAACGGAGTTCTTGAACCATTTCTATCTCGTTCTGTTTTTTTGTGTGTTGATGTATGCACTTTGGCGTCTGTATATGATACCAAAGTATGAAAGTGCTCGAAATCGTTCTGCATTCCGGAAACAATGTTTTGGTAGTTTGGCTGGCCTTGTTCTTTTTATTCCACTATGTATTGCAGGCATAAGAGGAGGCTTTACCACAGCCGTTCGCCCCATCACTGTTTCGAATGCCAATCAGTATGCCAAGCGCCCAACCGATGCTGCTCTCGTGCTAAATACACCATTCTCGCTTATTCGAACCATTGGTAAGAGTGTGTTTGTCGTGCCATCTTATTTTAGTGATGAGCAAGAAATGGAGAGTGTCTATACCCCCATTCATAAAAGCAAGGTCGATACTCTTACCAAGAAGAATGTTGTTGTGTTGATTGTGGAAAGTTTCGGGCGCGAATACATAGGAGCATTGAACCATGACCTTGAAGGTGGAAATTATAAAGGATATACCCCATGTGTCGATTCCCTAATAGCTCGGAGCACCACCTATAAGTATAGTTTTTGCAATGGGCGCAAAAGCATTGATGGCATGCCAAGTATCTTGTCGAGCATTCCCATGTTCTTGGAGCCATTCTTCTTGACACCGGCATCTATGAACGATTACACTGGTCTTGCTGGTATACTTTCTGCCGAAGGTTATGAAACGGCTTTCTTCCACGGTGCCCAAAATGGTTCTATGGGCTTTCAAGCATTTGCCCAGAAAACAGGCTTTAAGCATTATTATGGCCGTACAGAATATGAATCAGCGAAAGGAAAAGACGATTTCGATGGCACATGGGCTATCTGGGACGAACCTTTTATGCAATACTATGTTGAGGAAATGTCAAAGATGAAGGAGCCGTTCATGACTGCTCTTTTCACCGCATCGAGTCATCATCCTTTTGTGATACCCGAGCAATACTACGGCAAGTTCCCCAAAGGAACACTGCCTATTCATCAGTGCATTGGCTATACCGATATGTCCATCGGGCACTTTTTCGAATCGGCAAGCAAGCAGCCTTGGTTTAACAATACTATTTTTGTGCTTACCAGCGACCACACCAACCAAAGCGACCACGTAGAATTTCAAAGCGACATAGGTGGATTTTGTTCACCGATTATTATCTTTGATCCTTCTACAGAGGGGAAAATGGAGGACAAGATAGCTCAGCAGATTGATATATTGCCGACAGTTCTTGGAATGCTCGGTTATTCTAAAACCTATTTCGGCTTCGGTATCGACTTGATGAATACTCCTAGGGAGGAAACCTGGGCGGTAAACTATCTAAATGGTGTCTACCAATATGTGAAATATGATTATGTGTTGCAATTCGATGGGCAGAAAGTTACTGCAGTCTATTCGTTAGATGACCGTCTGATGAAGAACGATTTGAAAGGGAAGGTAAAGGAGCAGGCGCAAATGGAGCGTGAGCTCAAAGCCATCATCCAGCAATATATGGAGCGAATGACGCAGAACCGCATGATGCCAAAGTAGACATAAAAGGACAAAGACAGAAATATTAAACTTTAAAGAGGGTGTGTCTGTGCACACCCTCTTTAAAATACTTATAATTGTTGCAATATGAAACTCTTTTTCTAAAACTTATTCTTGTTTTCGTTTCTTTTTCCGTTCTTCTAGTTTGTGCAGGCGATAGGCCTCTTCACCTTTGGGGACAACCTTACCATTAACAATTTCAAATTTTTCATTGAACTCCGCACGTCCCCTCTTCCATCGGTTGTGGCTCCAAAGCCAGAACTCGGGGTCACGGCGGATGGTCTCTTCGAGCATCTGGAAATAGCGAGTGGTTAATTCATACTCGGGCAAAGTCCTGGGCTCACGAGTCATCAGTTTGAATTCTGCTTCGTAATATCCTCTGCGTAAACGATGGATATCGACATAAAATACGGCGTGGTTAACTTTGCGCACGATGCGTTCTGTTCCCGTCAAAACAGGGGTGTCGTGATGAAGGAAGTCGCACCAGTGATGAATGTTTCGCCAATGGGGCACTTGGTCGCTTATATAACCGATGACAATTGGCTGATTTTCTTTATGATAGTGTAGAATGACACGAAGTGTGTCGTTCATGGGAATGCAGTAAGCACCCATACGCTGGCGAATCTTTAGGAACAGCTGGTCGAAAATTTTATTCTCCAAAGGATGGTAAATTTGTCCGCATACAGCTTCAGACTTCAGCCATAAAGGTATGGAGGTAATCCACTCCCAATTGCAGTAATGGCCTAAATAAAGTGCACACGATTGCCCACACTGTATAGTTTCTTCAATCAGTTCCATGCCTTTGAAGGTCATTCGCTTCTTCAATTCCTTCTGGCTGATGGTCATCAGTTTAATGCTTTCCACAAAATAGTCGCAGAAATAATGATAATATCCGTGTTCTATTATCCGTATTTCATCAGCACTTTTCTCAGGAAATGAACTGACAAGGTTCTTGTGCACTATTTTGTGTCTGTAGTGGAGAACGTGATACAAAAGAAGGAAAAGTACATCGGAAAAAAAATAGTGAATGCTCAACGGTAGGAGCGAGAGCAGGTACCATATTGGGTAAATAAGATAATAGAGTATCTTCATTCTTCGTGAAATTTCTTTGGCAAAGATAGGTAATTCGTGGCGAACACACAAATTATTACGAAGAAACTTGCCCGTTTAACTGGAAATATGTACTTTTGCAATATGTACAGAATTAGATTCATGCCCTATCGTGAAGACTTGGCAACCATCATGCACAGGCAGACTCCTGGGCATTGTCTGCGTTCGCAAAACGGTCGCTATGAATTCTGCCTTGACGATTCGTTGGAAGAGGCAGACTTTTGGGTGGTGCAGGGCAAGGGAGTCCGCGAACCCCAAACATGTAGGGTGGCTCCCGAAAATACCATCCTTCTTACTACCGAGCCTCGTTCTGTACTAGTCTATCCACAGCAATATATCGACCAATTCGGATTGCTTGTCACTTGCCAGGAACATACATCGCATCCCAATATGAAGTTAGGGCCTGCTATTCTGCCGTGGTTTGTCGGTTACAAGCCAGATGGCAAAGGTGGCTGCGATTATTCACTCGATTACGATTCACTGAATCGCCCTTCTAATCCCAATGACAAGACAAAGTTGTTGTCAGTTATTACCAGCAATAAGGCTTTTACGCAGGGACACCTGGATCGTATCAAGTTTGTTGAAAAACTAAAGGCACATTTTGGAGAAAGGATTGACATTTTTGGGCGTGGTTTCCGGTCCTTCGAAGACAAGTGGGATGTTCTGCGTCCATATAAATATCATATATCCATTGAGAATTCCTCTCAGCAATACTATTGGACAGAGAAGATTAGCGATTGTTACCTGGCCGAGTCTTTCCCTTTCTACTATGGCTGTACCAATCTTAGTGACTATTTCAGTCGCGATTCGTTTGTGCCCATTGACATTCACAACCCCGAGCAATCTATTGATACGATAGAGCGAGTTATTAGCAGCAATCGTTTTGAGAAGGCTGCTGATATTTTGCGTGAGATGAAACAAAAGGTGTTGGGTGAATATAATATGTTTGAATATGTTGCCCGGTTATGCGACCAAATGAATCCCAACGCACCTAAGCGGCAGGTTACTATTCTGCCTTGCAAGTCAGGAATGAATTTTCACAATTTTGTGAACTACACATTCTTTCACAACTATTACAAACTGAAAACCCAACTACACTATCTCATCAGT
The DNA here is from genome assembly GCA_902783165.1 of uncultured Prevotellaceae bacterium. GTDB lineage: Bacteria > Bacteroidota > Bacteroidia > Bacteroidales > Bacteroidaceae > Prevotella. Next base: position 54,586 of record CACZPU010000037.1, read on the forward strand.
GGAAACAAACTATCTTTTTGACACCCGTCCAAAGGTCTTGATGCTTGTGTATTTACGCCACAAGTTCAGTTTCCGATGGGTGGGGACTCCGTGACGTTGGATATAGTCTTTTACACCATCGAGCATGCGGTGGGCGCATTGTCCATCGGTATAAGGGTCATAGTTCTGGATGATCCATTGTCGGCGGCTATCGAGCGCATCACTCTCAAAAACTTCATCATAGGCCTCCACCAATTGGGAGGTATCTTTAATGTCTTTCCAATAAGGGCTTTGGCTCACGGTGTCCAAAGTGATGACAGGCTTGTCAAGCAGTAGCATCTCGTAGATGGTTGACGATGTGTCGCTAATCATCACGTCAGCCATGAGCATATATTTCGTAACGGCAAAGTCGTCTTCAAAAACAATATGCTCATGGCTCTCGGCCAATTGGCGGTACTCGTCAACCCATGCTTGTTGAGTGAGTGGATGCAGTTTGATGAACAGCATAACCTGCCGTTGTTCCACCAATCGCACCAGCGCATCCTTGATTTTTGGCAACGAGGTGAGCCGCGGTGAGAATGTCGGTGCATACAGCACAATGTGTGTGCAGCCATGCTGGCGGAGCGTGTTTTGGCGTTCTTCGTCAAAATCATGCCGATGGGTGGCGATCCAATCTTGGCGTGTCCATCCGGTTTCCATCACCTCAAAGTCATCATATTGTTGTTGCAGTTTCTCAAACTCACGTGTAAAGTAAGGTCCCTGTGTCATGTAGATGTCAAAATAGTTGCGTATATGGAATTGGTCGCGCTTCTCGGCAGCATAGCCATGGAAGATGCTGCATTTCACACCGCTGAGATAGTATGGAACGATGTTTCCCGGTGCGAACACAGCATCGGGCATGAAGTTGTACGTTTCCTGAATGGAATAGGTCCATTTCACTGATTCTTTCAGCGGAAACTGTGGGATTTTCTTTTTGTGTACATACCACAAAACATCGTTACCACCCTCCCTGTCGGCCTCCTTTTGCAGTGGCAATAGAATGTCAACGGCATATTTATTCTCACAAAACAGTAAAATTTTCATTTCTTTGAAGCGTCTTTCTTCTTGAGTTTATCTCATGGCCAATGCGCGGTTCTCGGCCTCTTCCATGATTTCGCGCTCGCCAGGGCCTTTGTCGTTGAGGCCACACAGATGGAGAATGCCATGGATAATCACCCGGTGCAGCTCCTCGTCGTATTCTTTGTCCAGTAGCTCAGCGTTTGTACGGATGGTGTCAAGCGAAATCACCAAATCGCCGTTGATAACATCACCCTCGTTATAGTCGAAGGTAATGATATCAGTGTAGTAGTCGTGACCTAAATATTCTCGATTCACCTCTAGGATTCTCTCATCGTTGACAAACATGTAGCCCACTTCGCCTACTTTTTTTCCGTAGGTGGCGGCCACTTGGCGAATCCACGTTGTGGTGTTTCGCTTTCTGATGCTCGGCATCTTCACGCCGTCAGTGTTGTAAGTAATCATTCTCTTGTTATCTCAATACCAATTATTGACTTTCGTTTTCTGTTAATGAAAGGTTATGTTTGGTGTTTTACTGTTTGCAAAGATAGTCATTATATTTTAGTATTCAAAGGGAATGGTGAAGAAATCTGTCTGATTGTGACCTGTGAAAGCCTCCTAGGCATCAGAATTATCAAGAAAAAGAATTATATTTTGTCTACTGGTCGAAGACAAATAAATGGATTGATTGTTATTTTTATGGCATGTGTCGGGCATGTCACGGCAGGAATTCTCTAATATCTTTTCCGAAATGGATAAGCTCACGCACCATGCTGCTGCTGACCGATGCCAACATCGGCTCGGCGAAGAGCAATAGCGTGTCGATGTTGCCTATCTGTTTGTTGATGTCTGCTTGCTCGCGCTCATACTCAAAGTCTTTAGCAGAACGTACACCTTTGATAATAAAGTCGGCCATTTCGCGATGTGCGAAGTCAATGGTCAGGTCGTTATAGGTTTTCACTGTAATTTTCTTTTCATTCTTGTACAGTTCCTGTATCTTCCGTTTTCGCGTGTCGGCATCCTGCATGTATTGTTTGTGCTCGTTTACGCCAACGCCAATGATGATTCGGTCAAAAAGCGGAAGCGAGCGTCTCACAATATTGTCGTGCCCGATGGTGAAGGGGTCAAAGCTGCCTACAAATACTCCTGTTTTCATATGTATGCCAATAATTGGGTATGTTCTTTTGTTTGCCGTTTGGACTGTTAGTCAAACAAATTAGGTTCCATGATGTTGCCCTGATAGGGATTACGGCCATAATGCTGATAGGCCAGTTCTGTGGCCATTCGTCCGCGCGGTGTGCGCTTGATGAATCCTTCCATTATGAGGAACGGCTCGTAGACTTCCTCCACGGTGCCGGCATCTTCTCCGATGGCTGTGGCGATGGTGCCCACACCAACAGGTCCGCCTTTGAACTTGTCAATGATAGTGAGTAGAATCTTGTTGTCTATCTCATCCAGTCCATATTGATCGATATTCAGCGCGGTGAGTGCGATGCGTGTTATCTCGGTGTTGATGCTACCGTTGCCTTTCACTTGAGCAAAGTCTCGTACACGGCGCAACAGAGCGTTGGCAATACGTGGCGTGCCTCTTGAGCGGCGAGCTATCTCTGCGGAGGCATCTTCAGTAATAGGCACTTTGAGGATGTAGGCCGAGCGCTTGATGATTTTCTGAAGTGTTTCCGGCTCGTAGTATTCTAAATGCATGTTGATGCCGAAGCGGGCACGCAACGGAGCGGTGAGGAGTCCGCTGCGAGTGGTGGCTCCAACGAGTGTGAAAGGGTTGAGGTCTATCTGTATAGAACGAGCCGACGGGCCTTTATCTATCATGATGTCAATTCGATAGTCTTCCATGGCAGAGTAGAGATACTCCTCTACCACGGGTGACAACCTGTGAATCTCGTCAATGAACAGCACATCATTAGTTTCCAAAGAGGTAAGAATGCCGGCCAAGTCGCCAGGTTTATCAAGTACAGGTCCGCTTGTTATCTTAAATCCCACGCCCAATTCGTTGGCAATGATGTTCGAGAGAGTGGTCTTTCCTAGTCCGGGAGGGCCATGAAGCAGGGTGTGGTCAAGTGGTTCTCCGCGGTATTTGGCTGCTTCAACGAAGACTTCCAAATTTTCCACTACCTTCTTCTGTCCGCTGAAGTCATTGAAATGCAATGGTCGAAGCGCATTCTCAAATTCCTTCTCTGACGAAGAGAGGTTTTCACTTCTTATGTCAAAATTCTCATTCATAGGTGCAAAGATAAATAATAATTACGAACAAGCCACTATGCAAGTAACAAAAAAACTATAAAATCAGGGAAATAAGTCTTGCAAAAGCGCAGATAGTTTATCTTAGTCTTCTTTTATTGAAGAAGTGGCGTGTGGCGAAGAAGAAGAGGGCAACACCCAGCATATTGTCAACTGCTACCATCCAGAAAGCTGCTCCGTAGCCAAGATGCTCTGATACGATGCCGCCCAGCAGGATACCCAGGCCGAATCCTATATCCCATCCGGTAAGAATGGAACTGTTGGCGGTGCCTCGCTCACTGTTTTTTGCCACAGCAATGAACATATTCAAAAATGCGGGATACATGTGTCCGTTGCCCAAGCCCACAAGTATAGCAGAGCCATAATAACCTATATTGATCAACGTTGGCGATGAAAGATGTGCAATGGAGGCAAACAGGATATATCCCACTAGCGAGATGACAATGCCTTTAGACGCATTTTGAGTGAGGTGCCCTTTGCGCAATTCGGCCGCACCTTGTAGTCTGCTAACAAACAGACCTATGGACAAGAGCATAAAATAGGTGCCAGTCCCGCTGGTAATACCCAGCACTTGCTTGCTGTAGATGGCGAGATAATTGCTCATCACACCGAAGCAAAAGCCAAACAGAGCAATGTTGATGGCCATAAGCCAGGCACGTGTTAAGAAAAAACGGTCGAACGATAGTTTGCTTTTGTTTTTTACGATTTCCTTAACAGGCACCTTCACTGTGGCATCAATCAACAAACCAATACCAGCAACGATGAGGGCTAACCAAAAAAGCAATTCGAAATTGTTTGATATTTTGAAAATCCATATGCCAATGGATGGCGCAATTGCCATGGATAGATTATTGCTCAGTCCATAATAGCCTATTCCCTCGTTACGGCGAGAGGAAGGAAGCACATCTATAGCCACGGTACTGTTGGCCACGGTCAGTGCGCCATAAGGGGCGCCGTGGATAGTTCTTACAACGGCAAACATCAGTAGTGTACCAGCGGCTAGGTATCCTGCGAAAAAAGCAAAGAAAAGAAAAAAACAAAACATCAGCACTCGCTTGCGGTCGAAGGTGTCAACGATGAAGCCACTAAACGGTCGGGTGAGCAATGCTGCAATGGTATAGCCAGACAATACAATTCCTATGGTGTCTTTTGATGCACCAAAGGCCTCATAGAGATACAAGGGCAGCAAGGGTGAAAGTAAATAGAAGGCAAAAAAGAGCGCAAAATTAGCACTCATCACCTTGATGTAGTTAGCATTCCAAAGCTTTTCTTTATTATCTGCCATGAGTCGTCTTTTGGTTGAGTGTGCAAAGATAGTGCAAAAAACTGACAATGCAAAGCAGTAAGTTCTGTATTATCCACGAAAATATCTCGTCTTAGCAAAAAAAGAAACGAGTTTCTTTGTTTTGCTCATGACTTTTCGTATCTTTGCCACGAATAATCATAAAAGCTAAAAACAAATCAGAGGGAATAATTTATGAAAATGAACATGACGCAATGGATTAGCAAGGTAATCCAAAAAAAAGAGATTCAGGCAATCCCTATCATGACACATCCTGGCATAGAGATGAATGGCAATACTGTGAAGGAGGCTGTCAGCGATGGAAGTGTTCACTATAATGCTGTATTAAAATTGACGAAGCGGTATCCTAGTGCTGCCGCAGCAACAATCATGGATTTGACAACCGAGGCCGAATGCTTTGGTGCAGAAATTGTTTTTTCTGATATTGCAGTGCCAGCTGTTTCAAATCGTCTACTTTCTAATGTTGAGTCTATTTATCAACTGAAGGTTCCTTCTTTGAATTCTGGACGCATTCCCGCTTATTTGAAAGCCAATTTGTTGGCGGCAAGAGCCATTAACGACCGTCCGCTATTTAGCGGATGTATCGGTCCGTTCTCTTTGGCAGGTCGATTGTATGACATGTCGGAAATCATGGTGTTAATTTATGAACATCCCGATGCAGCTCATCTCTTATTGCAAAAATGCACCGATTTTATTCTGAAATATTGTATGGCCTTGAAGGCAACAGGTGCTAATGGAGTAGTGATGGCTGAGCCTGCAGCCGGTTTGATGAGCAATGATGACTGCAAGGAATTCTCATCGCAATATGTCAAGCAGATTGTCGATTATGTTCAGGACGATTATTTCATAGTGGTGCTTCACAATTGTGGAAATACAGGTCATTGCACCGAGGCGATGGTGGCTACAGAATCGGCTGCATACCATTTTGGTAATAAATGTTCTATGAAGGAAGTTTTGAAAGATGTCCCCCCCACCGCTTTGGCTATGGGAAATGTCGATCCAGTGTCTGTATTTAAAGATGGTACTTGTCAAGAGATGAAACAGGTGGTCAGTAAATTGTTGAAGGAGACAAGTGATTATCCCAATTTTGTGCTTTCAAGCGGATGTGATACTCCTCCTCATACTCCAGCAACCAATATAGATGCTTTCTTTGAGGCATTGGATGAATACAACAAAACTCTTAATTAATTTTTATCTTGACATTCAAAGAATTGACATTTGATGACTTGAATATTACCCCGCATGAATTATATGAACAAATGGGGTATCATGACAATATTCCCGATGAGGCTACATTGTCAGAAATTCAACGCATTGTCAGTGATATAAAATCATTTTTGAAGCCCCGCTTTTGTTTCTTCGTTACCAGATTCCTGTTAACTGAGTCTTCTTTAAAGACTTCTGAGAGTGAGAGTGTCGGCTTATTTAAAATAGGAAAGATTATTGCTCGTCAGTTGAAGGGTAGTGAAGCTTTTGCCTGTTTTGTATGTACGGCTGGTATGGAGTTTGAAGACTATCAGAGACAGTTGATGCTTGCGGGTGATATGGTGCGTGTGTTTATAGCCGATGCTTTGGGTAGCTTGATAGCAGAGAAATGTTGCGACCAAATGGAATTGAGTTTGCAAGAATCTGTCAACAAGTTGGGTTGGAAGCATACAAACCGCTTCTCTCCTGGCTATTGTGGGTGGCATGTGAGTGAACAACAGACACTGTTTTCTCTCTTTTCGGACAAAAGAGGGAAGCAATCAGCAGAAGGTTATACAAATCCCTGTGAAGTTCAGCTTACTGATAGTTCCTTGATGATTCCCATTAAATCGGTAAGTGGCATAATTGGTTTGGGAAAAGATGTACGTCATCTTGACTATACATGTGGATTATGTGATTTTAAACAATGTTATAAGAGAAGGCGTAATCCCAACAAGGCAAAAAACAATTAGAATCATGCATATACTCGAAATACCTTCTTTCTTCCCACCATGCGGTGGCCTCTTTTGTTTGGATCAGGCAAAGGCCCTAAAGGCTAATGGCAATGAAGTGCGCATACTGAGCAATGTGCAGCTTTCCGTTAGGATGGGTTTAAAAGATTTTATTTCTCGTACGTCACGTCGTCATTGGCACAACTTAGATGGAATTGAAGTTTATCAGTCTTATCAGAAAGGCTGCCCAAAGGTGATTCGATATAATGTTAATCGATGGGTGAGGATAGTATGCTCAATGTTTAATGAGTATGTGGAACAATATGGTTATCCCGACATATTGCATGCTCATTGTTGTAAATGGGCAGGCTATGCGGCCATGCTTATCAGTGAAACATATAGCAAGCGTTTTGTTCCTAAGCGGTTGCCCTATGTTATTACCGAACATCTTCCACTTATGCTGTTGGAACAGGAGTTTGGAAAGGCCCCAAGCAATGCATGGCAAATAGCTTTGTTGAAACGAGCATACGAGCATGCAGACATGGTGATACCTGTATCCAATGAACTTGTTGATGATATATCAAGTTATTATGGGAAAAACTATCGGTGGACATATGTTTCTAATACTATAGACACTGAATTTTTCCATTACGAACCAAGAGAGCCATTCTTTTCTCGTCCGTTTCATTTTTGTTGCCTTGCCGATTTTTATTATCGTAAAGGATATGATGTTTTGTTTCCAGCATTCAAGAAATTATTAGACAGTGGCATGGATGTGACACTGTCAATAGCTGGATTAAATACGGATAGCAGAGCGTGCATGGAGATGGTTGGGGTAAACCATATAGAAGACCGTGTTCGTGTTATGGGTAAGCTAAAAAAGGAGGAGGTGAGGTCGTTGCTCTATCACAGTGATGCCTTGGTGCTTGCCAGCAGGAGCGAGGTGCAGCCGTTGGTGTTGCTTGAGGCGATGAGTACAGGCATACCAGTTGTCTCAACCGAATGTGTTCCTCAGTGCCAACGCATTGACGGTTGTTATATTGTTCCTATTGAGAGTGTTGACAAACTGGCGGATGCTATGCAGCATGTAGCAGAAAAAAACAACCACGACGGGCGCGCAATTTCCAATCATGTAAGAGAAATGGCATCGCCCGACGTGGTTGGCAAGAAATTATCAGAATTGTTTTCTTCTATATTAACTCGTTAAGCATCTTTCCTTTAATGGCCATTAAAGAAAATGTATAGTCCAATCATTACAATGATAAGGGCAGCCCAACCAATCTTTACACCTATTGAGGTCTTCTCTGTTATTTTCTTCATCATAGTAGCCTCTTGAGGTGTCTTGTCAAGTAGCGAGACAACAATCATAGCCAAGCCGATGATGACGAAAATATAGAACGAAAGCATCATGAAATGTGGCCAGAAATCATATTTCTCGGCAGGCAACACCCACAGATATAGAATACCTACACCAATTGAGAAAACAGTTCCGAGAGTGAGGGCCATATTGGCAGCACGGCGTGTGGTGCGTTTCCAGAAAACGCCAAAGAGGAACACAGCTGCCATGGGGGGAGCAATGAATCCAAGAACAGACTGGAATACATTAAACAAGTTGAGGCCCTTGATACTATCGATGGCTACGCAGATGATTACCGATATGATAGCACCTATAACTGTTACATATTGCCCCATGCGAATAATTTCAGATTGACTAGCATTGGGATTGAATTTTTTCACGTAGATGTCCATGGTGAAAACAGTGCTCAGCGCATTTAGGGCAGAACCAATAGTACTTACCAACGCTGCCGTGAGCACAGCTAATACTAGTCCAACCATACCGACAGGGAAGAGATTGGTCACCATGGTCATATATGCTTCATCTGGATTCTTCAGAGCAGGGAACAATGCCAAACACAAAACTCCAGGAAGAATATAAAGAGGCACATCGAGAATCTTCAGCCAACCTGTGAAATTGGCTCCTTTCTGTCCTTCATTGAGACTCTTGGCTGCCAATACAGGCTGCACCATACTTTGGTCGGTACACCAGAACCACACACCCATTATGGGATAGCCAAGTATAATAGGAAGCCAAGGGAAATCAGGATTGCTATTAGGGAGGAAAAGATTCCAATATCCAGAAGGCACGTTGGCAGCTAGTCCGCTGACACCACCTACCTTGATAAGTCCGACGATGGTGAGTGTGGCACTAACAATAATGAGCAGTACCATCTGGTAGACATTGGTATAGGCAACGGCCTTGAGCCCGCCCAGCATGGTGAAGAAAGCCGAGATTGCCAGCAGAATAAGTGCTGAAGCCCACATCGGAATCTCAAATACCTGACGAATCAAGATCCCTCCGGCAAAGAGAGTCAGTGCTAGCCATGAAATAAGAACAGTGACGATGGTATACCAGGCCAGGATATTGCGTGTCTGCTGACCGAAACGCAGTCCCATGAATTCAGGCAATGTGCTTACGTTGCTTCCAAGATATCTTGGTGCGAAAACAAATGCCAGCAAGAAGATGAATACAAAGGCATACCAAGCATAGTTGCCCGAAACGATACCAGTAGTGAAGCCTGCACTTGCAGAGGCAATAAGCATCGATGGTCCCACATTGGTTCCCCACATGGAGAATCCTATATGATACCATCGCAAAGAATGCTCTGCCAAAAAGAGGCTGCTACCTTTTTTGCGTTTGGTACTGGCCCAAATGCCTATAGCCAGAAGAATGACGAAATAGGCAATGAGGATTGACCAATCGAGTAATCCTAAAAATTTTACATGCATATTAGTTATTGTTTATTAAAATTAATTGTGATGTTGTCAGATTAGGTTCGATTATGTGGAAAACAGATATTACAGTTTACCTAGTAGTTGTTTGGCAACAGAGACAGCAGAGTTGGCATTGTCACTATAACCATCAGCGCCAATTTCATCGGCAAATCCTTGGGTGACTGGCGCGCCGCCAACCATTACTTTTACCTTGTCACGAATGCCGGCCTCCTCGAGCGCAGAAATTACTTCTTTCATATAACCCATGGTGGTGGTGAGCAGCGCGCTCATGCACAAGATGTCTGGTTCGTTTTTCTTTATTTCTTCAATGAATCTGTCGGCAGAAACGTCAATGCCGATGTTAACAACTTCGAACCCACAACCTTCGAGCATAGAGGCAACCAGATTCTTGCCAATGTCGTGGAGGTCGCCTTTTACAGTGCCAATTACAACCTTACCCAGCGTAGTGGCCTTCTGCCCGGCCATAAGTGGTTTAAGGATCTCCAGTCCTGCCTTCATGGCGCGTCCAGCCATGAGCAACTGTGGAACGAATGCCTTGCCGTCTTGGAACCTTTGGCCAACCTCGCCCATAGCCCGTATCATGTCATTATTGATAATGTCTTGTGGCTCGCGGCCAGATTCAATGGCTGCTTTGGTGGCAGCGGCACAGTCATCGGCCTTGCCCGATACGATAGCATCATAAGTGGATGGTATTGAGGTTTTGTCATCAATGTCCGATGGTTTTGTTTCTGTTGGGGTTGGGGTGATGGGTACGATAGTTTTAGAACTTCCTGGGATGTGTGGTGTCAGGAAACATTCCGGAGCGGGTTCTGCCAATTGACTGAGCACGGCAATGTGTTGGTGGGTGGTGCCACAGCAGCCGCCCACAATGTTTACAATATGCTCGTTGAAGAGCGGCCACATCTCGTGCTGAAAGAGTTCGGGAGATGTGGGGTAGTTGTTATGCTCGTCTGGGAATCCCGCATTTGGGAACACAATAATTCGGAAGGGTGTCTCGGATGCCAGTCGGCGTGTGAGCGAAACCACCATCTGAATATCTGGATTGCAATTGATGCCCACGGCAAATAACTCTTTCTTGGGCAGCTTCTTGATGAAGTCGAAGATGTTTTGCCCGATCATGTTGAATCCTTCGGGGGTACGGACAGTAAAACTTAAAACCAAAGGTACTTGTCGATGGATGGTTTGCATGGCTTTTTTGCAGCCTTCAATACCTGCTTTCGCATTCTCTACATCAAAAATGGTTTCCAATAAAAGACCGTCCACACCACCTTCAAGTAAGGCTTCTGCCTGTTCCTGGTAGATGTCGCACATTTCATGATAGGTTACATGAGTTCCTTCCATAGAAATGGTCTCGCGAGTGGGACCCATACCCCCCAGTACGTAGCGTGGTTTCTGAGGGTTGGTTATGGTGAATGCATCAGCAAGTTGCTTTGCCAGTCGTGCGGCTTCTACATTGATATGGTGGGTTTCTTTTTCTAATCCTAACGGTTTTAGCGAGATGCTTTGGGCATTGAATGTATTAGTGGTGATGATATCCGATCCGGCAGCAAAGAAACTACGGTATATATCAGAAATAACTTCTGGCCTTTCAACGCATAGATATTCGTTGCTTCCTTGAGTTCCAGTAAGTTGAAGGGCCTGTATAGAAGTGCCCATTGCCCCATCGAAAATAAGGATTCTTTCTTGGGAAATATCCTCAAGTGATGGTTTTGACAACTGATAGGTATTCAGGAATGTAGTGGCACCATCATTAATTAAGTGATGTACGTTGTGGTCTATTCCGCAAGGGCATTTTTCACCTTGCATACGAACCTCTTCTTCCACTTTTTGGATGATAGCCATCACTTCATTGTCAATTTCTATTTCACTTGCAGCTGATGAAATCACTTGACTCGCCTCGTTATAGGAGATGTGTATTACATCTTCGGTAGGCTTCTTGTACTCTTCCTTGCTTTGGAATTCCTCTATGATGCGCATGGCCTGTTCCACTTCCCGTTCGTTATGGAAATCCATCTCAAGGTGTACACCATCGCCACCAATATTATCTAAGAGTGGTTTCAGTTCATCTATTGTCACCCAACATGCCATGATGCTCTTGCCACTAGCAAGGATTTTCCTGTATAGGTCATACCATTTGGAATTCCCGCCTTGCGGTTCGCCTACACCTGGAGTCCATTGAATGGCGTTTAGCTCTTTGATTTCAAGGAGAGCAGGTAGGTGATGCATGGCGCCTACACCATCGAGGTGATAGAGTGTGTAGTCGATTTTTTGACATTGTTGACGGATGAACGGTTGTACAAAGCGACGGTAGTCATCAATGCTAATCATTGTGGATATGTCGCTCTGCAATTTAGACATTTTGCCGGGAGCCCATGAGGAGAAATAACAGAATGCCATTTCATCGCCTTCACGGATAATGTCGTAAAGTTCATCGAATACACGGAAGTATATATCGTTGATTTGTTGCATCTGATGTTCCAGCACTTCAGGTTGCATGACTGTGTCGAGCAGTACTTTGTCTGTACCTTTCATGGCTGCCAACACATCCATTCCCTCCATCAAGTCGGGCATCCCCACATAGTAATGACCTTGGGCCTTTTTCTTGCAGGCTTTGAGTAACTGCTTATGTAGCAGATAGTTGGGATGGTCTGGGTTGAAGACGATATCATCGGTATAGTTCGGATTGGGGTGAATCCATATAGTGTCTTCACCACCTTCGAACACACCACCTAGAATGGCAGCTAACGATCCCGGTCCTAAATGGGTATTGGCTACGGGCAACATATCGGCCATTAAGGAGGAATGAGCAACGTACCAGTCAAGGTAATCGGCGCGCCATTGAGGGTCAAACCATTTTTGATTTAAGTCTTTGGGTGCAACTGGCATGGGAACATCAGCATGGGGAGTCACTCCTTCTTGGAAATGTTCCCACATATTTAATATTATTCCCTTATGATTCCACCAGTTGATGTATCTTTTCTTGGTTTCCTCAAGATTTGGTTTCCATGTATTCATAACGTTTTTATATTATATTATTCCTGAGTGATTGCTTTTTATACTATATTAATAAGTCTGTTTAAAGAATATATAAGGTTTGTTTACATTGGGAGCAAAGAACGTACACACTTTTTATTCATATAGAATACCCATTGAAATTTTCATTTATAGTTATTGTAACCGACTTGCTCAAGTCCATTTCATCTGTGCATTCAACGTATTCGGGGTACATAGGTATCTCAGCTCCTTCGCGTACAAATACTGGCATCTGTTCCAAAGGAATGTCTTGCATAGTTATCCATTGTTTGCCATTGTGGCGTTGCCCTGTAAAGAAATTGCACCAGCGGCCTTCGGGAAGGTAGACCTCGCGGCTGTTTTCGCTATTCATCACTGGTGCAACCAGAAAATCATTGCCGAAATAATATTCATCATCGATATGCCAGCAAGTCTTGTCGTTGGGATGATGGAAAATAAGTGCTTGCAATAAAGTGTATCCACTATGGCAGGCAATCAAGCTTTCTTGCACAATGTAAGGTATCAAGGCGTAGCGTAGATTCCACCATTTTTTTACGATAGAAGCAATGTTGGGATAGTGCCATGGCTCGCGCTTGTTGGTGCCGTGGTAGCGGATATGTGATGAGAATACGCCAAATTGTGTCCATCTCACGTAGACATCGTCGCGAACAATGCCGTTCATAAAGTTGGGAAGTGTGTGGAATCCTGGAACATCGTGGCTCCAAAAAGCAAAACCGGAGAGTCCGAAATGCAGACCGCCTTTCAAAGAGCCAGCCATTCCGTCCCACGAAGAACAAGAGTCACCGCCCCAATGTAATGGATAACGTTGACATCCGGCCCATGCAGCACGTGCCCATACGATACCATCTCCTGTCACTTCTTTGGTAATCTCATACGCGGCTTTTTGGTAGAGCAAGGCATAGAGGTTGTTGAGCAGTTCGGGTGTCATGTTCTTATAAACCGCATCCATGTGAATGTTCTCGCCGAAATCGGTCTTGATGCAAACGACACCCATGTCGAGCAGCTTTTTGAGTAAGCCTTTGTACCATTGTGTGGCCTTATCGTAGGTAAAGTCAATAGTGCCGGCATAGTCGAGTGCGGAGAAATTGCTACCTTCCGATTCTTGCTTTTTAGTCAGTGGGCCGATATAGTTGTTTTCGCGTGCCTCTGCAATTTGCTCGGCATTTTCAGCCACATAAGGTAGTTGCCAAAGCGAAACACGGAATCCCTTGTCTTTGAGCGATTTGATGAATTGAGGAGGATTGGGGAAACGTTCGTCGTTGAATTTCCATTCACAAAGCCAGTCGGTCTTGAACCATCCAGTGTCCAAATGGATTACGTCACAAGGATAGTGTTCTTGGCGCAGGCGGTTGCATATGTTGCTCACTTCGTCAGCGGAAAAGTAGGTCATACGACTCATCCAAATACCAAAACTCCATAGAGGTGGCATGGAGGGATAGCCTGTCAAATCGCGATAGCCGCGGATGATTTCTTCCACCGTATCGCCTCCGATGATGAAAGCATCGATTATTGCTTGGTCGCTCAGGAATTGCACGGAACGAGTAGAGTGGCCTGCAAGCGATAGTTTGCTATGTGCCGTGGTGTGATAGAACGTACCATACATGTGACTTGACAGATAGAACGGGATATTCTTGTAGGTGCGGCGGTTGTTCACTCCTTGACCATCTTGGTTTTTCAAGAAGAAGGTTTGTCCGCTGAGGTCCATTTTCATGAAACGCTCACCGGTTCCGGCAAAGCATTCGTCGGCTTTGCATTCAAAGGAGAGTGTCGCACGATTGTTGCAGTTTCCTGTCTTGCAAAAAGCAATGGGCAGTGCATCATAACGTGGCGGTGAGAAATGGTCGTATGCAGCCAAGCGCACTTCGCGCTGACCGTCTGGATAGAAGCAGATGTCTATGGTTGGTTGTGGTGCAGGTTGCAGATCGCTCCAATGGTCGATAGGTGCATCGTTATTATTGATGAATGCCCGGCGAATGCCGTCGCCACTTTTAATGGTCCAGCAATTGTCACCGATTTCCAAGTGTAGTGGCATGCGGCGAACGCGTTGACTGAATTGCAGTATGTCGGAATTGTCATTGGGGACCAGTTGTTTTTCTCTTTTCTCACCATCGGTGCAATCTATGAATATACGAATTATTTTTGGTTCGTACATTCGGATGATAAGCGTATGTGTTACTTGCGCAACCGACATATCGGCTTCCATGTCGTTGGCTAAGACCTGTTTTTGGAAAGGTATAACCACGTATATGTCGCCATCGCGTTCGTATACGGAAGTTGGTTTGTATGCTTTCCAAAGGCTTTCGTCACGTTTCAGTTCTGGATCAAAATCGAGGAAATCGAACAGATGATAATTTGTTGGTTTCATTAATATATTAATTTTTTATTATTTTGTCATTGGAATTCTGCAGGTAGTTTCACTTTCGGCCCGTTATTGCGGATAACCATTTTTTTACCAGGTTTGTTATATCCAAAACTCTCGAATGGCATCCAATTGTTTTCTACGGTAAAACCATCGGTAGCCTCATCAAAATAGATGCAGAAGGCACGGTCGTTGGTGGCATAAGGAGCCTTGGTTGGCGCTTCAATACGGTTGTTGCGGATGAAGGAGTTTGGCTGGTAACTTAAGGTGTATATGCCTCCGGCATCATAGAGTTGTTTGGCATAGTAGTATATATGGTTGTTTTCAATTCGGTTATTACGCATACCGCTCTCCAAAGCTGTCCATCCCCAACCCACACAGATACCGGAATAATTCAAATCGTGAACAGCATTGCCCACAATATTGATGTTACGCACATAGCCAGCACCGATGCCAACAGCTCCCCAGTCTTCGTTAGTGCAGTGTTCAATGCTATTGTTATTGATGGTGATGCCGTCGCAAATGTCTTCATCGTGTTTAGGAGAGTATGGGACATGTGTTTCAAATCCTTGGTCTGGAAACGTACCCACCATGATAGCAGTGCCACCAATATCGTTGAATATGCAATGACTGATGGCAGAGTTGTTCACACTCTTTTCCATATCAATTCCTGTGGCTGCGAGGTAACTGAAATTACAATTGTTGAACACAATATTATCGGCATAGCTCACTTTAACAGCGGCATCAGGTCGCTCAATCCAAGCTTGGTTTTCAAGTTCTGCTTTTTCAGGCAATCCTGGTTCAAGTAGCTTGTAGGCATCAATCATAGCAAAGCCTCCTTGTAAAGTCACATGTCCCTGCTCTGACGGACGTGTCCATGCGGCATCTCTTATTCCGAGATTCTCAAAACGGATATTGCTGACGCGCCGTTCTGGTGTTCCGCTGATATTGATGAGCGTTTTGAGTACTGGCACAATGGGCCATGCAAAGAATTTATTTTCAGGTTGAATGATTTCTGATTCATAAGGATAATAGTAAACCTTGCCTGATGGGTATTCTTGATACCATTCGCCTGGTTCGTCAAGGAGTTCCAAAGCGTTCATTAAACAATACGAAGAACTGCCTTTTTCGCCATTGATAATAGGTTGTGGCCAGGGGTGTTCAAACTCTAATTTGCTTTCGGGTTCATGGAATGAAACGATGGTGGAGTCGCCCATCACCCGCATGTCTTTCACTCGAAGAATAGCTGTTGCCCATCGTTGGTGTACAAGCATTTCCAGTTGGTCGGCATGGCTCAGGTCTTGCTTGGGTGTTGGAATTGTGATGGTGCGGTCTTTGGTGTTGAAGTTCAGCATACGCTCCATTCTTAGCGATGATGTGTTGATGGCAGAGGACTTGTCCTCAATCACTTGATATCCGAATTGATTGGTTCTTACACCCTCATCCATTTGCCTGAAAAATAATATTTTGTTGCCGACACGGGGGGCATCTGCTGTCCATATTTTTTCTCGTAAGTCTGGGTTGATTCGTGAATCGTTGCACCCCTTTGTCCATTTCTCGATTCGAATACCGCCAGAAAGTTGGTTTGCTTCTCCTTTGATGATTGTTGGAGAATCTTTTGTTCCACTGTCTTCTGGTCGGATAAAGATGGGCTTGGTAATTTGATAGGTTCCTGTAGTGAGCATGATATTGATGCCGCCTTTCACTTCGGGTTTATTCAGCCGTCGCCATTCGCGAGCCTGTTTGAGAGCTTGTTCCAATGAGGCAAGAGGCTTTTCCTTTGTTCCGGGATTGGTATCACAGCCATTAGGAGAAACATAAATATTGCCTGCTATCATCTGTAGTGAGCAGATGAATGACAAAAGCATCACAGAAAGTTTCTTCATAAGTTTTCTTGATTTGTTTGTTCTACCGTGCAAAGATAGTACAATTTTTTCGAATACTTTCGTTTTCCAATGGTTTTTTTCTTTGTCAATGCAAAAACTATGAATGGTTTTATCCTTTATATTTCTAAAAAGTTACTAATATCATTCTTTTTTCAAATAATACACGACAACACATGTTTTTTTCTTATCATTTCTGCATAAATATGATTCAAACAATAATTGTATAAAATAGAGTTAGAATAACCAATTGTTGTCAAAGAAACAAATACTTTTCTATCCTGATAACACATTCTTTTAACAAAAGATTATTTTTTTATTCAAAATGCTTTGTGTTCTCATGATTTTATGGTATATTTGCACTCTGAAAGGGTGGTGAAATACTTATTACAAGGTATGGCACTGCCCAGTGATAGTGTATAGAAATTTGATTTCTGTAATAATAAATACCATAAAAAACAAAAATAAAAATTTCTGGTTTTTAGTGGTCATGAAAATTTAAGTCTAACAATTAATAATTTTAAAATCAATCATTTATGTGGTTAATCAATTCATCAATTGGTAGGAAAGTTGTAATGTCTGTAACGGGCATTGCGCTGATTCTGTTCCTGACCTTTCATGGTTGCATGAACATGGTTGCGCTGTTCTCGGGAGAAGGTTACAACATGATTTGCGAATTCCTGGGTGCCAACTGGTATGCCGTAGTGGCTACTCTTGGTTTGGCTGCCTTGGCTGTGATTCACATTGTCTATGCCTTTATCTTGACGGCACAGAACCGAACAGCCCGCGGTAACAACCGCTACGAAGTGGCAACAACGGTAAATGCAGGAAAGGTAGAGTGGGCCTCTAAGAACATGCTGGTGTTGGGTATTATTATCCTCATCGGTTTGCTCATCCACCTCTGGAACTTTTGGTACAACATGATGTTCGCAGAGCTTATTGGTGCTATGCCAGCCATTAGCCCGACAGACGGATTTGAGTGGATTAAGGTGACTTTCTCCAATCCTGTCTTTGTTGTGCTCTACATCATTTGGCTTGTAGCAATTTGGTTACATCTTACTCACGGCTTCTGGTCGGCTATGCAGACATTGGGCTGGAGTGGTAAGACTTGGCTCTGCCGTTGGAAGATGATAGGCTTCATCTATGTGACGCTTCTCATGCTCTGCTTCCTGATTGTGGTTCTGGCTTTCGCATTCAACTGCGCTCCAAGCCTCTGCTAATTATCAACCTTTAATTCTTAAAAAGATTATGGCAAAAGTATTAGATTCTAAGATTCCTGCAGGTCCAGTACCTGAGAAATGGAAGGAATATAAGGCTCATCAGCGCTTGGTTAACCCGAAGAACAAGCTGAAGCTCGACGTCATCGTTGTAGGTACTGGTTTGGCCGGTGCTTCTGCAGCTGCTTCACTCGGAGAGATGGGCTTCAACGTGATTAACCTGTGTATTCAGGACTCTCCCCGTCGCGCGCACTCTATCGCTGCTCAGGGTGGTATCAATGCCGCTAAATGCTATCAGAACGATGGTGACTCTGTCTATCGTCTGTTCTACGACACGGTGAAGGGTGGTGACTACCGTGCACGTGAGGCCAACGTTTATCGTTTGGCAGAGGTTTCAAAC